>JAIETO010000157.1 GCA_019745005.1 Burkholderiaceae bacterium
CGGCGCGCATCTAACTTATACGGTGCGATGATTGCTTGGGTTGGGCAAGCTGTAATGCATGAGGTGCATTGTCCGCAATGATCGGTTATTGGTGGGTCTATTGGTAGCGGAATATCAACCAATATCTCACCCAAAAAAAACATGGAACCGCCATCGCGATTAAGCAACAAGGTGTGCTTTCCGCGCCAGCCAAGGCCTGATTTCTCGGCCAACGCAACCTCCATAACGGGGGCCGAGTCGGTAAACACGCGATAGCCGAAGTTACCAATGCGCGCTTGAATTTGCTCGGCTAATTGTTGTAGACGCGAGCGTAAAATTTTGTGGTAATCCCGCCCTCTGGCGTAGATCGAGATAACTGCTTGATTTGCTGGCAAATCGAGTTCTTTTTTTGCCCAATTTTCTGAGGAATTTTTTGGCAAATAATTCATTCGAACGGTAATGGCCCGAATGCTTCCTTCCACCAATTCGGCGGGCCGTGCGCGTTTCATGCCGTGGCTTTGCATATAAGCCATGTCGCCGTGAAAACCCGCCGCCAACCACGCTTCTAGGCCTGGTTCGGCGTGCGATAAATCGACGTCACTGACGCGTAACTCAGCGAAACCTAAAGCTTGCGCCCAAACTTTCATTTCCAATGCGAGTTGCGAAAAGTCGCTCATGTTGTGTGATTACCCATCACGATGTCTGCCGCAAAACGTGGCTTGTATGGTATGTTTCCGCGAGACTTTGTTAGAAAAAAACGATTCATCATTTTTTGGAAATTGATGCAACATTTGAACATGACTTTGGCCGACGAGGCCGCCACCTTAGCATTGGGAAAAAGCCTCGCGCATGGCTTGCAAGCTGGGCTATGCGTTTATTTGCATGGCGACCTAGGCGCAGGAAAAACTGCGCTTACACGCGCCGTGCTGCATGCCGCTGGCCACCAAGGTCAAGTAAAAAGCCCGACCTATACCTTGGCAGAACCTTACCAAATTATGGTGAATCAACAGGCCATTAAGTTCATGCATTTTGACTTGTACCGCATGATAAGCCCAGATGAATTTATCGAGGCGGGTTTTCGTGACGAATTTAATCAACAAACAATCTGCTTTGTCGAATGGCCAGAAAAGGGCGAAGGCGTTTTGCCACCACCGGATTTGGATATCTATCTCGACATCGCCGCGCATGGGCGTCGAGTACAATTGCATGCCCGTTCCGTTTTAGCGGAACGCTGCCTTGACCATCTGAATTTTGCACCTAATTTGTAATGAAAATTGTATTAAGAAATCGCCGCAAACCCTCTTTCACCGACCGAGTTCGACATGCGTTCAATCTGCGTGAAGAACACACTGAATCTTTGCAAAACGTGGCGGACAACTTACCCGCAAATACGAAACCGCGCGGAAGAGAAAGACGTGTTTTTTTACAAGCGGGCGCGAGTTTAATTCTCTCCGTATTCGCAACAGGTGCGGCGCGCGCGGCACAAATTTTAGCGGTACGAGTTTGGCCTGCTGCCGACTACACGCGCGTTACTTTGGAAAATGATACAGAGTTAAAAACCAGCCACTTCATTGTCAAAGACCCTGAACGCATGGTGGTGGATATTGAAGGCTTGGAACTTAATCCAACCTTGAAGCAGTTAGTTGCAAAAATTCAAGCGAATGACCCTTACATTAAGCAAGTGCGGGTCGGACAAAACCGGCCGAATGTGGTGCGTTTGGTATTTGATTTGAAAGCGGAAGTCAATCCGCAAGTATTCACCTTGCAGCCTGTAGGCACTTATCAACATCGCTTAGTTTTTGATCTTTACCCCGCCAATCCACCAGACCCTATCGCAGAGCTGATTGAAAAAGGTGAGTGGCACCAAGCCGACAAGCCAGAGATTGCAGTCACCAGACCTGAAGTAAAAGACAACTTAAAAGGCGATAAGCGCCCCGAGGTAGGCGCCAGTGAAGAAGGCGGCAAACCCGGCAGCTTAAATCGCATCATCACTATCGCTTTAGACCCCGGTCATGGCGGCGAAGACCCTGGTGCAATTGGCAGTGCGGGCAGTCGAGAAAAAGATGTGGTGCTGGCGATTGCCAAACGCCTCAAACATAAGTTAGAGCAGCAAGACAATATGCGCGTGATGTTGACTCGCGATGCCGATTTTTTTGTGCCGCTACAAGTGCGCGTGCAAAAGGCGCGCAATGTTCAGGCAGATTTATTGGTGTCGATTCATGCGGATGCATTTATCAAAAAGACGGCGCGCGGTTCGTCTGTTTTTGTGCTGTCTGACAAAGGTGCCAGCTCCACTGCGGCGAATTGGCTGGCAAACAAAGAAAACGCAGCAGATTTAATAGGTGGCGTGAATATCAAAACACACGACAAGCAGCTTGCCAGCGTGTTGTTAGATTTATCCACTACAGCGCAAATTAACGACAGCCTAAAACTCGGTAATGCGGTGCTCAAAGAAATTGGCGGCGTAAATCGCCTCCATAAAGGAAGCGTCGAGCAGGCGGGATTCGTGGTGCTCAAAGCGCCTGATATTCCCAGCATTTTGATCGAAACCGCGTTTATTTCTAACCCGGAAGAAGAAGCGCGCTTAACGGATGAAGCCTACCAAGACGAATTGGCAAACGCGATTGTGAAGGGCATCAAGCGCTACTTCGCGAAAAATCCTCCACTTGCAAAAAACAAGATTGCGCGAACTTAAGAAGCAAACCTTTAATTCGATACCCTTGGTTGTATATATTCGTTACGCTTATAAATAAAGCGCAAATATAGGTAAAATTTGGCATACTGCCAGAAAAACCTAAAGACTATGGCGACAATTCGATGTTCGCTGAAGAGTCACAAGAGGTATCAGCAGCAATCCATCGCTTAATCAATCTGCGGAAAATCGGCGCGAAAAGCTGCGGTACAAATGGCACATACCGCTGCGGTTTGAGCAACATTCCACACCGATATTGCGCTAGGTCGCCCTGCCATTCCAGCGCTTTGCACATACCACGGCGCTGTCGCAAAAAAAGCATAGAAACCGGGCAGGGTCGAACAGCACAGCAAACACCACAGCCGTTGCAAGGCGCGCCAAATGGGGGTTTCTTTGGCGCTGCTCGGTTTAACCAAATTATGTCTTGATCGCCCATCGCCCGCGCCATGTTCGCGATGAACTTCTAGTGCGATGGTTTGCCAACCAGCGAACGCAATACCTTCCACAGCAAGCCCAAAATGATGGGAACAATCGCTGCGCCAACGCCAACTAACACGATGGTGTTGAGGTTTTCCTTCACCACGGGGATGTTACCGAAATAATATCCGCCGAGTACCAGCGAGAATATCCAGAGCAAAGCGCCTAACACGTTGTAGAGTTGGAAAGTTCTATGGTTCATCTCAGAAAAACCAGCAACAAATGGCGCAAAGGTGCGCACCAGAGGAATGAAGCGTGCTAACACCACCGTCTTACCGCCGTGTTTTTCATAAAAATTATGGGTTTTTTGTAGCGCTGTTCTATCTAGCCAGACATAATTTTTTTGCATGATCTTGATACCTACCGATCTGCCTATCCAATAATTCACGGTGTTGCCTAAGATAGACGCAGTGACTAATAAGGCAATCAAAATACGCGGATCCATTGAGCCATTTGCACTAAATGTGCCGGCAATAAAGAGCAACGAGTCGCCCGGCAGAAAAGGGAAAATAACGAAGGCTGTTTCACAAAAGATAATGGCAAATAAGACGACGTAGACCAGCGTGCCGTAACGATCGATAAAGACGCCCAACATTTTGTCGACGTGTAAAATCAGATCAAGTAATTGCATCAAATCCATAATTCTCCTCGGTAGCGGCGCCATAATACACTATGAATAGCCCGCTGTAGCAGCCGCTTCGCACTCGTTTCGCAGGCTATAATTGCGCCATGCAAAGTACTCAACAAAGCCAACGCCGCATCCTCGCCCTGCCCGATCATTTAATCTCGCAAATTGCCGCGGGCGAAGTGGTTGAACGCCCCTCGGCAGTCGTCAAAGAATTGTTAGAAAACGCCTTAGACGCTGGTGCCAGCAGCATCACGCTGCGGCTAGAAGAAGGAGGGATCAAACGCATCGCGATTACCGACAACGGCCGCGGCATACCAGCCGATCAGTTACCGCTGGCGATTGCGCGACATGCCACATCAAAAATCGCCTCGTTAGAAGAATTAGAGAATGTGCTGACCCTAGGCTTTCGCGGCGAGGCGCTGGCCTCAATTGCCTCTGTGGCTGTGCTTAGCCTCACCACACGCACGGCGGAAGCTCCCCATGCTTGGCGCATAGAGAATGGCGCTGTCACCCCCGCTTCTGGCGCGCAGGGCACGACCGTTGACGTGCAAGATTTGTACTACAACACGCCTGCGCGTCGTAAATTTCTGAAATCGGAACAAACTGAATTTGGCCACTGCGCAGAGGTTGTGCGGCGCATTGCATTAGCGCGTCCCGATGTGACTTTCTCCATGTCGCACAATGGCAAGGTGGTTGACCACTGGGCCGCGAGCGCAATTGACAAGCGTAGCGCAACCATCCTTGGTGATGCCTTTGCCACTGCCCGTATCGCCCTTGATGAGATGGCGGGTCCGTTGCGTTTGCATGGCTTTATTGGCCTGCCAACCGCATCAAAAGGACGCGCCGACGCCCAGTATTTTTACGTGAATGGTCGCTTTGTGCGCGACAAGCTGCTCACTCATGCCGTACGCGCCGCCTACCAAGATGTGTTGCATGGCGACCGCTATCCTTCTTATGTGATCGCCTTAGACCTTGCGCCTAGCTTGGTGGATGTGAATGTACATCCTTCAAAAATTGAAGTGCGTTTTCGCGACAGCCGCAGCGTGCATCAGTTCGTTTTTCACGCTGTGCAGCGTGCCTTAGCGCAAACCTCAGCCACCGCGCATGGCAGTGTGCCCGCGCCAAGCACGGCTGATGTTGGCACACTGGCGCCGCAATTTGGCTCAGCACGAACCGTTGGAATGGCGGCCAGCAAAGCAGTTTTACACAAGCCTTTGCACAGCCACCTGCCTACTCCGGCGAGAATTATTATCAACCTAAGAGAACGCTCCTTGGCGGGATTGCGCAAGAGACCGCCCAATATGGCGCCTTGTTCCAATCGAATGAAACAAATCAACAAGGGATTTCCAGCGACCTCGGAGCTCAACCCAACGAGCAAACCAACGACGAATTTCCTTTAGGCTTCGCTTTAGCGCAATTACACGGCGTCTACGTTTTAGCGCAAAACCGACAAGGCCTTGTTTTAATTGACATGCACGCCGCACATGAACGCATTTTGTACGAACAGCTCAAAACGGCACTCGACGCAGAGAGCCTGCCCGTGCAAGCGATGCTAATTCCCGTCACGTTTCATGCCGATGGCGTTGAAGTCGGAACAGCCGTGGAGAATCAAGCTGTCCTGCAATCATTAGGTTTCGATATTTCAGCCATATCACCCACCACGCTGGCCGTACGCAGTGTGCCCAGCCTACTCAAGAACGCAGACGCACAAACGCTGGCGCGCGATGTCTTACGTGACCTGCGCGAATTTGGCGGCTCTCGCGTACTCATCGATCGCCGCAATGAACTCTTGGGCACCTTGGCTTGCCACACTGCCGTTCGGGCGAACCGTCAGCTCACGGTGATTGAAATGAATGCATTGCTGCGTCAAATGGAACAAACCGAACGCGCTGACCAATGCAATCATGGTCGGCCAACTTGGGTGCAATTGGGTCTAAACGACTTGGACCGCCTTTTTTTGCGCGGCCAGTAGCCTGCGTTTTCGCTTACCTTCATCATAACAACTGTGTCTGCAGACGAAAAAATCATCGCCATCATGGGCCCCACCGCCTCCGGGAAAACCGGTGTTGCCTTGGCGTTGGCGCAGCACATGCCGATTGAAATCATTTCAGTTGATTCCGCCCTCATCTATCGTGGCATGGACATCGGCTCGGCCAAACCCAGCGTCGTTGAGCTGGCCAGCGTCAAGCACCATCTGATTGATATCATCGAACCAAACCAGAGCTTTTCTGTTGCACAATTTCTCGGTGCCGCAACACAATTGATTGCTGAAATCCGCCAACGCCAGCGCATCCCCGTGTTCGTCGGCGGCACAATGATGTACTACAAAGCCATGTTAGACGGGCTTGGTAATCTCCCGCAAGCTGATGCAAAAATACGCGCCGAATTAGATGCAGAAGCCTTGCAATTCGGCACGCCATTTCTGCACCAACGCCTAGCGCAACTTGACCCGATCACCGCTGAAAGGCTCAAGCCGAATGACAGCCAACGCATACAACGCGCGCTCGAAGTCATCGCCATCACGGGCAAACCCATGTCGCTTTTGTTTGCGGAGCAAATTAAGACTAACCCAATCGATCAGCTTTTCTGCATTTCACTTGAGCCATCTGACCGTGCGGTTCTGCATCAACGCATAGCAACCCGTTTCGATAGCATGCTAGAACAAGGTTTCATGGACGAAATGCAAAGCTTGCGTGCACGTGGCGACCTCAATCTCAACATGCCTTCCATGCGCTGCGTCGGCTATCGGCAAGCATGGGAATATTTGGATGGCGACTACGATTACAGTACGATGCGCGAACGCGGCATTATCGCCACCCGCCAACTCGCCAAACGGCAAATGACGTGGCTACGCTCAATCCCACAGCGCACCATCATTGATTGCAATTTGAACGATGCAGGCGAGAGAGCGCTTCAGCTTTGTTTGGAGACAGGATTTTAAACAACGCCGATTGGTAGGACTGGTAAAAAAACCAATTCAATACGATTCGATGAATTTATCGTATATTTCATTGCAAATTCCAGCACCGTGTAGACGACCCAGCGAAGCGCCACACCAAGTTTGAATTGACAGCGCAGCATATTAATGGCAAAATTTAGGGCTATTTTGGTGATATAGCTCAGCTGGTTAGAGCACAGCACTCATAATGCTGGGGTCGGTGGTTCAAGTCCACCTATCACCACCACTGATATTCGTTTAAAATCAACGGCTTACCAATTAATTTTGGTAAGCCGTTTGTTTTTTATTGTAGACTATTTTTGCGTGTTTTGTGCTTAGAATGCGCTGGAATTGCAGCGCAATTGCAGCAGTGCGAATCAAATAGTGCAGCATATTTTCAATATATTCGAAAAAGGCCTCGCACAAACGTTGTCTTGTGGTATTCTTTATTTACCGCTTAGCGGAATAAATTTTTAAAAAGTAAAATAGTTCAAGAAACTTTTTACTGCGCAACAAACAAAATAGTTTGGTAAAAAATATCTCTGAAAAGAGCGTGTTTTAGCTTTAACTACTATTCAAAAAACATTGCTAAAAATCACTAATACTTGGTGATGGAAGTGATCGTTACCCCAAAAAATAAGTTCGCACTCAACATAATTTTTAGCTCGTAAGTTCGCTAGCAACGTTCCTAGTCTATTCAAAGTCATCGATTGGTCTTTATCGCAATGGCACTGCCATTGCAAAATAAAATCGACTAAAGGTAACTCACCAACGCCTTCGCTCATATTGCGACCAGCGCGATTTTTGAGCAAACATCTCAATTTCAAATGTGTTTTTTTAAACACTCACTGGCTTCCCAAACTTGGCGGTTCGCACCACATCGACCAAAAAAAGGAGAGCAGAAAAAGATTTTGGCTTGCCATTTAGCCCACGACTTTCTTGCGCTTTGCAAAAAGGAAAGTTGAGAAATGGAAACGGTGCTCAAAACATAGAGTGAAAATTATGAATCTTTTTTTATTTGCCCATGAATTTATTAATTGTCATCAACGTGAAATTTTTAACATCGCGCGCCGTCACAACGACTTTTTTGATGATGTCTGTCAAGACGCTTACGTCTTAATTTTAGAAATTGGCGACCAGTATGACTCACGAAAGGGCAGTTTTGAATGTTATATTTTCGGCCATTTAAATCAACTTGTGAGGAGAAAAAATTTTGGCCCAACGCGTTTTGCAATTTCAATTGACGCGGATTCGGAAGCATCAAAAGTCGCAGAAAAAGAATTAACGCGAATCAGTCTTGAAAATTTTACGGAGGCCACAAATGGACAAGAACGCGTTGCGGGCCATGCCACCTTAGACTCGGTCGCAAATGCTATCAGCGCACGCTCATCAATTGAACTAGCCAGGTCACTCAAGCTCACAAAAAGGCGCATCAATCAAATTTTAGCAAAAATTAAAAATGATGCTGCAAGTCAATTTGGTCTCGATTTTGATGGTGACAATGATGATTAAGACTAAATTTAAACCCAAGATGGGAGCGTTTTTAGCCTTACCTTTGGCTGTAATTCACTCAAATCGTTTCAAAGAGTTAAGTCCATACTCCATTAAACTTTTGATCGACGTCGCTTCACAATTCAATGGAAAAAACAATGGGGATCTTTGTTTGGCGTGGAAACTTATGAAAGTGAAAGGTTGGAAAAGTGAAGCAACGCTCCATCGATCAAAAAAAGAACTTTTAGCAGCAGGTTTTATATGTGAGACACGCAGGGGTCGCTTGCCAAATTTTTGTAGTCTTTTTGGCATTACGTGGCACCCACTTAATCCAAACCAGAAATTTGACATAGGGCCGGGCGGATTTTCGTTTGGCGCATGGGCCAAATAAATTTAGGCAAAAAAACAAGAATGCGACTTCAGGTTTTGAAGTCGCATTTTTTTGTTGCGGGGAAGTTCCCCTCAATGCTTCGTCTTCGGCCAAAGTGGACGTTATGCATCCATATTCACCAAACTTTTTGTGCTCTTTCAACGATCAATATACTAAAATGGCGACGGATAGTTCAATGCTTAATGCTGACAAGTTTGTCGAAAAATTCAAAACTAAAGGCCTTCATTGCAAGATGAATCATACTCCGTCAACCATGACAGCTTTCATTCTTAAAACTTGCATTTATTTTAAAACTGTTCGCGAAGCATCACACTTACCTAAGACAAAGCCCCCACACATCACTCCACTCCCAAAGCCTTAAAAACAGCATCCACGGGATCAGAATAAAAACTAGTCTGAAACTTGGCGAACAATTCGCCAGGCACCGTCGCAATGGCTGAAACGCTGCTCATCGGAATCAATAGACGTTTTGCACCTGAATCAAAAGCGGCCTGCAGCGACTCAGCCAAGTTTTGTACTGGGGTAATATTTCCACCCAAACTCATATTACCTAGCACCACCATTTGCGATTGAATTGGTCGTCCCATCAATACCGAGCACAATGCCACAAAGGCGGGTAAAGTCATTTGGTCAGTTGGGCCAGTGTTATGCAGCTCTACTACGGATAAGTGATAGTCATGCTCGTTCACCTTGGCGGACGCACTCACCCGGCTGATATTGGCCTTAAAATAGTCGAACGCAATTCTCATTGGCTCTTTTGAACTGGTGCTTGAGCCCAAGCCGGACAACGATAATTTTCCATTGCCTGGCGTTGATTGCAATTCGATTCGGTACAGCCCCAACATGCCATTACTGCCCGGCGCGACGGTATGCAATGCGCCCGGTTTTAATTGGCCTTCAGGGATCAAGCCACCACCGCCCTGCTCTAGAACTGAGACAAAACGCTCTTCCAATGTCTCATTGTCGATGTAGCTGAAATGCACATCGTAGAATTCCATGCCGCCTAGTTTTTTCAGTTGCTCTTTGACTCGGCGGCGCGCTTCTAACGCATATTCCAGACAGCGTGCAACTGCCTCTTTCGGAAAATCGCCTTGCGGATACAAGAGCTTGAGCAAGCCAGACACTGTTTTACGTACCGCTATGGTGTCGCGCTGATTCAGGTTATTGCCCAGCTTGAAGAACTTGTCGATCGCATCGGCGCAACTGACCTTGCGCATCTCACGCAGATACTCAGCAAGGTAGTCGACGATCATGCCGTACTGGTTTGTGAAAAACTCCGGCCGCATTTTGGGAATTTCCCAGCCAGGTATGTAGCAATGGAAACGATCAAAGAATGCTGTATCGATCATCGTCTCCGGGAAAGGTGCAAACAAATGACTCGTCTTCACCAACGACTCAACGCTTTGATTGATGTTACCAACAAAGACCATGGATGCCGATGCGCTAATCGCGTCACGCCCTCTAGAAAACGATCCTGAAGCCATGTAATCCTTCATGATCTGTACACCGTCGTGATCTTTAAATGTCATACCAGCCACTTCATCAAACGCCACCACATCCCATAGGCCAACCAAGCCCACTTTGCGGCTGCCCATGTTGTAAAACAAATTGGCCACGGTCGATTGTCCGCCCGATACCAGAATGGAGTTAGGACTAATCTCTTTGTAGATATGACTCTTGCCGGTACCACGTGGCCCCAGCTCACAGACGTTGTAGTTATTTTCTGCGAGAGGAATCATGCGTGCCAGCAGATGCCACTTGGCGCGTTCTTTGAAATGGGTTGGCTCCATCCCTGTAGAGCGTAGCAATACATCGATCCACTGCTCTTCCGTGAAATGGGTGCGCCCTTCTTTCAAAGCATCCATATCCATATTCGGCATCTGGATAGGCTTTAAGTCGGCCATGCGGAACGGCGAACCTTTTTGATTTTCTTCGTAGAAGTAATTAAGAGTGACAATGCACCAAATGCCGCCAGCTAACAGTTTCTCAAATTCTTTTACATCAGAACTATCAACCTCGACACCGGTCACACCCAAATTAGAAAGCAATGCCTCATACACGTCGCGCTTCTCGTTGAGTTTGACCGTAATCTTGTCGATAATCTTGTAGCTGCCTTGTTCGCGGATTTTACTTTTGACTTTTTCCGCTTCATCCGGTCGTACATAGTTTTCCGCCAAAATGCGCTTGACGGTGACTAGGCCCTCACGGATCACGTCTTCATCGTCCGATGCGCAATACATGCCCAACAAGTATTCAAGGACATACACGGGCACGTTTGCACCCTCTTTCACCATCTTGGTCAGATCCTTGCGCACCACGCGTCCAGCAAGGTGGCGATTGAGTAATGTATCTAAGGATGCGGTGTCTAACGAGGCAACAACAAGCGGAGCATCCAGATTGTCTGATGATATTTGTTGGTCAGTTGTCATAAAAGTGGTGTTCAACAATCCTTAAAAATCATTACTAAAGGCCAAATCAATTCGGAAGTTTTCACGATCTACTTCCGCTTTTGTATTCGCATCGCGTATCACCAACGCGTAATCTTTATTCTTATCATAGCTACCGGCGAGTATTGTCAACATCACGGTTTTCTTACGCTCATCCATCAGGTTAGAGCTACTATCAAAAGTCAATGAAGCTTCGTTGCTGATGAGCTTATCACCATTGGTGTCACGTAAGGAAACCAAGACAGTACGAGGCAATACTTTGTCGGTTATCGCTTCGGTTTGAATAAATTCAAATTTCTGTCGATTCGTAACCACTTTGCGCACCGAGCCGAGTAAGGTGATTTCTACCGGGCGGATCTTAGACTTTTCATGTTCAGTCGCTCGTACCGTCAACACTGGCACCACGATCTCTTGCAGCATCGCGCCACCGTGCACAAAACGCGCGCCTCCCGTAAAGTGGAAACGGTTGGCACCTTTGGGCACCCAAAAATCCAAGCTGTCTGTCGTGCCAGCGGTAACGGCCGTGTTACCTGCCCAGGCTTTTGGTGACTGGCCGAGATCTTGCCCGATCAAATAGCGTTTCTTGGCTTTCAATGTGCCATCGGGCTTTTCTGCCAGGGCGCTTTTGTCCGCTTCGTCCAATTTTTCTTCCTGGTACAAAAAGCCGTGGTCGGCCGTGACCACCACAATTGAGCCGCTCAAGGTATTGATGATGTAGCGAATCACGCCTTCAATTTCGTTGATGGCTTTCTCGCAAGCGCTAAAGGTTTCTGACTCGGTCGCTTGTTTATCACCTGTCGCATCAATTTGGTCATGGTATAGATACACCACTTTATATGGCTTTACAAATTCTCTACCGGCTTCTTTACCCATCGCTACCAAGGCATCGGCCTTGATCGCTATACCATCATGGTCTTCCAAAATCGCCGAACGCTGTTCAAGCGACGCGGTTGGTTTGCCATCAACAAACACTTCCGCGTTGGCCGTGGCGCGATAGTCCAGGCGCTTATGCGGCAATAGCGCAGCCATACCTAGTGTGGTGTAGGAAGGCAAAACGCCGAGCACGCCATCTAAGCTAGCCTTAAATCGGTTAGTAGAGACTGATCGCTCATAGAGCTCTTGCGCCACTTCAAAACGCAGCGCATCGCTAATCAAGACATAGGCACGGTTACGTGCACCAGCATCCACAATCGGCTGGACATAATTTTGAAAGAAATGCTGTTGGCTACGCACATCGGGCATAGTCCAGTTTTGTAGTAGCGTATTTTCATGGGCATCGCCAGCAACAAAGCTTCCCCACGTGGATGCAAGCTGTGCCATATACCAGCTATAGCGCTCGCCTATCCACTCCTTCAATGATTGCAGGAACAGCCAGCCATTCAATTCCACCACATCATTTGCCAGCATGAAGTGGCGATAACACTGATCAAAACGGAAAAGTTCTTTCTGGTAGGCCAGGAACATCGCCACGGCGGTTGGATAACTAAAGCCATGCGCGTATTGGGCAGCAAGGCTACTAAACGCCGCTGCCGCTTCGATAGCATCGTAACAAGCACCAAAGGCCTTGATCACCGGATTCTGCGCCGCCAGCACGGTATTGGCCCAATGTCCATCCCTGCGCTTCGCAGCAATTGCCTGCACATGCACCAACGCTGCCGCATCGCCGCTTTGAATGACATCGCGCAAGCCAACCAGCAAGCGCTTCTCCACATCAGAAAACGTTTGCACTTCCAATAGATTCAAATGATCAAGCCCATTCAGGTGTCCGCCGACTTTCAAGCCATCGGCAACCGCTTCACTAATCGCATCGTAACTGGCGAAGTGCGCCAGATCGCGCCGCCAGCGGTCGCAAAACACCGTAATTTGCGGCAGCTTTTGCCCCTCTTGCAAAACGAATGACGCCAAGGCGTTTGGGAATGAACCTTGTCGTGCCAGGGCAAAATCGGTCACCAGCAAGTGATACACCAGATCGCGCAAGGACGGCGTTTGCGACAGATAGCCAAACTGTTCGTACACCAATGCCCAGAACGGCACTTCCAATTCCATTGCAATAATTTCATCGAGCATCTTGGGCTGTGCTTCCATCTGCACATGGCCATCGACGATCATCGCTGCCATAATCCGATAAAGAATAGTGAATGGTTCAGACTGCTCCGCGCGCGTGATCACGGCCAGCATCTTTCTATCCATTGCCGTTTCATTATCCTGCGCGGCTGTAAGGCGCTTTAACTTTTCCAGCCGGTCTTTATTGCGCAAAAACTTGGCGCGGCGCTTCAAGTGTTCGCGCATCGCCTGATTTAATAGCCCTAATTCATCTAACTGCACCGATACTGCATCAGCGCGAAAGATGCGGCTATAAAGGCGGATATTGAGCAACCAGTCGTCTTCAGGCAACGGCTCTGCTTGCGGACTGTACAGAAGATATTTTCCGTTCAGGTCTTGTATTTCTAGTTTCTGTTTGAGCTGCAACTTGGGCTCGTCGTCTAACATGATCAAAGTCGCACCATCTGGCACTAGCAACGTTAGTTCTGCAGAAAATTCTTGATCCACATCGTTCCAAAAGACGATGCGACTCTCGGTAAAAAGATTTTCAAGCAGCGTCTTAATTTGTAGTTGCGACATAGTTGTTTGATTTATGTAAGCGTAATATGAATGGATAACGCGTTCTACTCCAACTACAAGCGCATGCCTGTGCGAATTGTTGTGTCGGCTTTTAAATTTTTAGGTGCTTTATTAGAAACTAATGAATTGCTAAGATCACCGCAGGAGTTTTTTTAACATCGGTTTCACATCAGGCAATCTCATTTCATCCAGCTCGAATTTTTCCGATAATTTTATCCAGCGAGAGAGATATCGAAAACAAAATTAGAACCATTCCATTGCAATATGGCGGTTCCGCAAATTGATATTTCAAAATCTCCGCCTCCCATTTGGTCTAGCTGAAAGAGGCATTCCCAAGGCAACTTACTCCAGCCCATACTTTTTTGGCCACCGACAGATACACCGAAAAGATGCGCTCCTCCCCGACTGCATGAACGAGACTTGTGCAGTATGTCCATTAATCTATCGCCAAAGGAATCAACAGCATCATGCCTTTTTGAGTTATATCTTGAGTCAAGATTATCTTCGATGTACCTTCGCTGTTCTATTTTAGTTAATTTTAATTTTTTAACCTCAACTTCTAATTTATCTCGTTCAATACGACGCAGAGCGACGAATTTTTCATTTAATTCATTTATTACTCTGAGATCAGGAGAGTATGAAACACACGGAGCACCTATTTTCCATCGCTCAATTATTGCACCCCGCCCTCCATTAAAACCAAATCCTTTGAACGGGTAGAATCCAGGAATTGAGTCTTCATCCAGCTCAGGCAAATCGTTTGTCGCGGCCGTAATGCCAAACTCGCCAGCTGGAATAATTCGCACGTAGCCATCGCCATGAGGGTGTTTAGCATTCCCTGCCCAGACCTGAAGCAAACCATCTGTATAAGGAAAATGGCTTCTGATATTTGAAAGGATACTTAGCTCTTGTATTATTGCCATGTCAAATTGAATAATCGGAAATAACGTATTTCCATCAATTTTTGGCCAAGGATATTTTTCGTTGGTATAAAAATGTGCGAATAACAAATTCTTTGTCCTGAAGCCCTTGTCCGTGTCTTTTATTTCCTTTAGTACAGGAGTCCATGGGGTTGGATGATACGAAAGAAAATCCTCAATCTCGTTGACAATAGCCTCGTACTCAGGCCAGCCACCAAATGTACTATTTACAAGGGACAAGACTCGTTTTTTCAGCGAAACCAACGACTTGTTGTCACTTTTTTCAATAACAGGAATCATTTTTTTTCTCTTCAAAAATGTTGTCTAACCAAACTTCATTTAAATGGTCTAACTGAATAGAAGTGATCCTCTTCGTCAACAGGAATTCTATGCGGGCCGAGCCGTTGAAATTTCGACTGCTCCACGTCGCTTGCAACATCATTGAATTTTTGCCGTAACCAAAAGTGCTTTAACTTTAGCCTTGGCTGGCGCTTTTGTGACAAGCCCTTAACAACGTCGCGAAGCGTAATAAGGTATTCGCACAAGTCGCCCCAATCCTCATCAAAGTCCTCTGGGTGGACAGAAAAATAGTCCACGTAAAACATCCCATCCAGATCACAAGCCACCAGCGACCCAACATTACGCTCGGTAGATTTGCTTGAGTTCGCCACGGATGTTACGGAAATTCCAGCTGTCTTTAGCAAATCCCTGTCAACAATAACCCTTGGGTACATCGCCACTTTTTCAAGTTCAGCCGCCTCATTCAGTGCCGGGCCGGAAACAAAATCTTGGTCATGATGGAGTGCGCCCTTAGTGATAGCGCCACGAATCAACAACCCGCGCTGTATTAAGCTCATCTGAAGGTGCAATACGTCGTAGAGCATGGCGGCCAGACCGCCAGCTTCGTTAGCCTGATAGGAAACGACGACAGAATCAGAAAACTGCGTCACCACACGTGACGACGCCTTCATTACTCCGTGCGCACCAACGACAATAGACTTGTACTTAAGGTTGCTGGCAATTTGTTTCAAACTGAAATAGATGCCGCCAACGGGATGATTTCCATTCATCGCATCAGCATCTGACAGAGCGGACTGCTCAACAACTTCCTTGAATCCCAAAATATCCAGAAAGAGGCAGTATCTTTCCCCGTATCGAATGGGCTTACCCATTCCCCACCTCACCTGTATTAGCCGCAGGCCGTGCCACGCGCTGAAAATATTTCTTCAGCGCCCAGCCGGTTCGATATTCTTGATGAAGCCAATGGTAATACTCGATTTCAATCCATTTACCCTCTGCCGATATGGGGCGAACCACTTCATTCGGCAGTAGTTTTCCGACCATGCTGGCCCCGTCCTCAGGTCTAGAACGAACCACGGCAACTCGCTCCCTCACCACAAATCGTTGCTCTTGCTGTTTCGCTTCTTTCACCATTGCCTTTTCCACCAACAGCGTGAGTGATTCAATCATTTTTCGCTGCCGCTCAAGGACATCGGCCTGGGCTTCAAATTTTTTATCCGTAGCAGCCTGCCATTGTCCAGACGAATACTCTTGATACATGGGAACCAGAACTGCCAAGATAAACCCCAACAAAGCCATCAGCTCCAGGGCTTTACGACTGAGACCAATGCCCCGTTCTTCTTGGTCGGCGAACTGAAGATCGAGCGAGCCATCAGGATTGATACCCAAAGCAGCAAGTTGTGACTGCAAGCCTTCAGTCCCCAAAAGCTTTGCTAGCGTTGCTGCGGATGTCCAATCCATCACTGGAAGTGAAACCTTGCCGACTTGCTCTTGCCATGCCTTCAAGGGGCTCATGGATTCCATCAATGCAGGCGGCACAGCCCAATGCTTGTTAGCATCCTCAAATTGCTTCATCATTTGCTGAAGACCAGAACTAACGGAAGTCTCAGCCAACATCAATCGCGCGCGTTCCATCGAGTTGTCAACACTCGAATGCAAACCGTTCATAAGGGAGTTAGGCCCATTAATCTGCCCTACAAGCTTGGCAAACTGGTCTGTAGATGTAAAGGGCTTCGAGAGTTCATTGATCATCCGTTGGGTGAAACTATCTCCTAGCATGTGGCGACGAATATTCGCCAAAGGATCGAGCATCTTGCGCATGCTTTCTTCTTGGATTCGTTGAGAGTCCAAGATCTGTTTAGCCGCCTGAACAGCTGCCGAGTCCAGCCCAACAAGTTTTTTGTATTGATCCGCCAGGCTCTGAGTCTCAGTCTTCGCCTTCATCCACGAGGAACGATCCTTCTCCATTTTTTGCAATTCGTTGAACATACAGCTGTTCCCCAACATCCCTTGCAGATTGGCTAGTTCGAAAGCGTTCACGGATAGTCTCCATTTTCAACTGGAACGAATACATGGCCGCCCACAAAAAGAGAGATGCGTATGGTAGCCGCGCCGATGAAATCTTCGCGGAGCGTAGGGGCATAGAAAATCAGTTTGATTTTACTCATCATCCTTACCACCAGTAATCGCCTTCACTTCCGCCAGTAGATTGCCGAACTTGCCGTAATTAACTTTTACACCATCATCCAGATCGATGCTGATGCGTTGGTCGGCGTAGTGGCGTAGTTGTTCGTCGAACTGGTTGAGTTCTAGCTGTTTCTTTTTCAGGGTATCAAGTTCTTTTTGTAGCTTGGTGCGTTCTGAGGTGGTGCTGGCTCCGTTGATTTGATTTTGCAATAGATCGGCGCGGCCGCCGAATTTGCCTGCTAGCGGAATCACGTATTCATTGCGCATGCGCGCCAGTGTGCCTTCGTTGTAGCGGTGCAGATACACCAGGCACTCAAAGGCTTTTTGTTTGCCGGAGGAAAATAGCCAATAGATCGGGCGCTTTTTGTAGGTCTTTAGATGATCTTTGAAGAAGCTGCCGGCGATATAGCTGCGGATCGCTTCTTCTGCGTTTTGGCCTGCTTTGCGACCCAGGCTATCTGCCAGCCAGTTCATGTTTTCATCCAAGGTTTCTGTGCCCCACACAGCGCCTAAAAACTCGCGTATGCGGTTGGCGGC
>JAIETO010000070.1 GCA_019745005.1 Burkholderiaceae bacterium
GCGGCGAAACCATTCTCTTGAGTTTGCTCAGCGCGTTGTGCTGGGAAACCGATTTGCTCCGCGCCACTGCTCTTTACTTCAGCTTGCAACAATACAGCTTCGGGCACACTCTCGGTGGCAATAGGTGTTTCGCCCAATTTACGGTGCGCGCGCAGTGCGAGATCGCCAACCTGGATGCTACCGTCATCTGCAAACGCCATTGCCCGTTCGAGTATGTTTTCGAGTTCACGCACGTTGCCAGGAAAATCGTAATGCGCCAAGGCCGTTGCCGCAGAAGCATCAAGCCGTGTCGGCGTGCCTCCTTGCGCTAACCGCTTAAGAATCGCGCTTGAGAGTTCAACGATATCGCTTAAGCGCTCGCGCAGAGGCGGCAAATGTAACTCGATGACATTTAAGCGGTAATACAAATCTTGCCTAAAGCGCCCCGCTGTTACGCAGTCGGCTAAATTCTGGTGCGTGGCGCTGATCACACGCACATCCACCGCCTCCTCTGAGGTTGCACCAATTTTTCGCACCTTACGCTCTTGAATGGCGCGTAATAACTTGACTTGCATCGCCAAGGGCAAATCTGCCACTTCGTCCAACATCAAGGTGCCCCCGTTCGCCGCCTGAAAAAAGCCATTACGGTCTTCCGCTGCACCAGTAAATGCGCCCTTGCGATAGCCGAAAAATTCGGCTTCCATCAGCGTTTCTGGAATTGCACCACAATTCACCGCGATAAAAGGTTTGCTCTGCCGCGCACTGTGCCGATGAATCTCACGTGCTGCAAGTTCTTTACCGCTGCCTGATTCCCCCGTGATGATGACCGGCGCCATACTACGCGCCAAGCGGACAATTTGATCGCGCACGTGCTGAATGACGCCAGACGTACCAATCAAAAACGACGCTACCGGATTGGATTCTGGCACCACCTCAATGTGCTTCACCGTTTCAATTTCATTGGTTTGCAAGGCGGAGCGAACCAACTTGCGTAGCTGATCCAAAGCCACGGGCTTTGAGACATAATCAAAAGCACCCGCCTTCAGTGCGGCCACTGCATTATCCGCACTGCCAAAAGCGGTAATCACGGCAATGGGTGTTTGCTTGTAGCGCGCGCTCACTTCTTCGACCAATTCTGTCCCCAAACCGTCCGGCAGGCGCATATCGGTTAAAACCAGCGAATAATTGGTCTTAGCTAAGAATTGCCGCGCAGCAGTCAGAGTTTCCGCGCTATCGACATCTAGTCCCATTTTAATGAGTGTAATTTCGAGCAGTTCACGCAAGTGCGCTTCGTCATCAACCACAAGAATGCGTGGTTTTGCGGAAGGTTCAAAGGGAGTTGCCATACTCAACTTGATATAGAAAAATTAATCACGAAACGCCCCTTTAGCTCAATCCCAGTTGAGGTTATATCATCGGCTCGAAAATCGTAGTCCAGCAATGCATGATTATTCAAACATAGTTCGCGCGCCATATACAAACCTAAGCCAGTTCCTTTGTGGGAAGTGGTGTAAAACGGCTCGAATAAATGCGATCGTACTTCAGCAGTAATACTCGGGCCATCATCTTGTATGTGCAGTTCTTGCCGTAGGCCTTGGTTAAACTTCGCATAAATTCGGATGCAGCCCGGCTTACCACTGGCGTATCGAACCGCATTGGATAACAAGTTAACGACCACTTCGCGCAGATGCGCTGGGTCAAACACGGTCAAAAACGTGGTAGTTAAATCCAAGCTTATCAAGGACGGGGGAAGTTTTCTTGTTTCAAGAAATTCCAGAGTAATTTCTTTTACCACGTCCATGATTAAGTAGGGCTGCGTGTCCGCCTGCACTTTGCGCGACAGCTTCAAAATGTCTTCAATAAGTTGGTTCAAACGCTGGACATTATCATCGACAATTTTCAACAACCGAGTCGTTTGAACTTCGTTCTTCATGTCTTCAGCCAAAAGCGAAGCGGCATAGGAAATCGACGATAAAGGATTTCTTACTTCGTGGGCGATACTCGCGGTCAAGCGCCCCATCGACGCTAATTTGAGTTGCTGCGCCTGATTTTCGATGTCCGACACGTCCTGCATAAAAATCACGGTGTAAGCAGCATTGCTGCCCTCAAGATCCAACAAATTACTTAAGTCACTCTGATCAATGCTGGCGAAGCGGAGTTTCAAATGTATCGTCTGATGTGGTGTAGTTTGGTGCGTACTGTGCGGTAGCGCTGCGCGTTCATCACCAAGAGCGGCAACAGGTAAGGGCAAGCCATCATGCATATCAAGGGACAAATCAGGCAAATCATTCAAGTCGTCCAATTCTTGTCTGATCGAAACAAAGGTTGCATCCTCTTCGCGTAACCAGACAACTGTGCTCGCCGAAGTCTTGTCGCGATGAGAAAGCAAGGCATCAGCAATCGGACGCAAGCTTACAAGGTCACGCAAATTCAGATGCGAGGGGCGTTCGTTCGATTCTTTTTTGGCTTTTTTTAAATTAACCAGTCCAAGCATACGCTCGGCAGCGGGATTGATTTCAAAAAGCTGATCATCTTGGTCAACCACCAAAATTCCATCGCCCATATCTGCAAACACAAGGCGATTAATCGCTTGCTGTATCGCCAACGCTTGTCCACGCAACAAGGCTAATTCTTCTTGCCGGATCAGGCTTTTCGCTAAGCGATTAAGTAAAAAAACAACCGCGAAATACACCGCGCCATATAAACCCGCCTGAGAAAAAGGCACTGCATCTTCTAATTGAAAGACGCGGTAGGCATTTTCCAATAGCAAGAATAGTGTGACTGCCGAGGCAAAAAACAAAGCCCACGTCAACGAACCTAAAATTCCCACGCCCGCCAAAGGGAAAAGATAGAGAATCGCTAGGCCGCTTTTACTGCCACCAATTGATAAATACAGTATGGAAATTACGGTCAGATCAACCGTGATTTGCGCGGCCAACTGCAGCAAGAAGCGCTTTTGAAAGTACAGCTTTAAAAGTACAAAACCAGACGCAATAAACACATACGCGATGGCGACTTCATGAAACCAATAATACGCGACCGGATCATAATCTTTAGGTGCCTTTAGGCTGACGTATAAAACCAGTACGAGAGAAACTAAAACGCGGGAGACGTTCAACGTCTGTAGCGAACGCCAAAAAGTTGAGCTAGTGACAGGGGGCATCGTACTAGCCGCGATTAAGTTGGCGTTGCATGGGCGGCACAGCAATAATACTGCTGCTCGCGCACAATCGCCTCAGAGATGGGCACATAGGTTTGACATTTGGCGCAACAGACCATTGCTTCTGGCGTTGCGGCATTCATATCGCGCATGGGATTGGCCTCAGTGCGCCTGGCCTCGCGTTCAAGCGATTGTGCCCGATTGCGAATTTTTTTTCGCACAGCGAACCCAATCAACAAAAGTAAGACGAGCCAAAAAATTGCTCTCAAGAGACACCTCGATGTAACACGACTTCAAGCACGAAACGACTTCCAACATAGGCAAGCATCAAACAGGTAAAAGCAAGCAAGGTAAAACTCAGCACTTTCTTACCACGCCAGCCGCGCCACTGACGGCCTATCAACAAAATGGCGAACAAAATCCAAGAGAGCAATGAAAACACCGTCTTGTGATCCCACTTGAACGCAACGCCCAAAACTTGTTCTGAAAAGACCACACCAGATAAAACCGTCAGACTCAGCAAAATAAAGCCACTAAAAACTAATCTAAAAAGAATTTTTTCCATCGTCAATAAGGCGGGTAAGCGCTCTACCGCGGCGCGTAGCCAAGCTCTATTGGGCAAGCTTGACCCTGATTGGTTAGGTTGCAAATACATGTTCTGCATTTTCATCGTAAGCACATGGAATGCCGCGACGGTTAAGGTGCAATAAGTTAAAGAGGCAACAGCCAAATGCCAAGGGAACATGGGGGATTTGCCAGCCAACACAATGAGATTGCCGCGAAAAAACACTGGTAAGACCGCACCAACTGCAGCTAAGGGGAGTAAAAGCACCTTAAGCGGCTCTAACGCAAAGTGTCGATTCTCTAAGCAGTAAACAATGACAGACACCCAAAGCGCCGTTGACAACATGCTGGCAAAACCCACACGCACAGTCTCGTTCGTGAAGATATCAAGCCCTAAGAAAATGCCGTGCAAAGCACAGGCGAGCAAAACTATTCCGCCAGACATAGCTTGCCGTTCTGTCTTCATCAATGCCGCACATAAATAGAGTATGGCGGGAAGAAATGGTAAATAAATTTGCATAGACCAAGTTTACACTAAGTCACGGCCTGTATTTCTTGAAGATTTGCAAGCAAGTTGGCAAAGCGAAAGGGGTCTAAACGCCGTGGCAGCTTTGGCTGAAGCATACAAACGCGCGAAATCAGCGTAAAAATTTCCGTTTCCTGAAACTATTTTGCAATCTTGTAGTCTGAATCGCGCTGAGCTTACGTTCACACTCAATTGACTTAAGTGCACAGGTTCTCGATACTCATGCCCACTTTTCTAAAGCAAAGTAAAGCATGGAACAACCAAGGTTTTGCTTGGAGCACAGCAAAGCGCTCACTATTTCACTCAATCTAAGGAAAAAAATGAAAAAAACACTTCTTGCGATGACACTCCTGTCCAGCGTTGCGTATGCTGACGAAGGAATGTGGATGCCACAACAACTGCCACAAGTAGCACAACAACTCAAAGCAGCAGGCTTAAAACTCGACCCCAAGACTTTAACCAAACTGACGGAATTCCCGATGGGTGCCGTGGTCAGCCTTGGTGGCTGTTCGGCATCATTTGTTTCTGCGCAAGGCTTGGTCGTCACCAACCATCACTGCATCTATGACAGTGTGGCGCGCAATTCAACGCCAGAGCGTGACTTACTCGCAAATGGTTTTTTAGCTAAAGAACTTGGTGAAGAATTGCCAGCAGCACCAGGTGCTCGCATTTTGGTGACGAAAGAAGTGACCAACGTCAGTCAACAAGTGATTACCCCTGATGTCGCGAAGCTCAGTGGCAAAAAGCGCCTAGACGGGATTGAAAAGAATGAAAAAGCCATAGTCGCTGAGTGCGAAAAAGACGTAGGCCATCGTTGCACAGTCGCCGCGTACTACGGCAGCTTAGAGTTTTATTTAATCAAGCAATTAGAAATCCGTGACGTCAGATTGGTGCACGCCCCTGCCGCTGGAGTCGGCAAATTTGGCGGCGATACTGACAACTGGATGTGGCCTCGCCACACGGGTGACTATGGCTTTTATCGTGCTTACGTGAGCAAAGACGGCAAATCAGCCGATTTCAGCAAAGATAACGTGCCCTATGTACCGAAGCATTTCCTAAAGCTGGCTAAGGAAGGCATTAAAGAAGGTGACTTTGCGATGGTCATTGGTTATCCAGGTCGTACGAGTCGCCATCGTTTGCCGTCTGAAGTTGCATTTACCTTTGATTGGGCCTATCCAAACTCAGTCAAAGAATGGGCTGAAGCCTTGGCGACCATAGCGAACGAAACAAAAGACAATCCTGATAGCAAGTTGAAATACGCGGGCCAAGTTGCAGGCATCAACAATGTCTACAAAAACCGGCAAGGTATGCTCGCTAGCTACGCTGAAAGCGATTTCCTGGCACGCAAGACGGCGCAACACAACGAACTGAAGGCATGGGTGAATGCCGATGCAGGTCGACAAAAAATGTATGCGGCTGATTTAGAGCAAATCGAAAAACTGATCGCTGAGAGAAATGCGCAAGGCAAACGTGATTTTTACTTGAATAGTTCCGCACCACGCCTTTTAAGTACGGCGCGTACCTTGTATCGCTTGGCGAACGAATTGCCCAAGCCAGATGCAGAACGTAAAGCGGGTTTTCAGCAACGTGATTTGCCCCGCTTTAAAGATAGATTGGCATCAATTGATCGCAGCTATGATGAGAAAGTCGATAAGGCACTGGTACTAAACAGCCTAGCGAAATATGCCGCGCAAAATCAAAGTGAACGTAATCCCGCATTTGACGCGGCACTTGGTATCAAAGACGGAATGAGCCGCAGCGATCTCTCAGCTCTACTCAACACAATGTATGCAAATAGCCAGTTAGGCGACAAAGCAAATCGTGCAGCTTGGTTAGAGCGACCTATCGCGGACTTCAAAAACAGTAATGACAGCTTCATCAAAGCGGCTGTCGCATTGTATGAAGACGGTTTAGCCCGTGAAGCAAAAGACGAAGAACTGGGCGGCAATATCCAGCAGGCTTATGCCAATTACATGCGCGCAAAAATTGCGTTCCTGCAAAGCAAAGGCCAAGCGGTTTATCCTGACGCCAACGGCACTTTGCGTGTGAGTTTCGGTAAAGTGGCGAGCCGCGCTTTGGGTGCCGATGGCACAACGTGGACCGCATTCACTACTGTGAAAGGTGTGGCTGCAAAGGCAACCGGTACGGGTGAGTTCAATGCGCCAGCGGCACAATTAGCCGCGATCAAAGCCAAAGACTTTGGCAACTACGTTGACCCGATCCTCAAGACTGTTCCAGTAAACTTCCTAGCGACATTGGATATTACTGGTGGTAACTCCGGTTCAGCAGCGGTAAATAGTAAGGGTGAATTGATTGGTCTGGCGTTTGACGGTACCTTGGATTCCATCATCTCCGATTGGGATTTCAACAAAACCACAACCCGCACCATCTTGGTCGATTTGCGTTACATGCTATGGCAAATGGATAAAGTAGACCACGCGCAAAACATACTGAAGGAAATGGGTGCGAAGTAATTTGACCCTAGTTTATGACTAAAGAAGCCACGCGATTGCGTGGCTTCTTTTTTAGCTATTTGGGAGTAGCTCAATTTACTGCTTACTTATTTTCCCGAGTTAGGGTTAACTTTCCGCTTGCGCGGCATCACTTCTGTCGCGATTTTTTGACTCAGGGCTTCCTCCCGCAAGCTCACACGAATAGCTTGAAAAGGGCTCAACATATCTGGGTGCCAAACGCGCATCTCATAGTCGCCTGGTTTTAAGTCATCAATCTTCACTTCACCATCTACAGCAGTCTTGCCGAAAAACGGTGTGTCTGCCGCAAATACCCATGCACGCATCCAGCCGTGCAAGTAACAAATGAGGACCGACGGCCCCGGCTTATCAAAAACAATCGCACGGTTTGCGCCGGGTTCGTAAATCTTCAGTTCGAACATTTGGCTGGGGCCCAGCGACTTAATGTGGTGTTCTAGCTTGTCGCGATTGGGCAACGTCACAGTGGTGCCTACCCGAATCGCCGTGACGTAGCGTTCAAACTGCAAACCCTCTTGCGCCAAAGTGATGCCATTAGAATTGTTGGTGATAGCGCTGTTGGCAACCGCGGCAGCTTCGTTCGTTTTGGGTATGGGCAGTAAATGCAAAGTCACAACCGCGTCGCCCAATGCTCCTCCATTTTTATCGCTGACTTTAGCTGAATAGCTTGCAGCAAAACTGATGCTATGCACCATCAATGTCGACAGGCATATCGCTTTGGTAAGGCTAGTTTGCCAAGAGAATCCACTGTTTTTCATATTCTTTCCTCTAAGGTGTAACGACAATATCGCGCTGCATAGGCGCTAATTTATTGATCAATTGGTTGCGCGCACGATTCGGAATGCCGGCACGCTCCATAGCGATAATCAAGTCTTCTGCTAAAGCATTAAAATCTTTATTCATGACCTTGAGATCCTTATGAAGCTCTTTCATCGAACGCCCGCTATACGTGCACGGCCCGCCAGCCAAGCTACAAAACTGCTCAGCAAGGAGTAATTCCAAGCGGACGAGGTCAGTGTCAACAAAGAATTTGGCGATACGTGGATCAGTGCTGATGATTTGCACAAAATCACGCGTGAAGCTTTGAATCTTTTCTTGCCCACCAAGGGCAGAATAAAGGGCATCGTCGGCGCGAGCTTGCCCCATCGCAGTCATTAACAGCAGGCTGCATAAGCTAAAGCGCAAAAAAGCGAGAATATTTTTTCCTCTGCGCGGCAATGTAGAAATCATAGAAATCACCTTATTGAAAGCATTAATCGGCATGCAAACGTCGCTTAAAAACCCGCTTGTATCGATACGTAGGGACCGCGCTGTGATTTTGCGTTGAGCACAGTGATAGGTCCTAAATTGACATAAGCAGCGGTAATGGAAAGGTTTCGACTTGGAAAGTACGCAATAAAAACATCGCCCCAGTCTTTCTCATTTTTATCAATCGCTAAATTGTTCGACTTTTGTCGGTATTCCACGCCAGCGGCCAGTTTTCGGTTAAACAAATAGGCGAATGAGCCTTCAAATCGCAATTTGTAGCCGTTGTGCAAGTCGCCGCCAAATCCCAGTAAGCCACCTTGATTTGCCTTCGTCGCCCGCACCGTGCCGCTCACTAAGAGACTTTGATCGAGCAAAATTTTGGTGGCGGATAAGTAGATGTCGGTTCCTTTGTCTTTTGCAGCGCCGAGCTGTTTTACATTGCTCACACCTAAAGCACCCAAGCCACTAACGCGCTGATCGCGCTTGTACTGCACGCCCAAAGCCACCTGCGGCAGCCATATATCTTGCTCATACACGGCGTCACCAAAGAGTTTAAGTTTCACGCCAAAAATATCTTGGCGTAGATTGAGAGCGTTAAGCGGTGCGAGGTCACCTTTCAAACTTTGCTGTGCGACCGACACTTCAAGTCGATCAAATAAACCCAGCGCGGCGCCGTAGCTTGTTAAAACGTAATCTTGCGTGGGCAAATAAGTGAAATACACATTCCCGCCAAAACTATCGCGCGTGCCATAACCGGTAATGAGTGCCCAGGGCGTTAAGCCACCGCCACCGCTGCCTTCCACTTGACTCACACCGCCCGTGGCGAGCAGCTTTCCCATATCTTGCGCAAATGTTGCTCGCAAAGGGAACGCTAAACACGCTAGCAACGCGCAGCCCAGCACTTTCTTCATATAAACCTCTTCTCTGACTTTATGTAAAAATGTTTGCGTACTAGATTTCACATGGCGCTTAAACAAACGCCCAATCTTCCGATTATCCTTAGCCGAATTAATGGGTTCGAGCACTACACTCATAGGTATACGCAGCGAATTGGCGTTTGGATTTCAGTCGGCTCCTTTTTTTATAGTCGCTGTAGTTTTTAAGCATTTGCCACCGCGACTTTTTAGTTTGTGCACACCGATAACCAGAACGAACGCCCAGAAAGTTGACTTTTGTTGAAACTATTTAAAAGACGTGACCCCGCAAAGCTTTTGACTATCGTGCCTGACGACAATGCGTGGACGCCGCTGACCAAGAACATCCATCTTCGTAACTTGTACAACACGCCGCAAAGCGTCTCGGCAAATTTGCTGTTCTTACCGCGCTCTCGCGTATTGATTCAACAATTACCTGATGTCGCTTGCGAAATAGAAATACTGCTCATGAGCGGCTGCCTTAGCTTAGAAAAAACGCCACTTCAAAGCCCCGATTTTTGTCTGCTCACTCAAAGCGACGGTAGGTGGCAGTTGGAAAGTGAATCGGGCGCACAATGCTTCATTCGGGCGCAGTACAGTGAGTTCCATCAAGACTTAGCGCAACAAGACTTTTCACTGATCGACTTGCTCGTGGAAATCGACTAAAACCAAAACGGACTCAGGTGCGTATACCTGATAGGACAAAAAATTTATACCGATTGGCACAGTGAACACTTCCTGCATGCAATGAGCAAAGGAGTGACGCGCAATGTCATATTCATAGGCACCAGAGTGGGTGAGCCGAAAAATGCAACTCCAAGAAGATGACAAATTGCGCACGGAAATGTGTGTTGCTACCAGCACCGCTGAAGGAAAACATTGGGCGAACCCAAGCGCCACTGGTAATACACGGTATGAGCTTCTACCCACATTAATGCCGCGCATTGCGGCAGGCGATGAAGCGGCATTTAATCAGTTTTATCAAACGATGCTCGGGCAAGCGCATAACTTAGTGCGACGTTTAGTCGATCATGCCCAAGGTGTTGACGACGTGTTGGAGGATGCTTTTTGGCAAGCCTGGCGTGATGCCGATAAGTACGCCGAAGCGCGCGGTTCGGTGCAAGCGTGGTTTTTAACCATTTGCCGTTCGCGTGCACTCGATTACCTGCGTCGGCAAGATCGCGCCGTTTCGCACCCCGACCCGCATGCCGTTTTGGTTGAGCAAGACCAGCAGCACGCGCTGCTCACTCAAGAAGATACTTCGCTAGATTTGCTGATTGCGCTGCAAGCTGGTTCGCTGGTTCAACAAGCCGTGGCGCAATTAGCCACGCAAGAACGCCAGTTAATCGCGCTGGCTTTCTTTAAAGATCTCACTTACCAAGAGATTGCCAATGCCTGCAACATGCCACTTGGCAGTGTAAAAACGAGCTTGCGACGCGCATTCGCACAGTTGCGCGCGATGCTAACGCAGCCAGATCATGCCAATCATTCCAAACCATATCAATAAAGGAATAAAGATGAACCCCACGTTTTCAGACGACCAGCAGGACATACATGTCATGCAAGAATTACTTGAACATCTTGGCGAAGAAGCCCTACCCGAAGCGCGGCAGGCCGGACTGCAGCAAAGATTACACGCGCGAATCGCGCAAGATTTGGCAACAAGGCAAGCGCAAAAATCGAGCCAAGCAACGCTTATCAAAAATGACGATGGCGAATGGGAAAACTTCTTGCCGGGCATTCGCATCAAGTATTTGCGTCGTAGTGAAACCAGCCAGTCTTATTTGTTGCAACTCTCGGCCGGCAGCATGTTGCCGCCACATCGACATCATATGATTGAAGAATGCGTGGTGTTAGAAGGCTGCTTGCGACTCCGCCATGGCGCAGATGTATTACGTATCGAAAAAGGCAGCTTTCATTTAGCCCCAGCTGGGGAAGATCATCCCAGTATCTACGCTGAAAGCGATGCGCTCATCTACTTACGTGGCGCAGTGACTGACGCAAAGGACATTAACTGGTGGAATAAAGGCACCCTCGCCGCCTTAGCGCCCGCAAGTATCAAACATTGGTTTCACTTGTCTGCCTAATCAACACCGAGTTTCATCAATGCGTAACGAACAGCACCTTTTGCGCCATTCGGTGACGAAGGACGATAGATGCGCGGGGAGCGGCACAGGTTTTTCGCTTCGTCAAGATCGATAAAGTAGATACTCATATTAGTATTTTCTCCTAACGCTTATTTATAAAGCGCAAATGGCATAAGAAATACAAAAAATTGACGAGTATGTGGTTTTTTGAAAACTTTTCTATCGAAGAATGCTAACAGCAGCATTCGCCACTTGCGAGAAACACACGCGCCGCACGCCGTTTTTTCTATCGCCATGCCGATACCTGATCGATTTTTTCGCCTAGCAAAGCGCGATAAAAATACAGCCCTGTGCGCAACACTGTGTAGCCCGCTCGATTCAGTGGGGCGATCGGTTAAAATACGCGTTTAGTCGCCCGCAGTCACATCGAAAAAATAGCGTCGCCGCGCACCCTTATGCCACCGACCTCAAGGGCGTCACCATTCCCAATTTGAATTTGAAAAGAAACTCATGCTTGATAACCTGACCCAACGCCTCGCCAAAGTCGTCAAAACGATGCGCGGCGAAGCCCGTTTAACCGAATCCAACACGGCCGACATGTTGCGTGAAGTGCGCATGGCTTTACTCGAGGCAGACGTTGCCCTGCCTGCCGTGCGCGACCTTATCGCTCGCGTCAAAGAGAAAGCATTAGGCGAAGATGTCATCGGCTCGCTCACGCCAGGCCAAGCCTTAGTCGGCGTGGTGCAAAAGGAAATGGCGTCGTTGATGGGCGCTGACTTAGGTGAGGCGGCCTACCAACTCAGTTTTGCAACGCAACCACCCGCCATTATTTTGATGGCTGGTTTGCAAGGTGCCGGTAAAACCACCACCGTCGGTAAGTTGGCAAAGTATTTGAAAGAGCAAAAAAAGAAGAAAGTCCTGACGGTTTCCGCTGACGTTTACCGCCCTGCGGCGATAGGGCAATTGCAAACTGTGACGGCGCAAGTCGGCGCTGACTTCTTTCCCACCACAGTCAACGACAAACCCGTTGATATCGCACTCGCTGCCTTAGATTGGGCGAAAAAACACCACCATGACGTGCTGATCATCGACACCGCCGGTCGTTTAGGTATCGACGAAGCGATGATGGCGGAAATTCGCGCCGTGCATGCGGCCGTCAACCCCATCGAGACCTTGTTCGTGGTCGATGCCATGCTGGGGCAAGACGCCGTCAACACGGCAAAGGCGTTCAACGATGCCCTACCTTTAACTGGTGTAGTACTGACCAAGCTCGATGGCGATTCACGCGGCGGTGCGGCGCTCTCAGTGCGCCATATCACGGGCAAGCCGATTAAATTTGCCGGTGTTTCGGAAAAGATGGATGGCTTAGAAGCCTTCGACCCAACGCGCATGGCAAACCGTGTCTTGGGCATGGGCGACATTCTGGCCTTGGTCGAATCAGCGCAAAAGGGCATGGACGTAGAAGCCGCGCAAGATTTGGCACAAAAGCTGAAGGTGGGCGGCAAGTTCGACATGAACGATTTCAAAATGCAACTCACGCAAATGAAGAAAATGGGCGGCTTTGCTGGCTTGATGGACAAATTGCCGGCGCAAATGCAGCAAGCAGCCAGCGGCGCGAATATGGACAACGCAGAAAAACAAGTACGCCGCATGGAAGGCATGATCAACTCCATGACGCCTTTGGAGCGTGCCAAACCTGAATTGATTAAAGCCTCTCGTAAGCGCCGTATTGCGGCGGGTGCGGGCGTGCAGATTCAAGAAGTCAACCGGATGCTGGCGCAATTTGATCAAATGCAGTCGATGATGAAAAAGCTCAAAGGCGGCGGCATGATGAAAATGCTGCGCGGCATGAAGGGCATGATGCCGGGCATGCGCTAATTTAAATCTAAAAAAACGCGAAAATTCGCGCAACATAAAAACTATAAATAATTCGCAAAAAGCCGGATTTCCTCCTCTGGAAACCGACTTTTTTCACAGTTGCCTGTGGCTCTCTGTCGAATCCGACACATTTTCGATAAAAACTCGCAAAAAACACTTGCATAGCTCTGCAAAGCCCACCACTATTAGCGATGCGTGATATGGCGCATTTTCCTAGCTATTTGTGAAGGAGCCTGATATGGCAACAGCAGCAAAAAAACCAGCAGCAAAACCCGCAGCGAAGGCCGCCGCTAAACCAGCAGCTAAGCCCGCAGCAAAAGCAGCACCAAAGGCAGCACCAAAAGCAGCAGCTAAAGCCGCACCAAAAGCCGCCGCAAAACCAGCAGCGAAGGCAGCACCAAAAGCAGCACCAAAGGCCGCCGCTAAGCCAGCAGCAAAAGCAGCACCAAAGGCAAAAGCAGCTCCACGTAAGCCAAATGCCGCTTTCATGAAACCAATGACGATTTCCCCAGCATTGGCAGCAGTGATTGGCGCAGCCGCAATTCCTCGTACAGAAGTCACTAAAAAAGTATGGGAATACATCAAGAAGCATAAACTGCAAGATGAAGCCAACAAGCGCAACATCAACGCAGACGACAAGTTGAAGGCCGTGTTCGGTGGCAAGAAACAAGTCTCTATGTTTGAAATGACAAAGCTGATTTCTGGTCACTTGTCATAAGCTGCTGAGGAACGTTCCTTTGGGAGACGCTTGAAAGCTTGCTTTCAAATCCCAAACAAAAAAGCCCGCATCGCGCGGGCTTTTTTGTTTTTAAAATCAAAGAATCTTTTCAACGAGTGGAGGGTGCAAGCTCAGTAAATTGTTTCTACAAGAACGGCAAATTGTTCACTCAATAGTCACCACAGTCGATCTCCACTGCTCCGGGTCCTTTCGCTGCAGCTTTCGCGGATTTGTCGGTTACAAAACAAGTCGCATTACGGCCTTGCGTTTTCTTTGTCATGTATGTGCCGTTCGCTAAACGTATGGTTTTCATGTCGAAGTTCACCGCTGGCCCGGCAGCCGCCACATTCTTTTGAAAAGTCAGGAAAGAATCTTTTGCAGGTTTTGGCAGAAACTTGCCCCGCGCGGGTGCTTCTTTTTCCAAGGCTTTCCATATGCCCGTGGTTGCTAAATTTAGTGGGGCAGGCGTTGGCGTGTCAGTTGGAGCTTGCTCTTCCGGCTTCGCTTCAAGCGGCGAGACGTTTGGTGAAGATTCAATCGATGCAGGTAAATTTATTGCGTCTGCATTCAAGTCTGGATTGGCGAGCTTCCTTGGCGCATCGTCTTGCGATTTTTTTGGTGCTGGTTTCGGCGCTTCAGGTAACAAACTAGTGGCAACAGGAACCGCCCAAATGGTGAGCGCATCTTGTGTTGGCGTTTGCTGCGCAACTCGCCCTTGCAACAGCCACGCAAAGAGCAACGCATGCGCTAAAGAAATCGCGGCAAGCCACAAAAATCGGCGCGTCATGAGAGCGGGAAACGAGACATGATCAGCTTCGGCGTTTCCCGCAAACCTCATCGTTTGAATTCCCAATTTTTCCAATTGGCTAAAACGGCATTCGGGTATTCCGGCTTACCACGACTGCCGTTGTACCTTCCGAGCGCCAGATACAGATTGCCGCCTTCCATATCAATATAGGTACGCAAAATCGCGCAACCGTAGCGCAAATTGGCTTGCATATCGAACAGTTTTTGCGCATCTCTATCGCCAATCACGCGCGACCAAAAAGGCATGACTTGCATGTAGCCTCGCGCGCCGACAATCGAAATTGCGTAACGACGAAAACCCGATTCCACTTGTATCAGACCTAACACCATCGCATGGTCCAAGCCTGCACGCTTCGACTCATACCAAACCGTGGCGAGAAAATCTAAGCGTGTCTGCTTATCGGGGATGCGTCTATGCAAGCGATCCGACATTTCGCCCAACCAGTGCAAGTAATTAATCCGTTCTTCGATGTTGTCGAACGTCGGTTTCGGCGGCCTCGGATCGTTGACGGCTTTGGCTAAAGCCAGACGTACTGAATCCGCCATGGCTTCTTCTTTTTGATTACCAGCCTGCGTTAAAGGTGCCAGTAACAGGCAAAAAATAAATACAAAAAATGGGGAGTATGGCAAAAAAGCATGCCGATTCCGCCCCAACTGAAGGCGTTGTAAAAAATACTTCATCCCAGTAATCTACATTCCGCGAATTTTAGACAACAAGAATGCGAGCATGTCTGTGGCAGGCACGACGCTCGCTTCTTTGTCACGGCGGCCTTGGTATTCAAGATTGCCGTCTTTCAATCCACGGTCACCGATCACCACGCGATGCGGCACGCCGATTAACTCCCAATCGGCAAACATGGCACCGGGTCTTTCGCCGCGGTCATCCAAAATCACGTCGACACCTGCCGCTAACAATTCAGCGTAGAGTTTTTCCGCCTGTTGTTTCACGGCCTCGCTCTTGTCCATTCCCATGGGGCATAACACCACCTCAAATGGCGCAATAGAGAGCGGCCACACGATGCCTTTTTCGTCAAAGTTTTGCTCAATCGCCGCGCCCAAAATACGCGTAATGCCGATGCCGTAGCAGCCCATTTGCAATAACTGTGGTTTGCCCGTCTCATCTAAGAAGGTCGCCTTCATCGATTCGGAATAGCTGGTGCCGAGCTGGAACACGTGACCCACTTCGATGCCGCGTTGAATGGCGAGCACGCCTTTGCCATCGGGTGAAGGGTCGCCCGCCACCACGTTGCGCAAATCTGCCACCATAGGTTCAGGTAAATCTCGTCCCCAATTGGCGCCCGTGAAGTGGAAATCTGCCTCGTTTGCGCCGCAGACAAAGTCGCTCATCATCGCCACCGTGCGGTCGGCCACAATCTTCACAGGCAGTGCGGTATTGATGGGCCCCAAGTAACCTGGGCGGGTACCGAAGTGCGCCAGGATTTCATCTTCGGTGGCGAAACGATAATTCGCTAAGCCCGGCACTTTGCTGGCTTTGATTTCGTTCAAATCGTGATCGCCACGCAATAACAAGAGCCATATTTCAAGCTTGACTTCGCCCTTGTCCTCTTTTTCAACTGCCAGCACAATAGACTTTACCGTTGCACTTAAGGGCAGGTTTAAAAGCTGCGCCACGTCTTCGCACTTGGCTTTGTTCGGCGTGGCTACTTTGGTCAAGGTTTGTGTTGCTGTTGCTCTTGATGGCATCAGCGTGACAGCTTCAGCCGCCTCCATATTCGCGGCAAAATCCGATGTGGGGCAATACACCAGCGCGTCTTCGCCGGTATCGGCAATCACGTGAAACTCATGCGAACCGGTGCCACCTATCGCGCCATTATCGGCAGCAACAGCACGAAATTGCAGGCCAAATCGGTTAAAAATACGGGTGTAAGCGTCGTACATAACTTGGTACGACTGTTTTAATCCGGCCACATCACGATCAAACGAATACGCATCTTTCATCGTGAATTCGCGTCCACGCATCAAGCCAAAGCGCGGGCGGCGCTCATCGCGAAACTTGGTTTGGATGTGGTAAAAATTAATCGGCAATTGGCGATACGATTTGATTTCTTGCCTTGCCACATCGGTAATCGCTTCCTCTGACGTGGGTTGAAGAATAAAGTCGCGACCATGCCGATCTTTAATCCGCATCAATTCAGCACCGTATTTTTGCCAACGCCCCGTCTCTTGCCATAACTCTGCTGGCTGCACTACCGGCATGAGCATTTCCACGGCGCCCGCTTTGTCCATCTCTTCGCGCACGATTTTTTCTACTTTGCGAATCACCCGCAAACCCATCGGCATGTAGTTGTAAATACCGGAACCGAGGCGTTTGATCATCCCCGCCCGCATCATTAATTGGTGGCTGATAATTTCAGCATCAGCAGGTGCTTCTTTTAAAGTGGAAATAAAAAACCGTTTGGCGCGCATGTGCTTGTTTCTTTTCAAAAATAGAGGGTTATAATCAGTCCAATTTTAAAGGATTAGCTGGTGAATGCGCCTACTCTTTGCAAGTTTGATGAGGGAAACTGCGCCAAATAAGCACTTTTTGCTTCGAATCACGGTCGAAACAGCGTCATCACAAATAAAAACACCGTCGATTCAACGTGCAGCACTCTTTTCAGCCGCAAAAATACGCCGCTTAACCACGGAAAGTATTGAGGTTGACTATGCTAGATCGTGAAGGCTTTCGCCCTAACGTCGGCATTATATTGCTTAATGCCAACAACGAAGTCTGGTGGGGTAAGCGCGTGCGTGAGCACTCTTGGCAATTTCCGCAAGGGGGCATCAAATACGGCGAATCACCCGAGCAGGCGATGTTTCGTGAACTCGAAGAAGAAACCGGCTTACGCCCAGAACACGTCAAAGTGATCGGTCGCACGCGCGACTGGCTGCGCTATGAAGTGCCGGATCACTTCATCAAACGCGAAATTCGCGGCCACTATCGAGGCCAAAAACAAATCTGGTTTCTACTACGGATGATGGGGCGTGACTGCGACGTGAATTTGCGCGCCAGTACGCATCCAGAATTTGATGCTTGGCGCTGGCATGAGTATTGGGTGCCACTTGATGTGGTGATTGAATTCAAACGCGGGGTCTATCAACTTGCTTTGCAAGAGTTGTCGCG
>JAIETO010000122.1 GCA_019745005.1 Burkholderiaceae bacterium
CGCTCCAGCCAGCGGCTATCGTTTTTTGCTGCGGGATTCAGAGCGTAATCGTCAAAATTCCCTTGACCAATTTCGTCGCCCATATAAATCACCGGCAAGCCGCCAAAACATAGCGCCAAACCGTAAAGCAACAACACCCTTTGCTGCGCGGCGCGACGCTCTTGATAACTCTTCGCCGAACTCATACCACACAAGGAAGCCGTCATGCCAACCGTACCATGCACTGCATGCGCATCGGCCGCCTGGAAACTTGCACCGCGCGCATAGCTCTTGGCTTCACCCGCATAAAATTGTGCAATTTTTGATAAAGTCTCACGCGCTTGCGCACCGCCTTCACTGGCCTCAGCACGCAAGACATTCCACCCAATATCGTCATGACAGCGCACATAGGTGAGCCACGAGGTTTGCTCTGGAAGTGCCGGTGTACGCGCCATCACTCGGTAAATCATCGTTGCATCCTGTTGCGCCAGTGCGACCCATGAGGCTGCCATTAAACTACTGTGGTAAGCAATATGGCACTCTTGAATGGGTGCAGTGCTCGTGGTGTTGTCACTTCCATCTGAAACTTGAATTAGTTCGCTTTTGTCCGTGCAAGCTCCTCCAATATAGGCGGGCAAATCAGCAGTCGGTACAATTGCTTCTGCCTTCAACAGAACGGCGGGCGCCACAATCTCAATCATGCTGCGCATCGCTTGCAAGATCCAGTGCGCTTCCGCTTGGTTCATACAATTTGTGCCCTCCCGTTTCCAGAGAAAGGCGGTCGAATCAAGGCGAAAAACCTCGACACCACGATTAGCTAAGCGCAGCAAAGCAAGTGACATTTCATAAAAGATGGCAGGATTAGTGTAATTGAGGTCCCACTGATAGGGATAAAACGTCGTCCAAACCCAAGCATCAAGCGCTTTGACAAACGTAAAATTACCTGGTGCGGCTTGGGGAAAAATCTCGCCTACGGTTTTTTCAAAAACATCCGGCATCTGGCGGTCAGGGTAGGTATAAAAATATGCTTTGTATTTTTCGTCCCCTTGTTGCGCAGCGACGGCCCAAGCATGATCATCAGCGACGTGGTTTAAGACAAAGTCGGAACACAAGCTGATGTTCGCAGCACGCAATTGCGCCGTCAGTGAAACAAGATCGTCAATCGTGCCCAGTGCAGGCTCAACTTCGTCGTAGCTCGACACCGCAAAGCCACCGTCGTTGTCACCGGTGCGCGCTTTTAAGAACGGTAATAAATGTAAGTACCGAACACCCATGTCCACGAGATGAGGTATTTTCTTCATCACACCTTGAAGATCACCAGCAAAGCGATCAACGTAGGTGCAGTAACCAAGCATGTCTTGACGCACGAACCAGTTCTTATCATCGATACGGCGATGATCAAGTTCGCGCAGAGTGATAGGGCGTTGTGCTGCCAACTCCATAAATCCGAACATCAGACTTGAACACCAATCATTAAATTCAGGCAGGCAACCGTAAATATGCCGCACTTGCTCGACAAATTTGGGCGCATGCTTCTCGTAGCGCGAAATGATTTGTTCACGTTCATCGTCATCGAAATCGGCGAAAATCGCATTTAAGATATGGCGGGAAAGTAGCATGGGCTAAAGCGTTATTGAGTACAAGAAACGAAGAGCAAAAAATGCCCCGCGCTACAAGAATTGCCAGCGCGGGGTGTCGCAGAAGCGTTGAATCGTCTTTAGAACGAGTACTTTAGCGTCGCCCTGATCGTGCGCCCATTAACAGACCGCGCTGCATGGCCATCTCCTTCAACTTCGGTGTAGCCAATTTTGTCGAAGAGATTATTGAAGTTCAAAGCAGCCTGCAGTTTGGGTGTCAATTGGTAGTTAATGAAGCCGTTGACCACGGCAAATGCATCCAGTCTCAAAGTATTACCATCGTCGCCATACGATTTACCTGTGCCGATCAGGCTGGCACCAAAGTTAAGATCACCAATTGAGTAGGTCGGTGCCACTTGGTACACAAACTTCGCTTGGCGACGCGGTGTATTGCCCACCACAGTACGATCATTCGCGCCAGTGATTTCAGCGTCGGTATATGTAAAACCGCCGTTGATTCTTAGGTCACCCAAGCGATAGCTGGCCTCCACTTCGACACCTTTTGCATTGTAATTATTGGCGGTAAAGCGCTGTGTCGTCGCTTCATAGTTAGACTCTTTGGTCTTTGCTTGAAATAGCGTAACGAAACTACTAAATGCACCTGCTCGCCATTTCACGCCCGCTTCATATTGCTTAACGACGTTGGTATTGATAGGCACTGAACCATCAACAGGATTACCAAAAAGAATGCGGTCAGCGTTAAATGCGATACCTTCGCTGGCGCGTGCAAATAATGCCAGGTTCGTATCAAGTCGGTAGTTCACACCTGCCGAATAGGATGTGTGATCAACTGAATAGTCGATGGTCTTAACGTTCGCTTGACGATAAACTTGATTTACCGCTTGATTATAAGTACCAGAGGCTTTTTGATCATCGTAACGGATACTGCCGTCAAAATTGAAATCACCTATTTCCCAGCTCACATTGCCATAACCAGCCGTGGTTCTGTATTCGGCGTCGATATTACGGTTACAGCAGCCTCCGAAAACATCGGTACCTTGCGCCAATTGGCCTTGAGAACCCACGATTGTTTTACTCGAATTGAGGAGTGCTGGCTTTTCGCCCTTTGATTCTAAAAGATATTGATTAAAGTTCCATGTCACACCAAGGTTTTGTAGTGAGGTGTAAAAACCGCCTGTGACAGAGAATTTTTGATCCGGCGCGATGTTAAAAGTTTTCGACAACTTTACGTCATTGACGGTTAAGCCAAGATTATCTAAGGACGTATTAAATGCTGTTGCAGTAAAAGCTGAGCCACTGTAAGAGCGCCCGGCATTGGGGCCAGTTGCATACGTCACGCCGGTTTGCGCATTTGTCGTGTCTGCAGGAAAAATGCCAATAAAGCGCCCGTGATTTGTCGTTGTGCGAAATTTTTCATCGACTGTCCAACCTGAGCCAAGATCAAAAGAAGCTTCTGCGCCAAACGCATTACTAATCACATGCAGGCCATCGTTCACGTCAGTGGCAATACGATTATTGTTGCGGTCAAGCACAATGTCTTTTGTCCAATAAGGTGAATAAAAACTTGCAGTACGCGGGTCTATGCCAGGAAACGCCGATATCTTGCCGCCGACCGTGCGCACTGGTACGGGAAGATTCGAAGGTGCGCGATCGTCCAAATGTTTGTAGCTTAAGCGAACAAATCCATTCGCTAATTCTTGAGTAACATTTGCTTTGAACTGCCCACCCTGCTCAAGGTTGACGCCCGAAGGCCGAGAGCCATCGCCATCTCGATAAAATCCGCCGACAAAGAAGCGCGTTTTCTCAGCAAGCGCACCGCCATAGTCGAAGTCATAACGCGTTTGATTGAAATCGACGCCTTTTGTAATGCCGACACTGCCGCCTTTTTCTTTCCCATTTTTGGTCAAGAAATTAATGATGCCGCCGGGAGAGTTGGTCGCTAGCGTTGAGGCAGTACCACCCCGCACCACTTCCAAGTGACTCAAACTACCATCAGCACGAAAAAATGAATCTGGTGTCGCAAAGGCGATGTCGCCAAATTGCAAGAGAGGCAAACCATCTTCTTGAAACTGTACATAACGCGCACCGCCGGCGGAGATTGGCACGCCGCGCACGGTAATGTTGGCATTACCCTCGCCGCCTGACGACTCGGACCGCACGCCAGGTACTGCACGCAAAATTTCGGCCGCGTTTGTGGGCGAAGATTGCAGAATTTGCTCGGCTTCTAACGTACTAATCGACACGCTGGTCTTCAGCTTCGATTTTGCAATTGGCGTGCCAGTCAAGACAACGGTATCTAAGTTCAAAATACTTTTATCGATTGGTGCTGCCGCTTCTTGGGCGTGCACACCTCCCATCGACAGCAAGGCCAGCGAAACAGCGATGCTCATATTGCTAAGGCGAGAAATTGGTTGGGAATTTGGTCGGGAATTTAGTCGATTTGTTGCGCGATTCATGTTGGTCTCCATCATTTTTGGTTAAAAAAATCTTTTGCTTTATCTCGACTTCGTCGCTATCACGGCTAAGTCAATAGCAACTCCGCGAAGAGTGACTTGGTAAAACTTAATCATTTTTAATGCGCTGCCGGCTCTATTTTCAAACGCATTCAAGCACGATACCGGCGTCGATAAACACAAGTTTTTTGGCCACACCAGCACAAAAAGCGACAAATAAAAATTTGTATTGGCTTGCGTTGAGTCAAAGTATGGTTCACGACAATTAAAAATGCAATCGATTGCAATAATGCGGTGCAATATAAAATTTGACGCTTATTTGTTTTAACGAAGCGGGATTGCAATTCGCGTAAATTTCCGTTTGTACACGTCGTATGGCTAGACGGATTTAAAAACAAAGAGGAGCGAGAAAATAGACATTGATCATGAAATCATGTCGGAAAATTGACACAATTCGTTTGAAAAATGGTCAATCGTACTGCGTTGCACAATAAATATTTAACGAAAATTCGAGGGAATTCATTGGGAAATTTTACCGAAAAGAAACTAAAGTTCCCTCTAAGAAATTCAAATTACAAACGATTGCATAATGTGCGCGTAAATCGTGGCGTAATGCACAACCATCAGTCGCGTTAAGTATTACCCGGCAAGGCTTTGGCTACTTGCACGGCACATTAACTGCGTCGTGAGTAACTGCGGCGAAACACTTTTGTCTTCGGCAAGCAAAAGGAGCGCATCAACCAAGGCTTGGCCGGCAGCGGCGATTGGTTGGCGCACAGTAGTGAGTGGAGGATGAAAGTAGCGTGCGAGTTCAATATCGTCATAACCGACCACGGCAATATCCTGTGGCACGGCGTAGTGCAGTTCGCGGAAGGTATTAATCGCGGTCATAGCAAGCAGATCACTGCAAGCGAACAGACCATCAAACTGTTGTTTGCGTTTGCAAAGTTCCAGCACAGCTAACCGCCCACCTTCTTCGATAAATGCAGCAGGTACGACCAAGCTCTGATTAAAATCAACGCCGTATTTACTCAGGGCGCGCTTATAACCCTCAAAGCGATGGGCAACTTCTGGCAATAGCACATCACCAAAAAAGGCAATATTTCTACGACCTTCGAGTAAGAGATGTTCGGTGGCTAAGAACCCGCCCGCAATATTATCGCTACCCACCGTGACGTAAAGTTGCTGCGGAAGCTGCGCACCCCATACAACAATGGGAACACGGCGCGCCGCCATTTGATTTAGTTGGTCATGGTGACGCCATTGTCCGATCAAAATAACGCCTATGGCACGCCCTGTATCGACAATTTGTGCAGCGGAATCAAGCTGTTCAGCATCGACCCTTGATAGCAGCATATCGTAGCCTCTATCTGTCAACGCGTCGGCAAGACTACCCAGAATGCTGAGAAAGAACGGGTCGGATAAGTGCTGTCGTTTCGCGTTGTCGTAGGGGACAACCACCGCGACGGTTTTATTTTGTTTTAAGCGTAAATTTTGTGCACCAACGTTGATCGAATAATTTAATGATTTGGCGAGTTCCTCGATACGTACACGGGTCTCTTCGTTAACCAAGGGGCTACGGTTTAACGCACGCGACACTGTCGATGTGGAAACACCCGCAAGGCGCGCGATATCTGCCATTTGCAGGCGTCGACGTTCTGAGCTCGATAAATCATTCAAAGCTGGATTGTGTATCGAATTCATAAGGCATCAGTTTGGAAACGTTTCATTTGAGCGAAGCGCTTTAATAAATTTTTGAAGCCTTATTATGAGCTAATTTCATAGAGAAAAAACGCTGCCAGCGCGCAAATAATATTAATCTTGCGGCGCTGTTCGGTACGGGTTCACGTCCGAGGAAAGAACAGGTAAGGCACGATTTCCCCACGCGTTGCGAATGTAAGTTGATACCAGCGCTATCTCCGCGTCACTTAAAAGAGGTGCAAAAGGCGGCATGCCGTAAGGGCGCGGATTAGCCATAGTTGAAGGCGCGAAACCTCCGGCAAGCACAATTCGAAGTGCATTACCTTGATGCGACATCAACACCGCCGCATTGCCTTTCAACTTGGGATAAATCAAAGGCACGCCTTCACCATCTACGCCGTGGCACTCGACGCAATGTTTCTCGTAAAGCTTTGCGCCACTTGCTATGAGCGAATTCATTTCACTTTCACTCACGCCTTGCTTTTCGAGTGCGCGATCCAACGCATCAGGCTGAGCAGACGCTTCCTGTGGTAATTCTTTCAAATAAACCGCCATCGCTCGGCTATCTTCAAATGAAAGATATTGCAGGCTGTTTTTCACAACTTCGGCCATAGGACCATTCACGACATTTGTGGAAGATCGACCCGCGCTAAGCAAGGTCTGCACCTCATCAAGACTGGTCGAAGCGAGGTTGGTTTCTAAAGAATTAGCCAGTGCCGGGGCGTACCAAAAAATTTTCGGCATTTCGCCTCCAGAGAAGTCACGATTACCTTTATTCGCGCCTAGAAAATTGCGCTTACTGTGGCATGCACTGCAATGCCCTAGCCCTTCAACTAAATACACACCACGATTCCATTCTTTGCTCTTTTGCTGATCCACCGCAAAGGTCTGCGGACGAAAAAAAAGTGCACGCCAAGCGCCTATCAACCAACGTTGATTCGCAGGGAAGCTGAGTTTGTGATCTTGATTTTCTTTGGAAATCGGTTGAAGCTTGCTAAAAAACGCGAACATCGCGTCGCTATCGGCTCGGCTTATCAGCGAGTAATTCGTAAATGGGAAAGCAGGGTATAACAGCTTTCCATTTAACCCCCTGCCATTATGCAATGCTTGCCAAAAATCGGCGGCGCTCCAATTGCCAATACCCGTTTGCTTATCGGGCGTAATGTTTGGCGTTACAAATTCACCGAATTCAGATTGCAAGATGCGCCCGCCAGCAAAAGGCAAGCCTCCTTGCGCCGTGTGGCATCCGACACAGTTTGCTGCTTTCACCAAGTACTCACCACGCGCTATCTGTGCCGAAACATCAAGCGGCGTTTGGCTTTTATCACTGAGAGGCGCTTGGTCGCCGAGACGAGAACCCATCAAAACAAGGACAAAAAGAAAAATAAAGCAAGATCCCAATAATCCTACAATGACCAACAAGAATCGCTTCATTGACCACCTCTCGCGGGTGACGAAAAAACAGCGGCGTTGGGCACGCTGCCGCACTCAAGCGGTAAGCTCGCCCTGTCGTCATGCACTAATAACGCGGGAGAAGCAGCTTCCGATCGCAGGTTTTGCATTGCCAGCCAAACCGACACAGCCGCCACGTCGGAGGCAGAAAGGCGTTGGGCAATAAGATGCATACAATCTGGTTGTGCGGTGCGCCGACTACCCGTTTGCCACGCCCCCAATTGCGCCACAATATAGTCTCGCGGCAAGCCCAAAAGCCCCGGTATATACGGCGCCACACCTGTCAAATTTTTACCGTGACACGCCATACATGCGGGGATTTTCTGCGCCTCGTCGCCCACTTGCACTAAGCGTTTTCCGCGTTGCATTTGTTGCTCAGATGCTGTTGATTTCTGTGCCGCCGCGTAAGGCGGGTGTTGATTAGAAAAATGCACAGCAATTTCTTGTAAATACGGTTCAGACAAATGCTTCACTAAGTACGCCATGGGCGGATAGCTGCGCTTACCCTCCTGAAAATTCCTTAATTGATTGAAGAGGTAACCCGCAGGTTTCCCAGCAATGCGTGGGTAATACCCGGCCGTGGTCGCCCTACCCTCATCGCCGTGGCAGGCAGTACATGCCTTCAATCGTTGATCTAAGGTATCTGGAATCGTCTGTGCGTGCGCCACACTAATCGATAGGGCAAACGCAATCAGCGCCACAAGCCAAAAAAAGTGCTGCTTTCGAGCCTCAGCGATTCCCATATTCATAGCGTCTCACAAGAATTTTTGACACAGTTCAAAGTCAGGTTGATTAGGAAAATCGGAGAAAAACAGTTCAAATAGGATAAAAAAAGAACCTACCGCATTTCAATGACGAATTATCCTCCAAGCAATGCCTAAACAGTGGTTTACCTGCGGGAACATTGTTATCAGCTCCTTCCTTGATTCAATCTGTGCTATTACGCCGAAGAACACTGGCGCCGCATTAAGACAATCGTCGATTGAGAAAAGTGAGTCATTCGGGCACAATCAAATCTTATTGGCAAAGCCACGAGCGAGGATAAAAAAACATGGGAATTCCAATCGAAGCCGCCGGCGATTTAGTGACCGAAGCGGTCATTCTCAATGAGCTGGATAAGCGCCAGCGTGACGAAAAAACCTCCATGCATGATACCCACGGCGGTTGCGCTAACTGCGGTACGCAACTGGCCGGTGCCTACTGTCATCAATGCGGTCAGTCGTCCCACATACATCGTTCACTCTGGCACATGATCGAAGAACTTTTACATGGTATTTTTCATTTCGAAACGAAGTCTTGGCGCACCATTCCCGCGTTGATTTTTAAGCCTGGGCAACTCACTAGACGGTATATAGACGGCCAACGTACTCGTTTCGTCTCGCCGCTTGCACTCTTTTTATTCTTAATTTTCTTGATGTTTTTTGTTCTGTCATACACCTCGTCAGGAAAAACAGACGGAGATTTTTCTGAGGCGCAAAAGCTTGGCACGCAAACAAAAGAGACCATCACAAAAGAACTTGCGAGCACTGATCAAAAGATAAAGGCACTTGAGGAAAAAATAAAAAAAACTACAGACGCAGAAGCTATTGCTGACCTCCAAGTCGACTTAAGTGAGCTTCAAACAGAAAAAAATGATTTGGAAAAACTAGTAAAAGTTGCCGTGACGGCAGAAGATGCCATCAGGGAAAAAGCATCTATCCCAGCGTCATCCAAAACCTCTACAAGTGCTAGGCAATCACCTTCAGAAAAAAATGAAACGAAGTTAAAAGAAGAAAACTACGAATGGTCTGACGACATATTGAAACGCGACTTTCATACCAACGTGCCAGAATTCGACGCGACTATCAAACACGCGCTGAGGAATCCTGAGCTTGCCCTATATAAATTTAAAAGTGCTTTTTCAAAATTTGCTTTTTTATTGATGCCGATTTCACTACCGTTTCTGTGGCTATTATTCGTCTTTCGCCGTGACGTCGTGATTTTTGATCACGCCGTATTCTCGCTTTATTCCTTGTCATTCATGTGCCTGCTTTCAATGACGGTCGCCTTGCTGCATAAGGCGGGGATGGGCAATGCCGTGCTTTGGCTCGTCTTCCTTGCGCCACCCTTGCATATGTTTGCCCAGTTGCGAGGAACCTATAAGCTCAGCAAACGGTCAGCGCTTTGGCGAACTGCTGCCTTACTCTTCATCGCTGGAATTTCCATGTCGATTTACGTGGTGATTGCTGTGGCGCTCGCCGTGAAGTAGTTTTCGCGATATTGATCTAAGGAAACTCTGATTAAGTTACTGCGCGGCCAAATTTTGTACCTGCGACTCCGGCTACCGTGCTCGCTGTACAGTCGTACAGGTGCGCTTCTCGGTTCAAACTTTGACCGCTCGCTACACTTAATCAGAGCTTCCCTAAAGAAGCGCTAATCGCAGCTTGCTTCTTAAGCGTTTGCGCGCACAAGAAATTCCACGCCGACTTCGCGCCAAGTCTCGATTTCTTTTTGCAATCCAAAGGAAATTGTGGGATGGTGCGTGACCCATTCTTGGCGTATTTCCATTTCAATTTTACTTTTCATGCGCAGTGAAAAGTCGCCAAAATCGAACTCAGCGCGGCTATGCATAAACATGATGGAGAGACGTAAAGCCAGAACCGCTTTGGCAAAATCTAAATCTACCAAGCTCTCACTGACTTTCCGTAAATTCCCTTTCTGACTCAAAATTAACTTGCTCATCACGCGCTGCTCGCGGGTGGTAAAGCCCGCCATATCCGCGTGCTCAATCATGTAAGCACCGTGCTTATGATAGTCAGTATGCGAAACCACCATACCGACTTCATGCATGAGGCTACTCCAAATTAACTGCCTAGCATGGACGTCAGAGGCTGGCTTTAACTGAACATAGATGGAGCGCGCCATATCGGCCACTTGGATTGCGCGTGAGCGATCGATATGGAACATCGCCAACATCTTGTCCACCGCTTGCTCCCTGCGGTCCCGCTTGGTTAACGTAAATACAAATCCCACATCACGCCCATGCGCAAGCCAGCTTCGATTGGGAAGAGTTCGGTAATATTAAATTCTTCGAATAAGCCGATCAAAATCGCTAAGCCACCGACAACCATGGCCACCCGCTCTGGCTTAATACCTGCTAAATCTAATTGATTCACGTGGCCAGTTTGAACAAAGTATTGTTTCAAGGTCGTCAGATTTTTTAGCGTGACTTTTCCGTCACCAAAATCATTTTTATTCAGCGCGTCGGCAATCGCGCGCATGGTGCCTGATGAACCATAGGCATTGCGCCAAAATTCGGGTTGATAGGGCGGCGCGGCATCTTCAAACATTGATCGTGCGGAAAGAATTGCCGATTCGAATCCGCTTTCTGTAATGCGTCCGCCAGGGAAGAAAAGTGCACTTTGGCGCACGGTGCCAATACTGAACGATTCTACTTTTACGATTTCGTGTCCGCGTCCCAAAATCACTTCAGTTGAACCGCCGCCAATATCCATTACAAGTCGGCGTTCGCCTGGAATGGCGATCGAGTTCGACACGCCCATGTAAATCAAGCGCCCCTCTTCCTCGCCAGAAATAATCTCTATCGGGCAGCCAATGGCCGCTTCCGCAGCGGGTAAAAAATCTGCTGCGTTTTTTGCGATCCGTATCGTATTGGTTGCAACCACGCGCAATGCGTAAATGGAATAGCCGTCAAGAATTTCGCGAAAACGCGCCAAGCTATCAATTGCGCTTTGCATTGCTGCGGCGGAGAGGTAACCGTTCTCATCCAAACCAGCCGCCAAACGAATTGGGTCACGCGCCGTTTTTATCACGCGAATTACGTCGCCCTCGTGTTTGCCGATGTGCATACGAAAGCTATTTGAACCAAGATCAACGGCTGCAAGCATTCTTCAATTCCTACTCAACGAAAAAAGTATTTTGGACAAAAACCAGGCAAGCCTTGCGAGTTGGTGCACGCGGCTGACTACAACAAACAAGACAAGTGCGGGAAACCCAAATAATAAATGATACTAATCATTATTTATGACTAGCGAGTGACGATACATCGCTTATTTTACGGTGTCGTAAAACGAGCTTGCAAAGCTTCTAGGCCTGTGGTTCTTAATATCTCCTCTAATCGTTTTGCGGCACGTGGTACTGGCTTGCCTTTGTATTCGGCAATAATCAATTCGTTCTTCATCGAATGCTCCCAACCCACCAATTCCGTCACGCGCACTTGGTAGCCATGCGCTTCTAACTGCAAACAGCGTAGAACGTTCGTGATTTGGCTACCAAATTCGCGCGTGTGTATCGGGTGCCGCCAAAGCTCAGACAATGGATTGCTCTTTACCAACGCCGACTTTGTCGCACGCAAAGTTGCTGCCACCTCCGCCTGACAACAGGGCACCAAGACCATAAATTTGGCGTGCTTTTGTAACGCAAACTGTATCGCATCATCCGTCGCGGTATCACAAGCATGCAACGCAGTAACAATATCCACTTGCGCTGGCAAACGGTTTGATTGACCAGAGTCGGCAACCGATAGGTTAAGAAACGACATGCCATTAAAGCCCAAGCGGGCAGCAAGCGCCTGAGATTTTTGTACAAGCTCGTCGCGCGTTTCCACGCCAAAAATATGCGCTTCCCGCCTCACATCGAGCTGCTTAAAGAACAAATCGTAGAGGATAAAGCCTAAATATGACTTGCCAGCACCATGGTCGACTAAACTAATTCCTTGCTGGCTTTCATAGAGTTGTTGAAGCAAGGGTTCGATAAATTGGTAGAGGTGATAAACCTGTTTAAGCTTGCGTCGGCTATCTTGGTTCAGTTTGCCATCGCGCGTCAGAATATGAAGCTCTTTGAGTAATTCTTCCGATTGCCCTGGGCGGATTTCATGTTTTTCATTTTTCTCACGCGGCACTGCCTGCTCGGGCTTGGCTTTCATTATATTTTTCCTTTTTTGAGGCATTTTTGAGTTCCTGCGAACATTATCGCAGGAGCGTGAGTATTTTTTCTTTGGCTGCAGTGCCGCTGGAATGCCGCAGCGTCAAGCATAACTGACGGCTCAAAGACGAATGCTGGTGTTTCTGCTTAGTTGCATAATGCAACTTGCCGCACATAATCCGCAAAAAACAAAAGGACACTGATTTTCACCAGTGTCCTTCAACCCAGATATTCCATTAGGCGCGCTTACAGCGCTATTTGCGAGCTGGCGGCGCATTTTCGGTCATTTTCGCTGCTCTTCGTTGCCAATAGCTCGCTATTGGCGCCTCATTCGCAACGAAACTGTCTCGAAAAATGCATCCACCATCGTCGCAAATCCTAATGGAATATCTGGGTTCAAATTTGGTAGGCCGTGCGGGATTCGAACCTGCGACCAACGGATTAAAAGTCCGCTGCTCTACCAGCTGAGCTAACGACCCAAAAAATGGCAATGCTAATTTCCTTACTTGCAACAATCTGCCGATACCTACCTACACGCAAAAAATTTAGCAAAGACTGAAATTGATTAGCAGTAAAACAAAAAAGACTTAGGTTCGCACCTAAGTCTTTTCTAATTCGTGGTAGGCCGTGCGGGATTCGAACCTGCGACCAACGGATTAAAAGTCCGCTGCTCTACCAGCTGAGCTAACGACCCGAAAGAACGAGATTATAGGGGGTTGTGCTGTTTCTGTCAACCGCACCCAGCCGATTATTTTACTGAGGGCAACCTATTCTTTGCCGCTTGCGCTGCTTCCGATTCGGGGAATTGGCTAATCAGCGCTTCCAAGGTTTTTTTGCTGCCGCTCTTGTCTTTCAAATCCAACTGACAACCAGCGATGTTGAGCATTGCGTCCGGTGTTTTTGGATTGTCGGGAAAATTTCGCACCATTGCTTGCAAAGTGCTAATCGTGTTCTTGCAATCACGCTGGGCGTAGTAGGAATTGCCTAGCCAATACTGTGCAGCGCCAGCAAAGATCGATTGTGGATAGTTCACATTAAATGCACCAAACGCCGCCACGGCATTTTTGTAATCTGCATTCTTGAACAGTGCGATCGCCGCGTCGTAGGCGCGTTGCTCACCAATTTCTACGGTCGCTTCTTTGCCATCAATATTGACACGCTTAGGTTCTAATTTACGGATGCGATTATCGAGATCGACATAGAAATCTTGCTGGCGTCTTTGCGCATTCGACAAGTCGTTTGTGAGAACCTCGATTTGCCCCCTTAACTTGGCAATTTCCGCACGTAGTTGTTCGTTTTGATTAGACAATTCTAAGACGCTGGTTTTATCCGCCTTGGTGTCCAATTTGCCATCCACACGCGTACTCAACGCTTCGATTCTCGTCCGCAAGTCAAGAATGGCTTTACGTGCTTCATCATCATCGAAAAGACCAGCAAACGCGGCGGACGGCGCCAAAATCAGCGCGAAACTTGCCGCTAAAACAAAACGTGAAGGGGAAAAAGATTTCATTACGATTCCATCAAAAAAAATGAGACGAGGAAAAAGTCTTGGTTTGCTTGGTGAAGAAAACGAAACGGGCTTTGCCCAACAGCAAAGCCCGCTCGGTGTTTTTTACAAATGTGCGCAGCGCACTAGCTAAACACTAACAACACTAACATTGCCGATCAAATTACTGATAAACGATGTCAGAACGGCGGTTTTCTGCCCATGATGCTTCATCGCTACCTGTTGCTTTTGGCTTTTCTTTGCCCAAAGAGACGGCTTCCATTTGTGCTTCTGGCACGCCCAACAATGACAAGGCTTTACGTACCGCTTCTGCGCGCTTTTGACCCAGGGCCAAGTTGTACTCGCGGCCGCCGCGCTCATCCGTATTACCTTGGATTAAAATTTTGCGATCTTTTTTGCTAACCAAATACTTCGCATGCGCTTCGATCAGTGATTTGAATTCGTCTTTAACGACATAGCTGTCGTAGTCAAAATACACGCTGCGCTTAGCTAAAACGCCTTGCGGATCGTTCAATGGATCAACTGCAGTCGCCTTAACTTCATTTACGATGCGCGTATCGGCAGGCTTGGTCACTGGTGTTGTATCGGACTTATCCTGAACAGGCGTTTGCTCTAACTTCACGGGCGTACTACAAGCGCTGATTAACGCAACGCTGGCAACCAGCAAGGCGATGATTTTTGATGTTGATTTGATAGACATGTGATTCTCCTAAAACAATAAAAAGCAAAGATAAATCCTAAAAATTTAAGCTAGACGCGCATTATTTCATAAATGGCCCCCAAGTGGGTTCGCGAATATCGCCCGCTTGTACTGTGAGTTTCTGTTTCACTTTGCCATCCACCGACACCACTGCCAAGGATCCACGACGACCCGACTCGGTGGCGTACATGATGTACTTGCCGTTTGGCGCAAAACTCGGTGACTCATCTTTCACTGTATCTGACAGGCGTTGTTCTTGATTATTCTCTAAGTCCAACGCATAAAGTTGGAATTTACCGTCGCGGCGCGAGATATAGGCCAAAGTTTTACCATCGGGCGAAATTCTTGGTGTGATGTTGTAACTGCCGCCGAACGTAATACGTTTCGCGTCGCCCCCATTCACACCCATACGATAAATCTGCGGGCCACCACTACGATCACTCAAAAAATAAATAAATTGCCCATCGGCTGAAAATTGCGGTTCCGTATCAATACCGCTGGTGTTGGTAATTCTTTGCAAATTAGAACCGTCAGCATTGACGGTATAAATTTGCGTCAGGCCTTGGCGTGACAAGGATAATGCCAACTTGCTGCCGTCCGGCGACCATGCGGGCGCAGAATTACTACCCTTATAGTTTGCAATAACTGTGCGCTCACGGGTAATCAAATTTTGTACGAAGACAATCGGTTTTTTCGATTCGAAGGAAACGTAGGCGACCTTGGTGCCATCGGGCGACCATGCGGGGGAGATGATGGGTTCTTGCGAACGCAGCGCCACTTGTGTGCCTTCGCCATCGGCATCTGCAATTTCCAGGCGATATTCGTTACCGGCTTTGGTGACATAGGCAATGCGCGTGGAAAACACGCCACGAATGCCTAATAGCTTTTCATAAATATCATCCGCAATGCGATGCGCTGTTAAACGTGTTTGACTCTGCGGTGCGGCGGCAGAAAAACCAGAAACGGACGCCGCTTTTAACGTATCGAAAAGGCGGTAACGCACATCTAAACGGCCGTCACTTAATTTCTGCACACTGCCAACCACGATATTTTGCGCACCTTTCGACTTCCAGTCATCAAAATTAATCGCGGTGGTTTCGCCAATAATCGCGCTGGTATCGATTATTTTGAAGTAACCACTGCGGTTCAGATCATCACGAATGATCGCGCTGACTTGTTGCGGCAATACGCCTTCGTCAACGAACATCGCAACCGCAATCGGAATTTGGTTTGAACCAACGCCTGATACTTCAACCCGCAACTGCGCTTGCGCTGATGCTCCAAGCAAAAGCACAGTCATAGCGATACCACGCAACAAAAAACCTAGCTTCATAGCGACTCTTTCATCTTATAAATCAAATCTAAACTTTGGGGTACGAACCCTGTTTTATCCTTAGGAAACGGCGCGGCGTTTCGAATGCCATTTTCGACTTCTTCATCGAAACGCAAATTACCTGAGGACTTTAACTTCTTGGGCGCGCCACGCAAAGACCCATCAGGCAAAAGCTCAATACGATATTCAACCGTGGGATTATTAGACGAGTTATCGGTCACGGTGGAGACCGTATTTGCCCGCACCTTGGCCGCAATTCGCGCGGCGTAGCTTGGATCACCACGGTTGTTACCCGTAGATTTCGCCGCATCACCCGTACCGCCGCTGCCCACTGCACCAACCGTACTCGCCTGCGCATTGAGTCGCTTTAAATTATCTTCAAAGAGCTTATCGCGCGCCAATTGTTCTTTGTTCGTGAGCTTCTTGGCGTCTGCTAATTTTTTCTTTTCTAATTCTTCCGCCGCCTGCTTTTTGGCGAGGAGCTCGGCTTTTTTATCGGCCAATTTCTTTTCCGCGAGCTTCTTTTCTTTCAATAACTCTTTTTTCTCCGCTTCAGCCTGTTCTGCTTTACGTTTTTCTTCTAGCTTTTGCTTCGCCAAAATTTTGCGCTTCTTCTCTTGCGCCAAAATAATTTCGGCTTCTTCATCGACTTCTTCTTTAACAGCCTCGGGCGGTGGAGCTAGTTTTTCGACTGGTTCGATGATGGGTGGCGGCGCTGGGGTTGGAAGAGGCGCGGCTTCGCGCGTGTTTAGGTCCCAAATTTCTGCTTCGACCGAGGGCGACTCCTTGCTTTGCCACTGCACCCCTATCCACAAAAACGCCAACAAAGCGACATGCACTACCGCAGCTAGCGCGATAGAACGCCAATCGGTTGGGCGCGATTCGAAGGTGAGGCTAGGACTATTCAAACAATGTCTTTCAATAAACGGTACTCAACAAACTTCTGGGTCTTGCTTGGAGTCTGCTCGTGGCAAGAAGTTCGCCTAAGATCAGCGACCAAGCACCTCGCATTGATGTTTTCTTGGTGCAAAAGTAGCTGTTGAGAACCCGAACTTTACCAGATTCAGCTATTTTATTATACATAGGACGGTATATTTCAAAGACGCTTATAAACAATGCGGAAAACATAGTGTTTTTTGCCATACTCCCTAATCATTAGAATTTACGCAAAATTGTGTTGGCTAGGCGCGAAGTCGCAGACAGGTCAACTGTACGGCAAGGCGAAGCAACAACGCGAACGTCTGTTTTGCGTAAGTCCTAATCAAATGAAAACACGTAATTGGCATCCAGCGAAGAGTCAGTACCAGATCGTCCAATAATGCTAATCCTGCGCGTGATTTGCCAACTTAAGCGCACGGCGGCACTGGCGTCCGATAAGCCGCGTTCAACTGATAGCACGATGCCGGGGGCAATGCGCTTACCGACACTCGCCACTTGGTCGCCCGTACTGTTGTTCAATGCCGTGGAACCTGCGACCGTTTGTGCGGGTAGCTTACTTGCACCGACGTTCTCCGCGGCAGCGATCGAGAACTCATCAAATCCAAATCGTTGCACGATGTCACGCGGAACATTTCGGCTACCATCACCACCAAAAATCGCGCCCGCCGCTGTGAATAAAAGTGAGGTGTCGTTGCCTGCCAATTGATCAGGTGCACGCCCAAGCACCAACCATGAAATTTTTTCCGCG
>JAIETO010000032.1 GCA_019745005.1 Burkholderiaceae bacterium
CCAGAGAAGTCAATTTTTATGCCTGATTTAGAGGCGACATGTTCTCTTGACTTGGGCTGCCCGGCTGACGAGTTTTCGGCATTTTGTGATGCGCACCCAGATCGCACAGTTGTGGTGTACGCCAATACCAGCGCGGCCGTCAAGGCGAGGGCAGATTGGATGGTCACATCAAGCATTGGCTTGGACATCGTCGCACATCTGCATGCAAAAGGAAAAAAAATACTTTGGGCGCCCGACAAACATCTCGGACAATACATTCAAACAAAAACCGGTGCCGATATGTTGCTGTGGCAGGGCTCGTGTTTGGTGCATGATGAGTTTAAAGCGGTTGAGCTGGAGATACTCAAGGAAGCACACCCAAGTGCAAAAATTTTGGTTCACCCAGAATCGCCCGCTGCCGTGGTCGCCCTTGCCGATGTTGTTGGCTCAACTTCGCAACTTATAAAAGCGGCACAAACCTTAGATGCACAAGAGTTTATTGTTGCGACCGACAATGGCATTTTGCACAAAATGAAAATGGCTGCGCCAAGCAAGAATTTTATCGTGGCACCAACTGCGGGCAACAGCGCAACATGTAAGAGCTGCGCGCATTGTCCATGGATGGCAATGAACGGTTTAAAAAATCTGCGCGATGCCCTGTTGCTTGAGAGAGGTGCAGTCTTTGTTGATCCGCAGATCGCCGTAAAAGCAAAAACCTGTATTGATCGCATGTTAGCGTTTGCGGCAGCAAAGAACACTCATCTTCGAGCGAGCGGCAAGCTAGAAAACGAGCAAAAATTATTCGCCGGAATTGGCCCTGCATAAAAACGACGGAGTGACAACTTGTTAGCCAATAAGATAATCAATCGCTTTGCCCCATTTGACTCAGCCTTAAGTGAAGCGTTAACACGCAACGTAATTGACGCGCTAGCCGAAGATATTGGGTCTGGTGACCTGACTGGTTTGCTTGTTCCCGCCACGCAAATAGTGAGCGCGACCGTGGTCGTGCGCGAAGCAGCGGTCTTGTGCGGTGCGCCTTGGTTTGAGGCGGTGATGGCGGCGGTCGACTCTTCAATTAACGTTGAATGGTGTTATGCCGAAGGTGAAGACATGCGCGCGGATACGGTTGTTTGCCGCTTGCATGGTCTTGCCCGCTCGCTTTTAACAGCAGAACGCTCAGCCCTCAATTTCCTTCAATTATTATCTGCCACTGCAACGATGTGCCAGACCTATACAAAGATCGTAGCGGGCACCCGCGCGGTCATTCTCGATACTCGTAAAACCATGCCAGGTCTGCGCTTAGCGCAAAAATACGCAGTGCGTGTTGGGGGTGGAAGTAACCAACGCTTGGCTCTGTATGACGGTATTTTGATCAAAGAAAACCATATCGCTGCGGCGGGAGGTATTCGCGCAGCAATGCAAGCGGCGCTCTCGTTAAATGCGAATGTGAGCGTGCAAATAGAAGTTGAAAATGTAGACCAGTTAGCCCAAGCGCTAGAGGCTGGTGCGAAATCAATCTTATTAGACAATTTCGACCTGTCATTAATGCGTAAAGCGGTTGAGTTAAACGACCGCCGCGCGCTCCTAGAGGCGTCGGGTGGCGTGAATCTAGAGAGTGTCAGAGCAATTGCGGAAACAGGGGTTGATCGTATTTCAATTGGTAGTTTAACGAAGGACATTCGCGCTACAGATTTTTCTATGCGCGTTGTTTAGCATTTTTATAAAAGCAGAAAAATAGAAAAAATTTCAGAAACCTGCACTAAAAGCAGGAAAATTAAGTTATAATTTTGGGCTTGGAAGTGTGGCCGAGCGGTTGAAGGCACTAGTCTTGAAAACTAGCGAGGATGAGAGTCCTTCGTGAGTTCGAATCTCACCGCTTCCGCCAATATTTTTGATAAGCCCTTGTTTTTCAAGGGCTTTTTCTTTTTCTTCTGATAAAACTATCAATTCAACTATCAAAATGCGATAGAGTTGAAGTACGTAAAATTCCCCGCCTACGTTTCAAATTTCATTGCTTTCGATACGGCGAGTTCATTGCTTGCACTTCCCAATGTGACCGGGACGAAGGAGGTTCGACCCAATAAGATTTCTCTTTAGTGAGTATGTTGCAGACTTTATTGTCCGTCTCGGAACAATTAAATAACATTGCTCGTTAGTGACGCTCAAAATGATCACATATTAAACGCCTATCAGTCAGGCAAGCGCGTGGCTGCCGATAACGATAACCGGCCAAGTGTTGGTAGCTTCACCAGTTTCGTGTCAAGAAGCGACTCACGTGCAAGCGATATTCAATCCGAAATTTGCACAAGAAGTAAGGTTCTAATAGCAGAGTATTATTTGATAGCTGCATCCGTTCAAAGCGAGAAAAAGATACGCTTTACCTGTGATAACTTCATCGAATACCTAAAAGAATCGATATTTGATGGTCTACTTTCGGTATGTTTTGGCACTTTTTTGGATAAACGCCGTGGACGTTTTTAAATTGCTCGTTAGTATAAAAGATCCACCTAGCCATAAAACAAGTGAGTTGCGGTATTTAACGACGCTAAGCAAATCGGAGAGCCGGAATCACAATTTGGCTTGAAACCATTACTGCGCGTAGAGTTAAAATTTTTTACGACCCATATGGATGCAAATATGGATGCAAAAAAAGTTTGTTCCTCAATTCGGTGCCGTTTCCTCGAAAATTATGTTGCTCAAGAATAATTAAAGCTATGATATTTCACTATCAAATATAGAAATTCATTGATTTTCGAATGTTTTCAAGCAATCTCCGCAGCATGCAATTATTATTGGTTGATGATGCGATCAAATGCGGCATTTTGAACGTTAAATTGGTCGAGTTTAAAAAAATCTTACATCATGCCGTTTCGCATAAATTTTCAATGCGCGTCCAATATTCTAAATAGCGCATTTGAAACGCTTGGAATGGGAAAAAATGAAAATCGAAAAATCAGAGAGCTTCATTGAGCCCGAAAATTTTTTCAAAAAAATACGGAAACTTTGGAAAGATAAGAAGATCGCGAGTTTCACAATTTCCGTGCATCTTTATCGAGAAGACTTGAGTGAACCATTAATAGTCTCTGCGCAAGGTGAGCGGACTCCTGATGGTAGTGTAAGAACGTGGTTTCCAAAGAACCGGAATCCAGCTGTGTTGCAATCTCATGAATCGTTGAAAGTAAATCTGACGCTTATCGGAGAACGCGTACGCCAATACATTATGTTAAATGGTTTAGATAAAAAATGGGAAAAATTCGAAAAGGAAATTAACAAAAAACTGGAATCTGGACTTTCCATCGAGGAGCTTGAAGTTAGTTTCGTTTTTATAGAACTTACTTCGTATCCCTTCGGTTATGATGCACATTTTTACGCCCCGATCATGGCAACAGCGTATGCCAGATATGGCATAGAAGCGTTGAAAAAAGTTGATCTAAATCGAGCCTCGTATTGCGTCGAGAGAGGGCAGTTTTGGTTGAGTGATGATGCGCTGGAGGCAAACCCCGGGGCTAGATTTGCCGAGCGAGCGCGCCGCGGAGGGCTTCGCAAGAATAGTAAATACGATCCAGTAAAGGATGAGGTCGTTGAATTGCTGACGCGGCTTGCACCTGACGAGGGTTGGGCAAACACTAACGAGGCCGTTGAGACGGTTACGAATAATTTGATAGAGCGCGACTTTGCCGCAGCGTGCGATCTTGATTTTTCGAATCTACCAAGGACGATTAAAGGTTGGATCCGTCGTAATCCTAAGCGATTTGTCCATCACATTAAGCCCAAGGCCTAATACCGCAAGCCTGCTCGGCATTATTATCCCTCTGTTGATCCCTTCTGATGAGGGGGCAGATCACTGACAAACCCCGTCTTTTTTAAAGGCGGGGTTTTTTATTGGGCAAAGAAAGTGTCTCTAGTGGGCACTTTAAAGATAAGTGAACTTCGCCACTTATTTTTCAAACGAAGACCCAATACCTTCCATGATCGCCATAGGCGCTTTGCGTGAGTCAAATAAGACGATAAAGAAAGGCGCAGCGCCTTTTCTAATAAACTCGCCATCTTCTTCATGTTTTGACATGCCGCAGCCAGCAGTGCTTGCGCCTTGACCTTGACTAATCCACGAAAGCGCGCGTAACGATGACCATGTAGTTGCTTCGCATCAGCGAAACTACGTTCGACCGTCTCTTTACGATGCTTATAGATCTCTTTCCCACTGACACTCAATCGGTTCGCGTTGAGCTGCTCTTTAAAATGCTGCCAGACGTGTCGGGTCACGACTTTGACATGATTTTTACTCACTGTGCACTGTGCTCTTGATGGACAGTCACTACATTGTTCGTCATCCGATTTGTATTCGCGATAGCCCAGTCGATTCGTAGTGGAGTACGCCAGTAACTGACCATTCGGGCAACGATACACATCTGCTTGCGCGTCATATTCATACTCGCGCTTATAGAAGAAACCGTCTTTATGATTGGGACGACGATAGCCAATGACGCCATAGATATTGCGCTCAACTAAACCCTTGCAAATGTGGGGTGTGAAGTAGCCTGAATCGAGGCCGACTGCGCCAATTTCGAAATCGAAGCGGTACGCATACGATCAATACGATCCAGATAGGGACCGCTATCATGGACATTGGCTGGTGTAACGTGGGTATCGGTGATGAGGGAATGGACGCCATCAACGGTGCGATGATCGAGGTAGAAGAATCCCGTGGGCTTGCCATCACGAACCATGTAGCCCGCATCGGGATCGACCGGACTGATTTTGATTTCTTTCGTTGGCGGCTCTTCATCGTCGTCTTGATGTGAGAGTGGCTTTTTACCATGCGCCAAACGGTCGGCATCAATCGCGCTATTGAGTTCTTCTAGGTAGTGGACGGGCTTTTGCACGACTTGATGGATTTCATAGCCATTCTTATTTGCCGAGGCTTTGAGATGGGTGCTATCGCTGTAAAAAACACGTCCACCAATAAGTCCATGTCCAATCGCTTGTTCAACGATGGTGTCGAAGATGGTTTGTTCTATATCGGTACCAGCAAAACGACGACGGCGATTCTGCGACAGGGTCGAGGCATCTGGAATTTTATCAGTCAGTCGTAAGCCGAGAAACCAGCGATAAGCGACATTGACTTCAATCTCCCGAACAAGTTGGCGCTCGGATCGAATACCGAACAGGTAGCCAATAAAAAGCATCTTAAAAAGCAAAACCGGATCAAACGCGGGACGACCATTGTCGGCGCAATAAAGCGCTTGAGTGCGTTCACGGATGAAATCGAAGGCGATGTGACGATCAATTAAACGAAGCAGGTGGTCTTTCGGAACCAGTTGTTCCAGTGTGACCATTTCTAATTCGTGTTGGAAAGGTGTGGGTGTTTTTAGCATGCCGCCATTAAACCAAAAGGCCTCGCACTTGGCGAGGTCTTTTGGGGTTTGTCAGCAGTCTGACCCCTCTGATGAGGGGTTTTTTTATGTCGAAAATTTACTTTTAGCACGCGTCTAGACGCCCGTCGGGCATAAATCTATTATCGCCATACCGATCTAAGCAATGCGTTGGAGGGTGGCAAAGCAAGGGTTGGTACAAGCGAATAAGGTGCGGTTCTTGGGTGGGTCAGCCATTACCGTACTTAAATCTTTTAACAGCAGACTTAGCACTGCCAATACGTGAAAACGTAACGCTGCTAACGTCTATCGAAATTAAAGGTGTCAGATGAACCTAAATGAAATTCCCCCTGTTCTTAGCGTGAAGGACTTCTGTTCAATCATCGCCAAATCGAAATCATGGGCATACGCGGAATGGAAACGTGAGGATAGTGATCTCCCGAAGCCATTCAAAATTGGTAGTGGAACACGCATTCTTGGCGAGGCCACCGCTAACTATCTGAAGAGAAAATCTTCCACGGACGATGGAAAATCGTTGGACGGCGATAACAAGATGACGTAAAAAAATTTTCTAATTGTTGAAAATATTCAAAAGTTGAAAGCTAAAGCTAGAAAAAAATTTGCACGGGTTATGTTGATGATCCTTCGAAAAGCTGGACTGTTTTTGATGCCAATAGCTTGACCAGTTCGGAGGTTGAAATATTTTTACGAGACAAATAGTGGCGTCAATGCGGCGCCGCTACCGATGGTAGGGAAATTTAATTTTTTGCGAACCTAATAATATGTTGGTTCGATAAAAAGGATTACTGAATCCAATAATTTATCAGCGCATCGATTTTTTTTTTACCTATTTTTTTGTCAATTTTTTATGGAGGCCGTTTAACTTTTAATGCACATTACTTTTAACATTTTTTTCAAAGAAAGGGGGCAATTAGCTCTAGCCATGCCATGTGCGGTAAAGGCAAAGCGAGGCATGTACTTTAAGAAAAAACGCCGTCACACAAAGCGGCTTTTTGCTCATTAGTAATGTCATTACAGATACTGGTTTGATTCTTTTGGTGAAAGGGAAAATATTTTCGTCGTACGTTTTCGAGCGATAAATTGTTTGTTTCAATTTGCGTCTCGTTCTCCCTTTTTAAATCTCGAATTTTTTAAGGAGTATTTATGTTTTTTCGTTTTTTTATGTTTTTTTTTAATTGAGGCAATAAAATGTTTTCACAGTTCAGAATTGGTGAGGCAGACGTAATTGCCAAGCCAATTCAACAAAAATTGTTTGTAATCTGTTTGCAGATAATAAACTGTAGTTCAGTTTGTTCAGCGCACTGCGCAAATAAAGCGCCACGTAACGTGATCGCTTCATCAATAGTAGCTAATGCTTTGTTAGCATACCAATGGCTTCCGATTGGAAAGCGTCCAATCGAGCATAGTTGTTTGGCCTTACCTTATCTAAGTATTGCCGAAGAAGTCTCCGAGCGAAAGTCATTGGGAGACTCTTTTCTAAAGAAATTAATTTATAAGTTTGAAAGCTTATGCCGGCCCAATTTTTCAGATTCTAAGAATGGAGGAGTGTGATGATGCAATCTCGATCCCAACTGAAATCCGAGCGTAAGAATATTGCGAACAAACAAATCAACGATTTACTGAGAGGGCTGAACAACCTCACACCAAATAGTTTTTCGCAAAAAATAACTTTGTTTGCAAAAATATATCCGCAAATTGTTGAGGCAATTTCACGCCGGGTTCCAAAAATCAAAATTCTCGCTTATTTGAGGAGTGCTGGGTTGAATGTGAGTTCGACCCAATTCGACGCAATGATGACTGCCGAGCGAAAATTGAGGACTTTAAACGGAGAGCGTATCTGTTGCGAATCCTGTGGAACTGCGCTGCAGTTGCCGTATATTTTTGAACCAAAAAATTTACTTGAAGGGATGTCACACGACACTCAACTTGATGAAATTTGTGAATCAAAAAACGGGAGTGCGCGATGAACTTTCCCGTCATTCGGCCGCAATATTTCCAAGCTTTCCCGTCTTATGCTTTCCCCGGACTATCTGGCGAGATTATCCGCGATCTAGAGAGGGGTGGCGCGACTCCTCAACTAGCTGGCACGGTGTTAATCGGCATTATTTCATTGTTAACCCAAGGAGTCGCCGACGTATTTTGGCCAAACGCACATAAGTCGGTCATTGGAAATAGCGTATGTGTCGTCGCCTCGAGCGGATTTGGCAAGTCAGTGATCTTGAATATTTTAAAGGATCCCATTGAACGGTATTTGCGCCGCCATTGTGAATCTGATGACAAGTATTTGGATTTCCTTATGGAGGATGTAACCCGTCCGGCAATCGTAGAAAGCCTGGTTCGTCTGCCCGTATCTGGGCTGGTCACGGAGGAGGCTGGGCAAATTTTGGAATTATTTCGTCACTCAGCGACGTTGGTCAAATTTTTAGATGGTTCTTCAATGAGAAATTCACGAGTCGGATCTGGTCGCAAGGCAATTCTAAATCCGCGCCTGCTCATGCTTTTAATGATGCAGCCTGTCGCATTTGAAGCAATAAAGGGTAAGTTAATAGCGAAAGGTGGTGTTGGTTTAGCTAATCGTCTTTTTTTCGCGAATTGTGAAGGCATTGTTACTAATGCGACGCCCCACAACTTATGTTTGAGCCAAGAGGTGGAAGTTGCCTACGAGAAAAAAGTTACTTCCCTACTTGATCAGACGTTTCAACAACTCGAGAATCCGACATGTGAGCGCCCAACTTTATCGCTCTGCACGCAAGCAGCGGAGTTTCTGGTAAGGCTAAGTCATGATGTTCTCATCCGTTACCAGCATGGCGGGTCATCATCCCCTATTTCAGAATATGCCAGTCGCCATGCTGAACGAGTACTGAGATTTTCTGCCGCGCTTCACGTATTTGAGTTTGGTGTTGAAGGTGAAATTTCATTAGACACGATTCAAAGTGCTGCAAACTTGGGAAGTTATTATCTCGATACCTTTGAGCAACTAACTTACCAGCCATATCAACCAACCCAGCTTCAAACTGATGTGGCATCACTCTTTAACGCCCTAAATAATCTTCTTTCTGCATATGGAACTTCTAGGTTTTTGATTTCTGATCTACGTTCAACTTTTGCAATAAATCTGGGGCAGACACCTAGCCGCTTAAGTAGAGCTTTAGCTGAGCTTGCAAAGCAGAACAAGTTAACGGCTTTCACCGAGGACAAAAAACGTTGGGTGCAATTTCACCCTTACAACTTTTCTCCCTACTAATCATGCAACCGAGGATACCTGCATGCAAATAAAAAGCATGCAGGTACGTTTTGCCCTTACGACAAAACATCGGAATAACTAAGCATATATAACTGGCAACCATTTTCATCATCGGTTTATGCCTCTACCGACGTGGATTCTTTACGTCCTAACATAAATTTAATATTGGTTATTAGTAAGATAATAAATAACCAATAGTAATTATTAGTAATTAACGGTCTTCATTAGTTGTTAAAAACACTTAAAAGTATTTAATTTAATTATTCATATTGTTAAGCAACTAGATTGTAAAAATCAATAAAACACTAGTGCTTATAACAGTACATTTACCAACAAGTGAGCTGTAAACAATGTTTACTGCTTGAAACCAACAATTGTATTTACTGGAAATTTAATCATGACAATTAACACCCACTTCAATTTACTTACGTTAACAGATGGCAGAAAGTTTAATTTAGACACTCATCTCGATTCGATTCATATGTTGAGTGATTTTATGAAAAAGGTAATTGGAATAAAAAAGAAGCATCACAGGATCATTGCAACAAAGGGAGGTCAGCAAAGCGTGACAGCTTCCTTAGCGAAGAAGTTTATGCCTCTACTGAGAAATTTCGCTGACCAATTCTCGCCTGAATATGTTTATTCACCTTTGATTACCTTCTTCTTTGAACAGTACCGTCAACACGCCGCTTACGGCATTCAAGGTCCTTTGGTGCATTCATCAGATGTTCCCATATTTAATGATTTTCTCAAGACGATGCGTGAGAACGCACGCAAAGTTAGTCTGAAGAAAAAACATGCTGACTGGGAAAGTAAGGCTAAGAAAAATCAAGTCAGCCTGACTAAGTTCCAAGACGATCTCTTCAAACGCTACGCACGGGTCATGGTAGTTCGTTTGGACTTAAATTATCACGCAGCAATATTTACACCTGAGGAGGTTTCTGCATTGCTTCAGCAGCGTGAAATTCAGCGAATGCGTGACTTACAGAGTTACCATGAAGGAGATGACTTATCCACTCCTCGGGAAATAGTTGGTCGTGTTGCCCTAGAGGAGGTGCAGAAGGATCGCGAACGTTTCTTTGCAAATATGAAAGGTAAGACTTCTTTGTTTAGGCACCTAGTTGGTTACGTGTGGCACATAGAGTGTGGAAGGGAGGCTGGCTATCATCTCCATCTCATGCTTTTCTTTGATGGTTCGAAAGTGCATAAGCATGAACACATCGCGCAGGAAATTGGTAATTATTGGCAAAATGAAATTACCAACGGTCGCGGATATTTCGAAAACTGTAATCGAAAAAAAGAGAAATATCAGGATGACTGGGCGCTTGGTGAAATCAACCATTTCGATATTTTTAAACGCGAAAAACTCAACGATGCATTGCAATACTTCTGCAAAACCAATCAGATGGTTCAAGTCATTCCCTATCCAGGTTGCCACTTGTTTGCTTGCCGCGTGTTAGGGGGAGAGCGTCAAACATGTAGTGGGCGCCCTCGAAAAGCTACGTCAGTGGCGCAAACCACCATGCCCAATATGTAAAAAAACTCATATCCGAAATTGTCCTTAATAGCGTAAACGCTAGGTTTGCCGAGGTTCGACAAAATTCGAACCTCGGTATGGTTGCTGCACATGGTTTGCGGTTAAGTGAAAATTTATAAGGTTTAACCATAGTATGAATACCCACAAAAGGGAGGGTTCACAATGAGTCCGCGAATCGGATGCTTGGTGCTTGCGCTGTCGGCCACAATAATTTCACTTTTTGTTTCAAAAACGATTGCTTGGCAATTAGGCGAAGCGTTTAATGAAAAGGCGTTGTTCGCAGCGTTCGGCGTGCTTACAGTGATGGGGGCACATTGGTTACTGCCCTTGTGCCGTTCTTTTTCAACCATGATTCGATTCGTGTCTTTTGTGTTGTGGGTCGCCTGCATGATGTATGTCATATGCAGCCATGCAAGCTTCTTTTTATTGTCACAACAGCAAGCGGGTATGCGCCGGTCTGTTGCCGTAGATCAGGCAACTTCAATAGCAGCGCCACAACGCACATTGGCAGCGATTTTTTCTGAACAAATAAAAATTAAGACAGAGCTGGCAGCGAAATCGCAGATTCAGTGCCTTGAAAACTGTTTTACCTTGAAGGTGAAATTAGTCAATCTGCAAGCGACATTAAATGCGCTTGATGCCGAAGCAGACGATGTAAAACGTTGGCATGCACAGCAGGATCGTCAGGACTTACTCAAAGAGTCAATGCAAGAAGATCCCGTTACGGTGCGAGTCGCGACTTGGAGTGGTCTGACTCTTGCCCAGGTGGAATTAGTCAGGGGTCTGTTATTTTCTGTCATCTTAGAAGGCGTCGCTTGCTTATGTTGGTATTTAGCCTTTCAATCCGATGAAGCAAGAGTGACTCAACCTAAACCTCAATTAGTCGAATTCGTCACTGAGATGGAGGTAGAAAAAAATAATGATGCAAACTTAAATTCTGACTTCGATCCTTTAGTTGAGAAGCTGGTCGAAGAGGTGAGGGCTGGTAAGCTAAAGTTGTCAGTAGACGCCGTGCGTAAATATTGCAATTGCGCGCAGGCCAAAGCCTCTAAGTTAACTCAACTTGTGCGGAGAAAATTAATAACTGACGCGCAAGCTCCATAAGTCGATGTCGGGAACGGTGCAAAGATTTGTAAGTTTTAATCGAACAATTTTTTCATTATGCGATCCATATTACATTGGATCTGTTGCTGTCTTTTTTACAAGGGATGACGATTCCATTTCGGTTGAAATTATTCAATAAGCATTCATATCTTTCGTTGCCAAATTTTTCCTCAAAGAAGCGTAAAAAAGTAGCATGTTTTTTGTTGTAACACAGAGTATTCGCAAAGTGGGTCCGGAGTATTGAAAAATTTTTACTGAGGAGAGAGATAAAGTTATGTGCGACAAGAAATATATTTACCACGTCACTCCTACTGATTGGTTTAACGATTGGTTTGCAAATGGAACGAACCGACTTGGATTTAAACTTTACCAAACACCCGGGCACAAAAAGCCTTCTGCAAACCACGCTCCGCTCAACGAGGCGCTTCTTCAATTTCCTGGATTAAGTGTATTCTCATGTTTCTTTTTTGAGTTTGAAGAAGAAGCAATGTCGCTATGTTTTGAATTATTAAATTATCGTCCACATGCGATACTTCGCGTTGATGCTGGTGATTCGTGTTTTTTTAAAATATCTAGCGCACCAGACGATCGAGATTTAACTAGGGGAGCTCATATTCGCTTCTTAGTTGATAATTCGGAACCAGAAAAGGTTGGCGAGTATCTGTTGCATTCAACTGCGGGCATCCCGTTTTCCAGCCTGGAAATACTTACTGAAAAAAATGGGGAATGGGCGGCGTTAACGGACTTTAAAGAATTTCATCAATCGTATCGGATAGATCTTTCGCCGGATCATCAGTATTTCCCGTACACTAATTTTTCCCGTTGTTATCCAAGAGATCCTTCATTCCAAGTTATTGAAGTCGATACTAGGAAATTTTTCAGTTATTTTGATAATTCAATTCCTCCAGCTGAAAAATGGTCGAATGAAAGACTTGAAAAAGTGCGTAGAGATGTACAGCCTCGTTCGATAAAAAATGGCGTTTATAAAATGCCATATGCATCGATCAGGTTTGAGACAAAAATAATCTATCCGTGTGCCCTCTTCTGTTTGTTGGGACTCTTTGGAAAAGAAAAGAATGCGCCCGTCATTTCATTTACAAATGGTAGACATAGGGCAAGATACTTACAGTACGCTGGCGCAAAAAGCTTTCCGATAGAGGTCCATGCAGATCACGTTGAGTCAATGAAACAATACTGCGGAAAATAGACAACTGAATTCACGCAGTTAGCTTAGGGAACATTTGTTTTGAATGCTGCAAAAATTTCAGTTATTGATTTACGGACTATTTGCAATAAGAAGGAGGACTTTTAAATTTTGCCGTCAATTGAGCCTTCTAATTAGGGTGGCCGAATATTGCTATATCTCTTGTTGATCATCTCTCTGTTGGTTGAGATCGCTTAACCTTCGCGAAGTGATCACGTTAAAGAAAAAATAGGTTACTTGCTAGTCATCGATGTGACGTAATACAGAACCTAACCCGCGCCCGCATTCCGAATGAAATTGCAACGTTTCGGCCTTGAAGACACAGGTTAGATAATTTGTTCTTACCAATTGCTTGTCCATAAAAAGGTGGTAGCGCATAATGTCATCAATTTGATGATATGGATCGTTTCGCCATGATTAAAAAATGTATGTCTTTCGGTTTTAGCGTCGTTTATTGTGGATGAGGAACGCGATTATGCCCCCCAGCGGGTTGAGAGCTTGAGCCATCCACAACGAGAGCGGCTGGCCTATATCGACTTCCGCCTCTATTTTCTGGGTGAGGTCGGGAGGCCTGATTTGGCGAGCCGTTTCGGTTTGGCCCCTGCTGCTGCAACTCGCGATCTTGCCCTATACCGAGAGATCGCTCCGAAGAACATCGAGTTCGACGGCAGCAACAAGATTTACCGTATCGGGAAGAGTTTTGCTCCGATCTTTGAACATCCACCGCAGCGTGTACTTTCGGCTCTCTCCTTGGGATTTGGTGATGGTGTGAATGGAGAGTTACAGTCGATGGTGCCGTGCGAGTCGCCAGCCGTTTTGAACAGTCCCCAATTGAGTGTTCTTGCACCAATCTGCAGAGCTATCCACGCTAAGCGCCCGGTCGCAATCCGATATCACTCAGTAAGTAGCGGAGAGTCCAAGCGGGTGATAGTACCCTTCTCATTGGTCAACACTGGGTTACGCTGGCATGTGAGAGCGTTTGACCGCAAGACTGGAGAGTTCCGTGATTTTGTTGTCACCCGAGTCGATACACCCGTGTTGCTCGAAGAAGACGCCAAGGCACACGAGCACGCGCACAACGACATTCAATGGATGAGGATTGTCGAGGTCGAGTTGGTTCCGCATCCAGATCAGTCTCGGCCAGAGATAACTGTGCGGGATTTTAATATGTCCAATGGCACGCTTACGATGAAACTTCGGGCTGCCACTGCTGGATACATGCTTCGTCGATGGAGTGTGGATTGTTCCCCAGATCACAGCCTGCGCGGTCATGAGTATCGACTCTGGCTTAAAGATCACCTTGCACTCTACGGCGTGAAAAATGCTGTCCTGGCACCTGGCTACACCGGGACCTCAAAGGCGAATTCTTGATGGAACTCATCGATAACATTAATCGCCTGCTAGGCGACGACTTGAAACAGACGATCAAGGTAGGCGCCCGTCTGAACATCGCCGCATCTTGCTTTTCTATGTACGCGTTCGAGGCGCTCAAGGCTGAGTTGGAAAAAGTCGAAGAGCTGAATTTCATCTTCACCTCACCAACGTTTGTCGCCAACGAGGTCACCGACAAAATTCGCAAGGAGCGCAAAGAGTTTCACATTCCCAAAGTAGATCGCGAAAGAAGTCTCTATGGCAGTGAATTTGAGATTCAACTTCGCAACAAACTGACCCAGCGTGCAATTGCGAAGGAATGTGCCGATTGGATGCGTCGCAAGGCGACCTTCAAGTCCAATCGTAGCAAGGCTCCGATGCAGCAGTTTGCCTGCGTTCAATCAGGCGGCACGGACACGGCCTATATGCCGCTGCACGGCTTCACTGCCGTTGATCTCGGCTATCAACAAGGCAATGCAGTCTCCAATTTGGTCAACAGAATGGACGAGCCAAGTTTTGCCACAACCTACCTCAGCCTCTTTAACCAAATTTGGAACGACCCGACCAAGCTAGAGGACGTCACAGCACAGATTTGTGACCATATTGCGTCTGTGTACCAAGAGAACTCTCCTGAGAGCATTTATTTTCTAATGCTCTACAACATCTTCAATGAGTTCTTGGATGACATCGACGAAGACGTTCTGCCAAATGATCGCACCGGCTATCAAGACACCCTTATTTGGAACAAGCTCTTCAATTTTCAGAAAGACGCAGCCACGGGGATCATCAACAAACTAGAAACATATAGTGGATGCATCCTAGCGGACAGCGTGGGCTTAGGGAAAACTTTCACAGCCTTGGCAGTGGTCAAGTATTACGAGTTACGCAACCGCTCCGTGTTGGTTCTTTGTCCCAAAAAGCTCGCGGATAACTGGCTGAACTACAACAGCAATCTGAAGACAAATATCTTTGCCCGCGACAGGTTCAATTACGACGTCCTGTGCCATACCGACCTTAGCCGCACAAGTGGTGAGTCATTTGGCATGCCGCTCAACCGCATCAACTGGGGCAATTACGATCTGGTTGTCATCGACGAGTCTCACAATTTCCGCAACAACGACGCTTTTAAAGATAAAGAAACTCGCTACCAAAAGTTAATGAATCAGGTCATCCGGCAGGGCGTGAAAACCAAAGTGCTGATGCTTTCAGCTACACCCGTCAACAACCGTTTCAATGATCTGCGCAACCAGCTGGCGCTGGCCTACGAAGGCGATTCGGAAAATCTGAACAAAAAACTTCGAACCAGCAAGACAGTCGAAGAAGTCTTCCGCAATGCACAGGCAAGCTTTAACGTATGGGCGAAGTTGCCGGTCGAAAAACGCACGGCTCGCGCCATCCTAGATTCGTTGGACTTCGACTTCTTCGAATTACTAGATAGCGTCACCATCGCGCGCTCGCGCAAGCACATTCAGACCTTTTACGACACGAAGGAAATTGGACCGTTCCCCGAACGACGCAAACCTTTGTCTTTCCATTCGCCGCTGACTCAGCGTACTGATGTAATGAGTTTCAACGAGATATTCGAGCAGCTCTCGTTACTTAGGCTCGCGGTATATGCGCCGATCAGCTACATCTTGCCAAGTCGACTAAAAAAGTACGAAGAGATGTACGACACCCAAGTGTCTGGTGGCAAAAGCAAGTTCAAACAAGTTGATCGCGAGAGAAGCTTGCAAGCGCTAATGACCACCAACCTGCTCAAGCGACTGGAAAGCTCGATTGAATCGTTCCGGTTGACGTTGCAGTCTCTCCGTACTAACCACACCAACACGCTAAACAAGATCAATACTTTTCATCAGAGTGGCAACACCGCCAGTGTTGATGATTTGACGGATCAATTGGAAAATTTGGATGCCGACGAGGATGACTTGCCCGCCATTGGTGAAAACGAGATAGGCGGCAAGGTAAAGATCAGTCTTGCAGACATGGATCTACCGTCGTGGGAACATGAACTCAAAGCAGACTTGGAAATCATCGATGCTCTGTTAGCATCGATGAACAAAATCACACCTGCCGACGATGCCAAATTGCAGCATGTGAAGTCGCTCATTCTTGGCAAACTCGCCGCGCCGATTAACCCGGGCAACAAGAAGATATTGCTGTTCACCGCCTTCGCGGATACCGCCGACTATCTCTTTGCCAATCTAGCCCCAGATTTGTTCACGATCCAGCACTTGCACAGTGCCAAAGTGACGGGTAGTACGTCACCCAAATCCACATTAAAGAACAATTACGACTTTCGGGAGCTGCTCACTCTCTTCTCGCCTCGTTCCAAAGAGAAAGCAGTTGTTCTGCCAAACGAATCGGCGGAGATCGACTTGCTGATTGGTACTGATTGCATATCTGAAGGGCAAAACCTACAAGACTGCGACTATCTGATTAACTACGACATTCACTGGAACCCTGTGCGCATCATCCAGCGTTTCGGTCGAATAGACCGCATCGGCTCAAAAAACGCCAGTATCCAGCTAGTTAACTATTGGCCAGACATTTCTCTCGACGAATACATCAACCTTAAAGAGCGTGTTGAGAGCAGGATGATGATCGCCGACGTCACCGCCACCGGCGACGATAACGTCCTCAGTGCTCAAGCCAACGACGTGTCTTACCGCAAGGAGCAATTGCGACGCCTACAAGAAGAAGTAATCGAGCTGGAAGACCTGAAGACGGGAGTGTCTATTACGGATCTCGGCCTCAATGACTTTCGCATGGACTTACTCAATCACGTCAAAGCTAATGGTGAATTGAATCACATGCCGAGCGGCATGCATGCAGTAGTCCCAGCCAAGCCAGAGCAAGGACTGCACGCTGGAGTCATTTTCACATTACGCAATCGCAACGACGGGGTGAACATCAATCAACACAATCGCTTGCACCCTTACTACCTCGTCTATGTCAACCGCGATGGGCAAGTCATCCACGATCACACTGAGGTTAAACGCCTACTCGATCTCGTGCGCAGTTGTTGCAAGGGACAAGCCGTTCCGATTTCAGATGTATGTGACCTCTTCAACAAGGAGACGGCTGATGGTCGAAAGATGCAGGAGTATTCCGACCTGCTAGGCAAGACTATTCGCTCAATGATCGATGTGAAGGAGGAAAAGGATCTAGACAGTTTGTTCAGTGGCGGCAAGACCACTGCGCTGGTCAACACCATTGCTGGACTGGACGACTTCGAGCTAATCACCTTCCTCGTGATTCAGGAGGCAGGATGAGTCAGCTTGCCCCATTTGGGGCGAATGCCGCTTTCATTAACTATCCCAAGCAAGCGTCTTTTGGGCGCAACCTGCCGAAAAATAAGATCTACGAGCACAGTGGCGCCAACACACGGCAAAGGGACTTGTTCGTG
>JAIETO010000045.1 GCA_019745005.1 Burkholderiaceae bacterium
TAAGTGTAGCGAGCGGCCAAAGTTTGGATCGAGAAGCGCACCTGTACGAGAGTACAGCGAGCACGGTAGCCGGTGTCGCAGATTCAAAATTTGGTCGCGCAGTAACTTAATCAGAGCCTCCCTAAAAATGTCATTAGCGTTTGATATGCTGCTGCGCGTGCTGCAGGATTACCTCCCGTGGTGACCCCTTGCCCCGGATGTACTCCGTTGGGGACATCAGCGCGGTGTTTGAGTGGTGTGTCAGGGGAGTCAAAATCATGGTAAGCGTCAGGATAGACGTGTACTGAAAGGTTTTTGGTAGCCATCGCTTGTTCCCACTTCACACAGGCTTCCGCCGGAGTCCAATCATCTTTTTCGCCAATTAAAATCAACAAAGGTATGTTTAATTGATACGCAGCGCCAAGCTTTGCATAAGGCGTGCAGCCAGGGTAAAACGCGACGGCAAGTTTAGGCATGAGCGCGATCGCGGAATCGACTGCAGACTTATTGCCGTCCTTGTTGTTCGCATTGATGCTGTTTAACACCGTTGAACCACCATTCGACCAACCTAACAAGGCAACGCGATTTGCATCAAGGTTCTTTTGCGTGCTGAGCCATTGCAAGGCCGCTTGCACATCTTGCCGGCGTGTGTTCGTGGTAATTTTTCGATCGGCAAATTTGATCGTGCAAATACTGCTCTGACCCCTCGGCGTAAAACTGTCGACAAAAAGTACATGGTAGCCCGCCGCCGTAAGCAGCTCTGCCATGCCTTGGTGGCGCGCGCTCAGCTTGCTTTGGTTTCCGCGCTTATTGCTGTAGAGACCACCGCAACCATGCAGGGCGATGACGCTTGCGCCGTTGGCTCGTGCAGGTATAAACCAATGCGCACTGAGGTCCACTTTTTCAATGCTTGGCACTTGCGCATTGGAAAAATGCACAACCTGGCTTTCCTGTCCGTAGACATTGTTAAACAAGGAAAAGGACAGGAGAACGGTGATCGTCAACCGAGGTTTCTGAGATGACGCAAAACGACTAAAGAAGTTGATCCAACTTTTGAAAACACGCATTTCCATCGCCTGAACTTCGCTAAAAAATTATGTTGATTCACTGCGTCAAACTGCTTGCATCCCTAGATTTGCGCTGGCAGTTGATACCACCAGCGCAAGCCTATCGCTTACGCGAGGTAGCGTAATTCACGTAATGCCACTGAGACAGGGGCTAAATCTGCCCCTTGGGTGCTAATTGTGCCAAGCAATTGCGTTAGGCGATCAATTGCTTTGGCATGCTTCGCTCGCCAAGTCGCCAAATCTTCACCTCGCGCCAACAAACCACGGGTGATTTGGCTGGCGATGGAATACACGTCGTCGCGCGCGCTGCCGCGTGCTTGCGTTTGCCATAAGGTATCAGTGGGGAGGCGGTTGATTTGATTGCGCCAGCCAGTTAAGCCCAATTCTGCGTCAATACCGAAGTAGGCTCGCGCAGCTTGTTCGAGATCTGTGTTCGCGCTTTGTGCCAGATCAACTAAATCAAGGGCCGGGAAAATGAACTCCAACGCGGCTAAATTTTGCGCTAGATCATGTTCAACGCCCGCTTGCGCCAAGTTGTCTGCGGCAGTTTGCCACGCATTCTGCGCGCCTGACGGTAGCCAATGATTGAGCTGGCTGCGCAATTCACGTGCCGCTGGTTGGTAGCGTTGAATCAGCGTTGGCAGATCGGTGCTTTGCGAACGAATACGTAACATCCACCGTGAGGCACGCTGCGCAATCGTGGTTAGCTGGGTTAACAGGTCAAGCTGCAGTTTTGCGTCGACTTTGTAATCCAGCGCATCGATTTGATCCCACAATGGTTCCAAATCAAAAATTTCGCGTGCCAAGGTAAAGGCGCGAATCACATCGGCGGCTGTTGCGCCCGCTTCGGAGGCAATGAAATTCACAAATGTTGCGCCCGTGCGGTTCACCACGGTGTTGGTAATGAAAGTGGCGATAATTTCCCGTTTTAACGGATGTTTCGCAATCGCGTCAGCGAATTTTTCCGACAAAATTTGTGGGAAGTAGGCACGTAAGGCGCGACTGAAAAACGGATCGTCCGGTAAGTTGCTGGCCACCAGTTCATCAAAAACCGACATTTTTGCGTAAGCCAAAACCACGGCACCTTCCGGCGCAGTAAGGCCTTGTTTGTGCGCTTTACGGCGTGCAATTTCTTCGTCGGTCGGCAAGTATTCAATTGCGCGGTTGAGTCGGCCTTGGCTCTCTAACCACTGCATTAAGCGTTGTTGTCCATCTAGAACATACAGTGGACGGTGGCAAGCGATATCCAAGGCTTGACTTTGATAGTAATTGTCGGTCAAAACGAGGTGCCCGACTTCGTCTGTCATGGAGGCCAAAAGATCGTTGCGTTGCTTGAGCGTGAGATCGCCCGCTTCGACGATGCCACCCAATAAAATCTTGATGTTGACTTCATGATCGGAGCAATCGACGCCTGCTGAGTTATCGATCGCGTCGGTATAAATGCGGCCACCTTTTTGCGCGAACTCGATGCGTCCATTTTGCGTGCAACCTAGATTGCCGCCTTCGGCTAAGACTTTGCAGCGCAATTCATTGCCATTCACGCGGAAGGCGTCGCTAGATTTATCGCCTACTTGTGCATGGCTTTCGTGTGTCGCTTTGACATAGGTGCCGATGCCACCGTTGTAGAGTAAATCAACGGGGGCTTGCAAGATCGCTTTGAGAAGTTCAACCGGCGTGATTTCGTCACGCGAGATGCCGATCACGGCTTGTGCTTCCGGGCTTAAGGAAATCGATTTTGCGCTGCGCGGAAATACGCCGCCGCCTTTTGAAATAAGGTTCTTGTCGTAATCTTCCCAGCTTGAACGGGGTAAATTAAATAAGCGTTGGCGCTCTGCAAAAGAGGCGGCGACAGGCGGTGTCGGGTCAATAAAAATATGTCGATGATCGAAGGCCAGCACCAACTTAATATGCTCCGATAGCAACATGCCGTTGCCAAAAACGTCGCCCGACATATCACCAATGCCAGCGACGGTAAATTCGCTGGTTTGGGTATTGACTGACAATGAACGGAAATGCCGCTTAACTGATTCCCACGCGCCGCGCGCGGTAATGCCCATTTTTTTATGGTCATAGCCAACTGAGCCACCAGAAGCAAACGCGTCGCCCAGCCAGAAGCCATAATCGGCGGAAATGCCGTTGGCGATGTCGGAGAAGGTGGCAGTGCCTTTATCTGCTGCGACCACCAAGTACGGGTCATCCGCATCATGGCGGATCACCTTGGTGGGTGGAACGATATTGCCTTTGACGATGTTATCGGTGATATCTAATAAGCCCGACAAGAAAATTTTATAGCAGGCAATGCCTTCAGCTTGGTAGGCTTCGCGCTCACTGACTGGTGGCGCATTCTTGAGTACAAATCCGCCTTTTGAGCCTACCGGCACAATGACGGTGTTTTTGACTTGCTGCGCCTTAACCAAGCCAAGAATCTCGGTACGAAAATCTTCGCGTCGATCTGACCAACGCAATCCACCACGGGCAACTTTGCCACCGCGTAAATGGACACCTTCAACGCGTGGTGAATACACCCAAATTTCAAATAGGGGCTTGGGTTCTGGTACGCCTGGTACTTCGCGAGGATTGAGCTTAAAGCTCATATACGACTTGAACGCGCCATCTGCGGTGGTTTGCCACAAATTGGTACGCAAGGTTGCCATGACCGTGGCAAAGAACTGGCGCAAAATGCGGTCTTCATCCAAGCTAGCAACGTGACTGAGTTCAGTTTCTAATTGCTCGCGAATCTGCTTTTGCGCCACATCGCGGTCGCCCACAAAATCTGGCTTAAAGCGCGCACCGAACAGCTCCGCAATTAACTGGGTAATTACCGGATTTTTATTTAAGGCAGACTCGATATAGTTCTGGCTATAGGCAAAGCCGAGTTGCTTGAAGTAGCGTGAACATGCGCGCAGCACGCCGATGGAACGGGCATCGAGCGCAGTATTAAGAACTAAGCGATTCAGATCGTCGCTTTCCACCTCGCCAGCCCACGCTTGCGAGAACAGGGCTTCGAAACGCGTCTTAATCGTGGCGAGATCCGTGCTGGGCGGTAATTGCAGACCCAAGTCATGAATCCATAAGTTATCTTGCCCACTGACGATATGGTAGGGATGTTCGTCAAGTACGCGCGCACCCATATGTTCGAGGACGGGCAACGAGTCAGATAGGGCGACCTTTGCTTGGTTATAAATCTTAAAGCGCAACATGCCCGCTTCGGCATCAAGCGGGCGGTACAAACGTACGGTCATGGGGAGGTTTGCATTGAGGTTTGCCAGCATATTTGCGTCTTCTGCTGCCACCAAAGGCGAGAAATCTTCGCGATATGCGGTTGGGAAGGCATTCGCAAAGCGATTTGCCAATGCCAAACCAGCGCCTTCGCCATGGGCACGCAATAACTCGTTGCTGCAATCGTCTTCCCAGCGTTGCGCCAGTTTTCCGATGCGGCTCTCTAACAAGGCGAGATTCACATTAGCTGGTGCGAGTTTATTGGCCCGCACTAAATAATGAATACGCGCCATGGGGCTGTCGGTCAGCATGGGCGTAAATTCTATCGAGTGGCCGTCCAGTGCCTGCATCAATTCGTTGCCGATTTTGACTCGCAGCTCAGTGTTGTAGCGGTCGCGCGGCACGAATACTTGTGCCGAGGTGAAGCGCCCAAACGGGTCGCGTCGCAAAAATAAACGCACGCGTTGCCGTTCTTGCAGACGCAAAATGCCAATCGCATGCTCGGTCAAGGTTGGCGTGTCTATTTGAAACAGTTCGTCGCGTGGATAGTCGTCCAGAATAGCTTGCAAGGCTTTCGCAGCATGGCTCTCGGGCACGACGCCAGCGTTGCGCATAACAGCGTTGGCGCGCTGACGAATTTGTGGAATATCACCCACGGGCGCGGAATAGGCGGTGGACGTATACAAGCCCAAAAAGCGTGATTCACCGATGACTTGGCCGCTTTCGTTAAAGCGCTTGACGGCGACGTAATCCAACCACGCTTGCCGATGCACGGTCGAGCGCGTCATGGCTTTGGTGATGAGGATGGTTTCATCAGAATCCATTAAGGCAACTACTTCGGGCGGCAGACGCGTTTCAGGTGTTTTGACGGCGCCACGCAAAATACCCAAACCTGTGTCGGGCAATGCAACCAAGCTCACAGAATCGCCATCACGTTTCAAGTCGTAATCACGCGCACCTAAAAATGTGAAGTGGCGGTCTTCAAGCCAACGCAGGAAGGCGATGCCTTCGCCGCGATTTTCTGGCGATGGAGAAAACTTTTCCGACATGGCGCTAACAGTTTTTACGCGTTCTAGCATGGCGTGCCAGTCGTTGACGGCACTTCGCACATCGGCCAATACTTGTACTAATTCCGCAGCCAGCGTTTGCTGTTCAGCCTCACCCACGATGCGGTCGCATTCGACCAAGATCAGCGATTCAACCGGATCAGTACGGCCATCTGCCGTGGCAGCGACTGCATTCAGTACCGAGGTGATTCCTCCTTGCGAGTCACGTGCCACGCTCAACAATGGGTGGACTATCCAATGCGCAGTGCGACCGCTACGGTTGATCGCCATAGTGACCGAGTCGACCAAGAATGGCATGTTGTCGTTGACGATTTGCACCACTGTGTGGTCGCTGACAAAACCGTCTTCAGCAAGAGTTGGATTGAACACGCGTACTTTTGGCGTTTGTGCTGCGCGAGGCGCATCCAGCAAGCGCCAGTGCGCATTCGCAATGGCAAACAAAGTCGCTGCACCTCGCGTGCCGATTTCATCGGGATCGGTATTTTCAAAATAGGCGCTTACGAAGCCGGCTTGGCGTTGTGCGGCTGGGCCAGCGTGGTCGTTTGCGTAGCTAAGTAACTCAGCGAGATGAGATGATGACATGCGGTCTCCTGTTCGAATTATGAGGGTGAAGAAAGTGCAAAATTGAGAGGGTGCTCAGGCAAACTTGGACCACGATAAATAGCACTGATGACCTTTGACGTGAATTTTAGATCCATGCAATTTAGCTGTTTGAAAAACCAGCGAACGAAGTCAAACTTTGAAAAAATAGAGTATTTCCTCAAACAGGCGCAAGTATCCTCTATTGTGCTTGTTATGACAAACAACAGCGTTTTTTGATGGATGTTTTTTTGGGAAGTAGTTTTTTATCGAATCCGCAAAATTGCGCTAAGTTCGTTCAAAAGTTAATTAAAAATGGCGAAATTTTTTTTAAATCCTATAATTTCTAGCTTGAAGAGAATAAAAGTTGGGTGCGGTCGTGATTTATGCGCTTTTTTGGCAAAACAGTTCTGTTGTTATTGAGATATGAAAATAGTACTTTTCTTGCTTATGTTTTGTTTTGCAAATTGCGCCTCCGCCGCCAATTTGAGGGTGTTTCTTGGTGATACAGGGCATATCGAACAATGTTCCTTTGCGCCCTATTCAATTGTTACCATCGACCCTGAGCACCCGAATCAATTACAAATTTCTGGCGTTGCTCACGATTTTCTGGCGGAAGTGATTAAGTTGACGGGTGACACGATCGAATATGTTCGACTTCCCGCCGTGCGTGCGCTGCCCAATGTCAGCGAAGGCAAGATTGATTTGGAGCTATTCGCCAATCCAGCGTGGCGCACCAAACATTCCGAAGGTTCGATTTATACGATCGCTTATCTCAAATCCTACGACTACTATGTTTTTCCAAAAGATAAAGTGTTTCGTGTGATGACCTTCACTGATCTTGTAGGCAAACATGTCGATTTGATTCGCGGATATGGCTACGACACCGCGTTAATGAATCATATCGGGATAAAACGATCTGAGTCAGTCAATGAAATCATGATGTTGAAAAAGCTGAGCCAAGGAATAGTTGATGTTGGCGTGATCAATGCTGACATATACGCTTATCAGACGAAACAACTTGGTATCAACAATCTTGTTCTAGGGGATTTGTATTCACCGCCTGCCGACGTATCGATGCGGTTTAATGCCAAACATCAGGAGGTGGTTGAGCGCTTTAATGTCGCCATTGCGCGCCTCATTAAAGATGGCACTCTGAGCAGAATTGGCAAAAAATACGGGCTGAATTTATGACGTCTAAGAACTAATTCTCGGCAATATGCCGCAAGCTCGCTAAGCAAATTTGTAGAGCCACGTGGCTTAGATAATAAATCGAAGCACGCTTAAACTGGCGCCAACCATGAGTGCAAAATTGATGCTCTTTCTGCGGTAATTCACACCGAAGCTTGTGATCAAGAATTGGGATTGTGGGCGCACACCGAATAAATACCAAACGACGCAAACAGGCACCAGCACGGTTGATTGATCGAGGTATTTCTCAAAATCATTGCTTCCTAAGGCCATGTGCCAAAGTACGTAGTTAGTGATGACAGTATTCGTAATGAGCCAGAATACTGCAAGGTAAAACAAGCGTTTATTTCCTAATCGACTTGCATCAAGCACATTCATTACGCTGCCAAAGATTGGCGTAAAGACAAAACTCCAAAAGGCGGCCGTATCGGGACTCCAGATATGCAAATTTTCTGGCATTGGGCGGGTAGGGCTTTTGGGCACATCGTCGCCTTCAAGTTCGAATGCCCCTTTACCAAAATCAGCAAGCACTTGTTTTGCCGCCGCGAGTTTTTTCTCTTGAACACGAATGCGCACACCGCCCAATGCCACGGTCAGCAAAGAATCAGCTTGCACTAAGTGGCCGTCAGCGACCACGGCATGAATGCCAGACGCTTCCAAGCAACCCTGCAAAATGTGCGCTTCTGTGGGCGTGTCAAAAGTGGCGAGCACAACGTAATCGCCATGCTGTGTTTGGAAAGGTAGTTTTTCGAGAGATTCCATTTTTCCTTGGTGATACCTTGAATTCGTCGACTACGTTTGAGAGATGCCAAAATGCTTAAAAGTAGTAGCCTAAATAGATACTTGCTTAAGTATTTTATGCATACGCTTAAAATACGGGCGGAAAATGGCATTAAAAATAAAATAAACAGGGAGTATATTGCTTTGCTCCACTTACCACGCTTTTTCTAAGGCACGCAAAAGTGTCTCTGTTTTTGCAGGACGAAAATCCACTTTACGTGCGCCGTGCCATGTTGCGAGGCGCTTTATTGCATCGACTAAGTCGGTCGCTAACGCCTCAGTAATACTTACACTGGCTTCTAAATGCAATGCCTTCACTTCAAACAGGGCGCTTTTCCGATGTGCTTTTGCATCCATGCGACCAATCAGTTCGCCGCGCCTTAGAATTGGTAGCGTGAAGTAACCGAACTGTCGCTTTGCTTCCGGTGTATAGCATTCGATCTTGTAATCGAAATTGAATAATTCTCTTGCCCGTTTTCGGTCCCATACCACTGGGTCAAAGGGCGATAAGATGCTGGTCGCTGTGGCAACAAGTTTGCCTTCGCTAGCTTGAACTAAGTACTGTTGATGATCGGGGTGCACGTACGCAAGCTCATCCCAATTCTCGATACGCGCTGTGAGCAGTTTGCCACTTGCTGCGAGCTGCGCAGGATGGATCGCTTTATCGAGCTTCTTCATGCGGAAGTAATCGGCGACCCATTGCGCCTTGCAAATGCCCAGTGCTTTTACGGCTTTCAAGACTTGCTGCTCTTGGCAGGTGATTTGCGGCTGGAGGTGCTGTTCGTCATCCCATTTTGGGTGGACCCGTTCGCGCAAATCGTAAATGCGTTGAAAATTGTGACGGCGCGCCACCATCAATTCACCTAAGGTAAATAAGACTTCCAGTGAGCGCTTTTCTGGTTTCCACGACCACCATCCACCCCCTTTGCCATCAGTGCGCGTGAAATCAGCGGAACGGCAAGCGCCATGCTGGTGGATGTGACGCCGAATAGCCTCGACTTGCTGCGCGTTTTCTTGGAGCCAACGATGGTTGTATTTCCAGCCCAAGCCTTCAGGTGACACCATTTGGTGCCGGTGGAGGCCGTAATCTTCGATGGGTAAAAAGCACGCCTCGTGTGACCAATATTCAAAGATGGCGCCTTCTTCTAACAACTCATCGAGCCAGTGCAAGGGATAATCACCAAGCCGGCTCCACAATACAAGGTAGGGGCTGCGTGCGACCACATTGATGGTGTCAATTTGCAAGGCACCCATGTTCTGAATCGCGCGCAAAACGTCGCCTTTTTTTGCCACCGTTTTCGGAGAGGCGAGTAAGCCTTGTGCGGCGAGATGCAGCGCACGAGCGGCTTCCAGTGTTAAGGGGCGCATGGTTAGAAGTGCTTGAGGCCGATGGCAGATTTAACTTCATCAGTCGTTTTTGCGGCGATTTCGCGCGCTCTTTCTGTGCCTTGTTTGAGCATTTGCAGTACTTGCCCACGATCCTTTTCAAATTCAAGTCGACGTTCGCGAATTGGTGTCAGCATGTCTTGCAGTACGCCCTCTAAACGTTGCTTTACTTTGCTATCACCCAAGCCGCCGCGTACGTAATGGTCTTTCATCTCTTGCAAACTGTCCTGATCGTTGTCGAATGCATCGAGATAGATAAACGCGACATTACCTTCCAAATGCCCTGGGTCGTCGACGCGCAGGTGTAATGGATCGGTATAAATATTTTTTACCGCCGCTTTAATCTCAGCAGCAGTGGCGCCTAGGTTGATCGCGTTGCCCAGCGACTTACTCATTTTTGCTTTGCCATCAATGCCGGGAAGGCGGCCAATTTCTGGCACCAACGCTTGGCATTCGACCAAAATATCTTTCTTTGCTAAGCGATTAAAGCGTCGCACAATCTCGTTGGTTTGCTCGATCATCGGTATTTGATCTTCACCCACCGGCACTAAAGTCGCCTTAAAAGCCGAGATATCGGCCGCTTGGCTCACAGGGTAGGTTAAGAAACCTGCCGGGATATCGCGCTCAAAATTGCGTAGAGCGATCTCTGTTTTAATGGTGGGATTGCGCTCAAGCCGCGCGACGGTCACGAGGTTCAAGTAATAAAACGTGAGTTCGGTGAGTTCAGGGATTTGCGACTGAATAAAAATCGTGGTTTTGCTTGGGTCTATGCCCACTGCCAGATAATCGAGTGCGACCTCCAGCACATTATTGTGGACTTTGGCCGGGTCATCCATGTTGTCGGTGAGTGCCTGTGCATCGGCGATCATAATGAATTGTTTGTAAATATGTTGATACTTAATGCGATTACGCAAACTACCAACAAAATGCCCCAGATGAAGCGCGCCCGTAGGACGGTCGCCTGTCAAAATAAGATGCTGGATTTGTTCGTTGAGCGTGCTACTTTGATTCATGCTGAAGCTTTCTTAGTGCGAATAAATTCGGGCTTATGGGGACGATCGTTTATGTTACGACGTCGCGTGGTTTGAACGGATAAGTCAGATGGTGTTAATGCCAACAAGTTGCAGCAAAACTGGTGCAATTTTCTGGTCTTCTTAGTTGATAAAAAAACGTCTGCTGACGCGCATCTGCGTCACGAAGTTGAGCTGGCATGATGCCGTTTTAGCGCGTTTTTTGTCAAGGAATCAATCGAGGCGCGTGTTAAAATGCGCGTTAGAAAATTTCGTATGAAAGTAACGTGTTCATGTCCTCTTTGAATCTAACTTCCCCCACAAAACTGATCATTGCTTCACGCGAAAGTCGGCTCGCAATGTGGCAGGCCGAATCGGTGCAAGCCCAATTGCAAGCTTTGTATCCCGCATGTGTCGTCGAGATCTTGGGCATGACGACGCGCGGTGATCAGATTTTGGATAGAGCTTTATCCAAAGTCGGTGGTAAAGGATTGTTTGTGAAAGAGCTAGAAACTGCCATGGCCGAAGGAAAGGCAGATTTGGCGGTGCATTCACTGAAAGATGTTCCTATGGAGTTGCCTACTGGGTTTTCACTGGCAGCCATCTTAGAGCGCGAAGACCCCCGTGATGCCTTTGTTTCCAACGATTTTGCGTCGCTAAACGATTTGCCGCACGGCGCTGTCGTGGGCACAAGCAGCTTGCGGCGGCAAGCGCTGATCACAGCGCAATTTCCACATTTGATTGTGCGTCCACTACGCGGTAATTTGGATACGCGCTTAAAGAAACTCGACCAAGGCGACTATGCAGCAATCATTTTGGCGGCGGCAGGTTTGAAGCGTTTAGGGCTTTCGAGCAGAATTCGAAATGTCTTGGCACCAGAGGAAAGCTTGCCTGCTGCGGGCCAAGGCGCAATGGCCATTGAGTTGTTGACGAGCCGCACAGATCTGGCTGCGTGGTTAGCGCCACTCAATCATGCGCAGACTGCCTTGGCGGTGCAGACTGAGCGTGCAGTCTCCAAAGCTTTTGGTGGGAGTTGCGAAATACCGTTGGCGGCGCATGCGGTAATTGAAGGCAGCAAACTCCGCCTCCGCGCCTTGGTGGCGACGCCCGATGGAAAGCGCGTCGCACAAACTGACCTCACGGGCGAAGTGAGCGCACCAGAAGTTCTGACGAGACAAGTGGTCGCTGCTTTGCAAGCGCAGGGCGCGGATAGCATACTCAGCGCATGCAAAGAAATGTTGTCTGCAAGTTGAGCATCTATCGTTTCGCCATTGTTTCTTCAGTTCGGTTTGCATTCTCCTACTGATCCTGCCGATCTCAACCGTGTCTTAAGACATACAATTTTTGTGTAATGCCTGCGCCAACCATTATCATCACACGACCAATTACGCAGACTAATCGCTTGGCCGATCGCCTGCGCGAGGCACAGCGGCAAGTCGTGCTTTTTCCCTGCATGGAAATCGAGGAACTAAGCGACTATCAAGCGCTTGATGAGGTACTCGTACGCCTCAATGAATTTGCGCTGGTGGCATTTGTTAGCCCAAACGCCATTGCCGCGACGATGCGTCGTTTGCAGCATTTGCAATGTACATGGCCAAAAAAGCTCGCGATGGCGGTGATGGGGCAGGGGAGTAAGGAAGCGCTGCTTGGTTTGGGTTTTGACGAGATGACGTACAAGATTCTTCAACCGTCAAATCAAGAGCGTACCGATTCCGAGACGCTGCTTGAAGTCTTAGACTTGGATTCCCTGCGCGGACAAAAAGTGTTGATCATACGCGGCGAAACGGGGCGTGAATTGCTGGCAGATGCATTACGGACTAACGGTGTCGAGGTGCAGCAAATTGCCGCCTATCGCCGTTGTGTCCCCACGTTTTCAGCGGAAAAACAGCGCGAATTCGTGCAACTAGTAGAGCTCGGCGCAGATTGGGTGGTCACGAGTTCAGAGATACTGCAAACAATCTTAAATTGGGCAGCGTCCACTGGCGGTTCTGCTTGCGTGGCAAAAATGCAACAACAACATTTGCTCGTTCCGCATCGACGCATTGCCGAGAATGCCCGTTTGCTTGGTTTTCAATCCCTTACTTTAGCGTCATCAGGCGACGAACACATGTTTGTCGCGTTACAATCTCGTCTATGAGCGAACATCAAATTCCCCCAACAGCCGAAGCGGCTATGAATTCAACACCAAATGCCTTGGTACCCATGGCGAATAGCGCCGCCAATGACCTTGGCGCAACGCGCAAGATTTTCTTTTTACAGCCAGTTTTTTTGCTGACTTGTCTCGCCGCTTTAGCGCTGCTATTTGTATTTGAATGGTGGACTTTGCAGGGACAAATTGGCACCTTGCGTGAAGAAGTAGCACGTCGTCTGCACGACGCCGATGTCGCGACGACGGAAACCAAGTTGGTTGCGAAATCTGTTGTTGATGCGTCAAAAGAAGTACAGGCGAAAGTAAGCGTCCTTGAGGCAAAACAAAGCGAAGCGCAAAGTCAGCAACTGGCGCTTGAGCAACTGTACCAAGATTTATCTAAAAACCGCGATGAATGGGCTTTGGCGGAAATAGAACAAGTGTTGGCGACTGCCAGCCAACAATTGCAGTTGGCTGGGAACGTACAGGGCGCGTTGATCGCTTTGCAAAATGCGGATAGTCGTTTAGCGAAATCTGACAAACCGCAATTCATTACGATTCGCCGCGCCTTGGCAAAAGACATCGAAAAATTGAAGGTGCTGCCTGCACTCGATCTGACCGGTATTGCACTTCGCTTAGACAGTGTCATAGCGCAAATTGACCATATTCCACTTTGGGCAGACGAAAAATCGGTTGTTACAACCGTCGCGCCAAAAACACCGTTAAGAATTTTACCGAAAACAAGCGGCAAGACAAAAGAGGGCGACAAAGTTGCCAACAACGAGAGCGACATTAGTTTCACGGCGCGCGCCCAAGACGCGTGGCAAAGTTTTTCAAGTGAAATGTGGTCAGACGTTCGCCAACTCATACGTGTGCGCAATGTGGAAAGTCCAGACGCCTTATTACTTGCACCATCGCAGGGTTATTTTGCGCGTGAGAATTTGAAGTTGCGCCTATTGAATGCGCGCTTAGCCTTACTTTCGCGCAATGAAGGCGCATTTCGCAGCGACTTGATCGCGGCACAAGATTCACTCAATAAGTACTTTGATGCACGCACGAAGCAGGCGCAAACTGTGCAAGCTTTATTGCGCCAAGTTCAGAGCAGCAATTTATCGATAGAAATGCCGAGCTTGTCGGATAGCTTAAATGCTGTGCGCAATTACAAAGTGAAGCCATAATTATGCGTTTTTTCATTCGCCTGATTATTTTATTTGCGCTTGCTGTAGGCTTAGCAGTTGGTGCACGTTTTAACCCCGGCAACGTGGTGGTGTTTTATCCACCTTACCGCGTTGATCTGTCATTAAATTTCTTCTTGTTTTTAACGCTGGTCGTTTTCATCGTCGTATATTTTTTAGTACGTACGGTGATTACGGCGCAAAGACTGCCTTATAAAGTCTCGCTGTACCGCCAGAGTAAGCGCGAGAAAGATAGCAATAAGGCGCTGCGTGATGCCCTGAAAGCCTTATTTGAAGGGCGTTTCGGCCATGCAGAAAAGGCAGCCAGTCGTGCCATTGAATTACCAGAAAACGCCAGCGTATCCGCTTTAATTGCTGCTCGCGCCGCGCACCACATGAGTCAGTTTGCGCGTCGCGATGCGTGGCTTGCTAGTGTTGAGTCGGATGCCTCACACCGAGTGGCACGTTTAGTGAGTGCCGTTGAGTTATTGGTCGATCAGCATCAATCGGAGCAAGCTTTAGAGGCGATTCGCGAATTGAACGCAAGTGGAACGCGCCACATTCAAGTTTTGCGCTGGGCTTTGAAGGCCAATCAGCAAGCGAAAAAATGGCCCGAGGTGTTAAAACTGGTGCGCACTTTAGACAAGCACCGCGCGCTTCATCCTGCGCTATCTAGCCGACTACGTGAGATGGCCTACGAAGACCTGCTCAACAGGAAATCTGACGACGCTGAATCGCTGCGCAATGTGTGGTTTGCGATCCCTGCCGCAGATCGCAAGCTTCCATTTGTTGCGTATCGTGCTGCAAAAGCATTTTCTGAACGCGATCTTCATGATGACGCGCGCTCGATTGTGGAAAAAGCATTGCCAGTTGAATGGGATGAACGCTTATTGCGGATTTACCGTTTGTCAGCAGCGAGTGATGGCTCTGCCGCTTTGCTGTCACAAATTGAGTATTGCGAAGGCTGGCAAAAAGATCATCCGAATGACGCTGAGTTGTCGCTTACACTCGGTGTTTTGTGTTTACGTCAGAAGTTATGGGGTAAAGCGCAACGTAATCTAGAAGATGCGCTTGCCAATGCCGTTGATGGCGTGACAGTGCGAGAAGCGAATTTACAACTGGCGCAGTTGCATGACGCTTTAGGTCAGCCCGAAGAGGCGGCTAAGCATTATCGACAATGCGCAGTGGCGACCTTGCTTTGATGTTTGCCGCCATCTATTTCTTCAACAATTTTTTCGTTTTTTGAAAGTGCATCATGAGTTTGAATAAAGTTCCATCAGGCCGCGACCTCCCAAATGATTTCAACGTCATCATTGAAATTCCAATGAATGCCGATCCGATTAAATATGAAGTCGATAAAGATAGCGGTGCTATTTTCGTTGACCGTTTCATGGGCACAGCTATGCATTACCCATGTAACTACGGCTATGTGCCTGACACTATTGCTGGAGATGGCGATCCGGTTGACGTGCTTGTCATCACGCCTTTTCCTTTGATTCCTGGCGTCGTTGTACGCTGCCGCCCCATCGGTATTTTAAAAATGATCGATGAAGCGGGTAGTGACGGTAAAGTATTGGCGGTGCCTATCGATAAAATTCTATCGATCTACACGCATTGGCAGAAACCTGAAGATATGAATGAACTGCGTTTGCGTCAAATTCAACACTTTTTCGAGCACTACAAAGATCTCGAAAAAGGTAAGTGGGTCAAAGTTGAAGGGTGGGGCGGACCAGATGAAGCACGCAAGGAAATTCTAGATGGCGTTGCCACTTACAAGAAAATGTATCCATAAATTGTCTTTGTGCAGCAATAGAAAAAGCACCGAAAGGTGCTCAGACTGCTGACAAACCTCAAAAGGCCTCGCCATGTGCGAGGTCTTTTGGTTTAATAGCGGCATGCTAAAAACACCGACACCTTTTCAACACGAACTAGAAATGGTCACACTGGAACAACTGGTTCCCAAAGGCCATCTACTTCGCCTGATTGATCGCCACATTTCCTTTGATTTCATTCGGGAGCGTACCCAGTCTCTGTACTGTGCAGATAATGGTCGTCCCGCTTTTGATCCGGTTTTATTGTTCAAGATGCTCTTCATTGGCTATCTGTTTGGCATTCGATCAGAACGCCAAATTGTGCGCGAAATTGAAGTGAATGTGGCCTATCGTTGGTTTCTAGGTTTGCGTTTGACAGATAAGATTCCTGATGCGTCGACACTCTCACAGAACCGACGCCGTCGATTTGCCGGAACGGATATCGAACAAGTTATTTTTGACACCATCGTAGAACAAGCGATTGGTCACGGCTTGATTGGCGGACGCGTGTTTTATAGCGACAGCACGCATCTCAAAGCCTCGGCGAATAAGAATAAATACGACATCCATCAAGTGACACAAAAGCCTGTGCATTACTTGGAAGAGCTCAATGCTGCGATTGACGAAGACCGTACAGCACATGGCAAGAAGCCTCTCTCTGATCGTGATGATGACCATGAACCGCCCACTAAAGAAGTTAAGATCAGCCCTGTCGATCCTGATGCTGGCTACATGGTACGAGAAGGTAAGCCAACTGGCTTTTTCTACCTCGATCATCGCACGGTCGATGGCGTCCATTCGATCATCACCGACACGCACATCACTGCGGCCAATGTTCATGATAGCGGCCCTTATCTAGATCGTTTAGACCGCATGCGTGAACGTTTCGGATTTGACGTTGGTGCGGTCGGCTTGGATGCGGGTTATTTCACCCCACATATTTGTAAGGGCTTAGTTGAGCGCGCGATTTATGGTGTGATTGGTTATCGCAGACCGAATCACAAAGAGGGTTTTTACTACAAACGCGAGTACGAATATGATGCAAGTGAAGATGTTTATCGTTGTCCCAGCGGAGAAATTTTAAGGTACTCCACCACCAATCGACATGGCTATCGTGAATACAAATCGGATGCAAAGATTTGTCATGATTGTTCATCGCGTAGCCAATGTACGAGTAGCAAGAATCACGTGAAAGTCGTGACAAGACATGTTTGGCAGCATTTCAAAGATCAACTCAATTTGAATCGACTGAGCGACACCGGAAAGTCGCTTTACAAGCATCGAAAAGAAACCGTCGAACGCAGTTTCGCCGACGCCAAACAACTTCACCATCATCGCTATGCACGCTTTCGTGGCTTAGCCAAGGTTAAAGCACAAGCTTTGCTGGCGGCAGCATGTCAAAACATGAAGAAGATGGCGAATCTCTTAGAAAGGGCTTTACGCCTTTATTTACAACGTTTTTTACCTCGCAAAAACAGCTCACGGGTCTTAATGAAGGTCCTTGGCGGTTATCTGAAAAAATTAGCAGAAAATTTCAGCTCGCTCCTAAAACGACAAATTCTCGTCACCGTAACCCAATAAAAAACCCCGCATTTCGAAAAAGGCGGGGTTTGTCAACGGTCTGAAATGGCGCATAGAAATATGCGCCATTTTTTTGTGCTGAATTGCGCTTCAATTGAAAGCGCAATTCGAACTAATTCACTATGCGTAACTACGCAGTCTCAACGAGAAGTCACGCAGAA
>JAIETO010000041.1 GCA_019745005.1 Burkholderiaceae bacterium
ATGCCAAAACTAGCGGCTAAAGCACCTGCACCGCCCAATAACGAGGCTGCACCAACCAAGGCGGCTTTATTTAAGGCTTTGCGCCGCGTCGCAGCGTCTTTAGGCTCGTCGGTATTGCTAAACTCTTCGTCGCGCTCGTCAACGACCGTTTTGATAAACGTTTCAGATTGTTTGTCGGTCGTCATTTTTTTCCCCTGAGATTTTTCGCGCAACATGTCTTAGTTTGGTTGCGCCACGTTGGCGTAAATCGTAATGTAGCAAGACAGCTTAAATCTTGAATATCGAATAGTTGTAAGTAAGTGTAAGAACATTTATCTTTTTTTAATTTACTTATTGATGTCGCAACAAATCAATTAGATTTCCCAATTAGAAACAAAACATGGATTTGTTTTCCTTCTTTTCTTACGTAGTTTGATGATGACCAACCAAAAACTTTCGCCAGCATGGCAATCATGGATTAAGGAAAATATCGCCCGTGGATGCGATATGGAGTCACTCGTGCAGGCCATGGTGCAGCAAAATTTCACGCGGAACGAGGCGGTGGCAGCGATTACTCATTTCTCTGACAATCCAAATAATCGAAGCCTTGCGACGGACACGCCGCATGCATCCGAAAACCCATACCATGAGCAGGCTTACGCCAACACGGCGCCGATATTTACTGCAGAAGAAAACACATTACATTTTGCGCAACACGCTATTTCGGTGCGAGTGCGCTTTACAAGGCCGAGAGTGATTGTGTTTGACAATGTCTTCACTGGGCAGGAATGTGATGAATTGATTCGCTTATCGAAAGTAAAGTTGAGCCGTTCCACTATCGTTGATCCTTTAACGGGACGTGAAGAAATCATCCAAGACCGCAGCAGCAGCGGTACGTTTTTTCATCTCAATGAGAATGCGTTCATCGCCAGCTTGGACCAGCGCATTAGCCGCTTAATGAATTTGCCTATTGAACATGGCGAAGGTCTGCAAATTTTGAATTACCAAGTCGGTGGTGAATACAAACCGCATTTTGATTTTTTTCCGCCGCAAGATGCAGGCAGCGCGCACCACCTAAGCATGGGTGGTCAGCGTGTAAGTACCTTGGTGATTTATCTCAACGAACCAGTTCAAGGCGGTGAAACCAGCTTTCCCGAGGTCGGATTAAGTGTCGTTCCGAATAAAGGCAGTGCGGTCTATTTTGAATACACGAACCAACAAGGACAAGTGGATCGTTTGAGCTTACATGCGGGCGAACCGGTACGTCATGGTGAAAAGTGGATTGCAACTAAATGGATGCGGCAAGGGAAATATGCTAAGGCAAATTAGACTACTCGCCTTGCGATAGTCTGCGGCTACAATAGCGTCAATTACCTCAATCAAGATTCGCCATGCAGATCGACCATCTTTCCTACGGATCCGACCAATCTGGTTTAATTTGCGCCTATATTTTCGAGCGCAATCAAGCCGGTAGGTTGATTTATACCAGTGATGCTTTGCAGTGGTTACACGAGCAAAAGCAACAAGAACAAGCCCTTGTTGCGCAGCAGGACATGGAAGAGAATGGCGATGAACCAAGCGCCGCAAAGCCACACAGCGCAGTGAATTCCTTTATTTGGCTACACTTCAATCTGTCCAATGTGTCGGCAGAAAAATGGTTGCACGAGCACGCCGATTTACCGGAAGAATTTTACGAAACCTTGCACGAAGGTTCGCGCTCAACCCGCATTGAACATGCAGAAAACAGCTTGATTGCCGTGGTCAACGATGTCTTGCATGATTTCGCTTTCGAAGCCTCAGACATTGCGACCTTATGGTTAAGCGTGACAAAAAACGTGATGGTCAGCGCCCGTCGTAAGCCTTTGCAATCGGTCGATCGTTTGCGCAAAGCGGTGAATCAAGGCGAAGTTTTTCATGCACCTGCCGAGCTGCTCACGCATCTATTGCGTGACCAAGCTGACGTGCTCATTGGGATAGTGCGCAATGCGATTAAGCGGGTTGATTCCATCGAAGACAATTTGCTGGCCGATAGGCTCAACCATAAGCGCGCCAATCTGGGCGAACTGCGGCGCGTACTCGTGCGTTTGCAACGACTGTTAGCGCCAGAACCCGCCGCTTTATTTCGCTTGCTGCAAAAACCGCCGCTCTGGGTCGATGAAAGCGACGTGCAAGAGTTACGGCAATCAACGGAGGAGTTTGCGGTGGTGCTCAGCGATATGGCGTCGCTGCAAGAACGGATTAAGTTATTGCAAGAAGAAATTGCCGCAAGTGTGAATGAGCAAAATAATCGTTCTTTATTCGTGTTGACGATAGTGACTGTGTTGGCTTTGCCTATCAACATCATGGCGGGTCTGTTAGGCATGAACGTGGGTGGCATACCTCTAGCGCAAAATGACAGCGGATTTTGGATCGTGGTCGGGATAGTCGTCAGCGTCACTGTGGTGCTGGGTTGGTTGGCTTTCCGTGGGCGGGATCGCGAGTGAGGCAAACTTCATTACTGCCTAAAATACAAATTCACAGATGTGGCGCATCGGGTACTGATGAAATTCATTGGCAATGAAAAAGATCAAAACCTCTCAACACAGAGACACAGAGGCACAGAGAAAAAACGAAGACGAAGAACAACAGCTTTTTGGTTTTTTCCGTGGCACTTTTGTAATGCCTTGCGTAACTTCCGTGTTGAGACGCTTTTTATGCCATGTGAACCTTAACTTTTATCAGCATTTAATCTGAATATATCCGATCAATAGTTATACCACCACCAGTAATTTTCAATTACGCTTTATTTACAAGCGCAAATAGCCGATTAATTTGTAATAAATAGGCAGTATATGGTTAAAGGCTCGCTCGATCAGCCTTTATCATGTCAGCCGCTTTCTCACCTATCATCATCGTAGGCGCATTGGTATTGCCGCCAATTAGGTTGGGCATAATGCTCGCGTCGACGATGCGAAGGCGTTCTAGTCCGTGTACTTGCAGTTGCGCGTTCACGACGGCCATTGCATCTTGCCCCATTTTACAAGTGCCGACGGGGTGATAAATCGTGTCGCATTTATCGCGTAACTTGGCGCGAATGTCGTCATCGGTATGCACGTTGGCCGTCTCGAAATCTTCTGTGCGCAAGGCTTTAAAAACGGGCGTATCCATTAATTGGCGCGTGAGTTTGAAACCTTTGACCAAAGTCTCAAGGTCGTCCTCGTGTTCTAAAAAACGGGGATTAATTAAGGGAGCGCTGGTCGGTTTGGTATCTGCCAAACGTAATTCGCCGACACTCTTAGGCCGCAGTAAACACACGTGACATGAAAAGCCGTGGCCGAGATGGAGTTTGCGTGCGTGGTCATCTAACATCGCCATGACCAAATGCAATTGTATGTCTGGTGCACTAAGACTGCTGTCGGTTTTTAAGAAGCCGCCACACTCCGCTCCATTACTCGACAACATGCCGCGTCGTTGTTTATGGTAGCGCCAAATTTCGCGGCCCACGCGCAGACTACCTGCTGCCGAGACGCCTAATAAATCGAGACTTTTCGCACGATATTTAAAAACAAAATCCGGATGGTCTTGCAAATTTTGGCCCACGCCAGGCAAGTGATGCACCACGGGTATTCCCATCGCCTGCAGCGCAACGGCGTCGCCCACGCCAGAAAGCATGAGTAATTGGGGCGATTGCAATGCACCCGCAGCGAGGATGACTTCGCATCGGGCGAGCAAAGTTTTTTGTTGGCCGCCCTGCGTATATTCGACACCGATCGCGCGTTTTCCTTCGAACAAAATACGGGTGACGAGACAATCAGTCTCTATTTGTAATTGTCGTTGCTCAACTTGGTAGGGTTGTAAATAGGCGCGCGCGGCACTCCAACGTTCTCCCAAATATTGCGTGACTTGATAAACCCCTAAACCCTCTTGTTCAGCGCCGTTAAAATCACCATTTAGCTTGAAGCCGGCTTGCTCCGCACCTTGCAAGAACAGTTGTTGAATCGGGTTGTCGGTCACCAAGTTATCGACGTGGAGCGGGCCATTTTGCCCATGATAAGGCGCGCCAAATTGGGTGTTATTTTCTGACCTGATAAAGTAGGGTAAGACTTCATCGTAAGACCATCCTGCATTGCCCAGCGCCGCCCAATGATCATAATCGCTGCGATGCCCACGCACATACACCATCGCATTCAGGCCAGAAGAGCCACCTAGCATTTTGCCCCTTGGTTGGTAGCCGCGCCGGCCATTCAATCCTGGCTGAGGAATCGTTTCAAACGCCCAATTATTTAGTTTGGTCGGCAACATCGCCACGCAACCCATGGGCGTTTTGACGACCATGCTGTCGCCTTTGCCGCCCGCTTCGAGTACCGTAACGTGGACATCGCTTTGTTCTGAAAGCCGCCCAGCCACTGCGCAAGCGCCCGAACCGCCGCCGATCACGATGTAGTCACATGTTATTGTCGCCATTCTTTTTATCCCCGTTCGACGCTATTAGTATGAAGCGCATTGTGGAGCAAAATCGGAGGTGGCGGGAGGAATGCTTTCGATGCGTTGCAGCAATAAGGTATTGAACAACGCACTCTGCGGTGGATTTTTGTAACTGTGAGGCTTGCTACTACTTAGCTTACTCGCGTGCAATTTTATGCAACGCCCAAAAACAAAAGCGCGAGGGCAAATAAAAAGCCCCAGCCATTTTCAGGCTGGGGCTTTTAAGGAAAAGCGGAAAAATTACTTCGCGGCTTTATCTTTACGACGACGTGCCAGCGCTAAACCAGCTACGCCTAATCCTAACAATGCCAAGCTTGCTGGTTCAGGCACAACACGTGGACCTTGGCCAACATTGATCACGCTAGCGTTCAAACCTTGTGTGAAGTCATAGAAGTTGTCGAATGGATCAACGTCTTGTACTTGGAACACTAACTGTTGTGTCGCTGTGATCGTGCCGAACAATGACAACAAAGTAGCCGCATTGTTGGTGGTGAACCAGCCAGTGTCTAATGTATCGTCACGGAAGCCGCCGCCGCTAAAACCCTTGGCAGCAGCAACACCGTTGCCGTCAGTATTTTGGGCATTTACGCCACTCCAGCCACCGAGGTTTACACCATTGACCAACAAAGTGTTGTCGCCGAAGTCAAAATTGCCAGCAGCAGAGTCGCCGTCGAATAAGGAGAAACGAATTGATGCAGACAGCAAACCGCCGCCCAATGCCGCAGCAACGCCTGGGCCGTAGCCAGTTTGAATACCGATGGTACCTGGGTTACCGTTGTAACCAGCAGGTGTACCGCCGTTGTAGAAGCCTACGAATAATTGGCTCGCTGCCAATTGGCTGATAACGTGCGCGCCGTTTGTACCGACTAAATCAACGACAATACCGCCAACAGTTGATGCACCGATCGTTGTAACGTCGATACCCGTTGGTGATGTGCTAGTGAATGTTGTTGCTGAGCTAGCACCTGAAGCTAGCAAGCCAGCGGCAACAGCAGCTGCACAGGCGAGTTTTTTGAAATTCATGATATTTCCTTTTATGAGAGATGATATTCAAACGCTTGGAAGCGGTGTTTTGCTAGTAGCACGAGCTATGAAGCATTTTGCATGCCAATTTCAAAAAAGCAACTTTTTATTTATTCTTAAAATAAAAAAACCATTATTAATCAATGGTTTATCTATTCATCTTCAAGTTGCATTAAGCAAACAATTATTCAAGAAAAATCGTCGTGTAAAGAATGCCGACATAATTTTTTTCCTCAACTCAGTTTTTCCGATGAATGAGCCTTTTCACTTTTCCGGCCACGATGGAGGTGTTATTAATAGGTGTATCGCCCATGTTTCGCCAAGGTATATGTATAAACCCAGATTTTCCATTAGGCGCGCTAACAGCGCTATTTGCGAGCTGGCGGCGCATTTTCGGTCATTTTCGCTGCTCTTCGTTGCCAATAGCTCGCTATTGGCGCCTCATTCGCAACGAAACCGTCTCGAAAAGTGCATCCACCATCGTCGCAGATCCTAATGGAATATCTGGGTTAAAAGGGTCTACAGCAGCTTCCCGCCAATTTCCACGTAGCCAAGCAAGTAAAATACCGAAACACTTTTATTTGCCCCTGTGAACCAAGCGACTCGAAAAATTATTCATTGCGACTGCGACTGTTTTTATGCGGCCGTCGAGATGCGCGACGACCCCACTTTGCGTGGGCGACCCCTTGCCGTTGGCGGCCGACCCGATCAACGGGGAGTCGTGGCGACCTGCAATTACGAAGCGCGGCGCTTTGGTATTCACTCCGCCATGCCCATGTCGCAAGCGGTGCGACGTTGCCCAGAACTCAGCATCATTCGGCCGAATATGGAAAAGTACCGCGTTGCTTCGCGTCAAATACTGAATATCTATCGTGATTACACCGATTTGGTCGAACCTTTGTCTTTAGATGAAGCCTACTTAGATGTCAGTCAATCGCCGCACCATCAAGGCAGCGCGACCAGAATCGCGCAGGCGATCCGCGCCAGAATTAGCGCCGAGGTCGGTATCACTGCCTCCGCGGGTGTTGCGCCGAATAAATTTCTCGCCAAAATCGCCAGCGATTGGCATAAGCCCGATGGATTATTCGTGATATTGCCCGATGAGGTGGAAGCCTTTGTCGCAGCCTTGCCCGTGGCGCGCTTATTTGGCGTGGGCAAAGTAACGGCTGCCAAACTACATGCCTTGGGCATACAAACCTGCGCCGATATGCGCGCCTGGACGCGACCAGATTTGATGCAACGATTCGGCAAATTGGGTAATGCCCTGTATTTATTATGTCGAGGTATAGACCAACGCCAAGTCATGGTCTCGGTCGAGCGTAAATCGATCAGCGTAGAAGAAACCTACAATAGTGACTTAGCCGATTTGGCAGCGTGTCGGGCAGAGTTACCCGCGCTATTTGAGTCACTGGTAGCGCGGGTCGAACGTAACCATGCGACTGAAGCGATACAAAAACTGCACGTCAAAATCCGTTTCGCTGATTTTCACCACACCAGCGTAGAGCGCATCGGCAAGACCATGGATTTAGCAGTATTTACCGATTTGCTAGAAACAGGATTTCAACGCAGCCCACAGCCAGTGCGTCTGCTGGGCTTAGGCGTGCGCCTAGCGGATGAGGCACCAAACCAAAACGAAGCTTTGGGGCAGCAATTGCCTCTGTTTGCGAATGAACAGACACCGATGCTGTGATGCGCCGGCGAAAAATCAACATCAAATTCAAAGCTTTGCCGCAAAGACGCAGAGGGCGCAGAGAAAAGCGTGTTCGTTAAAGATTCTCACTCTGCGCCCTCTGCGTCGAGATTTTCTTTTAATCATCTTGGGCTTCGGTAAATCCATATACTTACATTAGTATTATTTGATTACGCTTTAAATCGAAGCGCAAATGAGCATAAAAAAATAAAAAAACAGGGAGTATGTTATTCCATTTCCAAATCAATTGTGTCTAGGCGACGAGCCGCAGACAGTGCTGTGGAACGGCAAGGCGAAGGCAACAACGACACGATTGATTTAGAAATGGAATTATTTTTCAGTCTTAAAATCGCCTGCAAACACACGTATCATTTTGTCGTAGTTGATATGCTTTGCCATCGCTACACGGATTTGTTCAACCGTCAGCGCGCGCAACTTTTGTTCCAATTTGATTTCGTATTGCATGCTGCGATTGAGGAAGAGATTGCGAATTAGGCTCTGCGCTAAGCCCGCATCTTGGCTGCGCCCCAAGGCTAGTTGCTTGAGCAAGCTGGTCTTCGCGTCATCTAATTCTTTTTTACTAAAGCCTTGCGAAATGACTTTTTGAAGTTCTTCGCGTATGCCTGTTTCCAATTTTGCGCGGTTTTGTGGCGCGAAGATGGCTTCAATGGTGAAGCTTGCTTCGTCGTCTAAGGGCGACGCGCTAAAGGCGGAATTGCCACCGTAACTAATGCCGTCCTTTTGCCGTATGCGTTCCATAATGCGCGAATTGGCGCTGCCGCCCAGCAAATAATTCCCCACCCACAGTGGCACGTAATCAGGATGTTGATCGCTAATCGGCAAACTCATGCCAGCAAAGAAAAATGCATTCGCCTTATCAGGCGTCACGATGAGCAAGTTGTCGTCTTTGGTATCAACAAATGGGCGAGTCAGGCGACGATAATTTTGCTGGCTATTCCATTGACCAAACGCTTGTTCTAGCTGTGCTTTGATGGGCGCGGCATTGAAGTCACCAATGATGGCGATTTGTCCGTGGTTTGCACCATAAAACTCGCGCCAGAATTGCTTCACATCGTCCAATTTCGCAGCTTTTAAATCGGCAATTTGTTCCTCCACAGAATGGTAGGCGCGCGGGTCGTCCTTTGGCCAGGTCACTAAGGCTTTGTAGGCTGCATCCACCGCGACCGATTGCGGCTCTTTGCGCGATTCTTCCAATTGCGCCAAAGACGAACTGACGATTTGCTCAAACTCGCTTTGCGCCAAAGCGGGCTTGCGTAAAGCGTCGTGCACCAGTTCGATCACGCGCGGCAAGTTGTCTTTCACGGTTTCGATGCTGATGCCTACGCCTGCCGCAGAGCCGCTAATTTGCATGCTGGCCTTGAGCCGATTTAATTCATCGGCGAATTCCTTGTGCGTCATCGTGCTAGTGCCGCGCGTTAGCAAACTCGCCAACAGGCTTGGTGCCACGCCTTTTGCACGCAGATTGTGTTCGTCGCCCATATCCAATTCCATGCGCATCACCACGGTGCTGCCACGGGTAGATTTAGGTAGCAGCGCAAATTTTAGACCGTTACTGAGTTGCCCCGTTTCTGTACGTTTATCGATATTCTCAGGCGTGACGCTAAATTTCTCCGCCTGCGCCAAGGCCGCGCCAGGTTTGAATTGTTTGATTTCTTGCTCGATCGCCACTTTGCTCGGCGCAGGCACACGCTGTGGCTCTGCTTCCGGGATAAAGCTGCCGGTGGTGCGGTTACTTGGTTTGAGCCAAGTCACCGCCACCCGCTGTAGGTCTTCCAATTTAAGGGCTTTGACGCGATCCCGAAACAGAAAAAATAGCCGCCAATCGCCACTGCTAATGCTGTCCGACAAGGCCACAGCGAAGCGTTCCGGGTCATTAAAAGTTTGCTCTAAATCGGTGCCTAACTTGGCTTTCACACGATTGAGTTCGGTCTCTGTAATCGGCTCTTGTGCGATCCCTTCTATAGTCGCCAGCAATATCTTTCGCGCTTCTGCTAAGTCTTGTTCCGTACGCAAACCCGCGCCCAGCAACAAGTAACCGGGTTCTTCCAAGTTGGCGGAAAACGGATACACATCAACAGCCTTCTTACTTTCCACCAAGGCCTTATACAGCCGACCGTTTGGGCTGTCGCCCAGAATCAGCGACAAAGCTTCGGTCGCGGGATAATCAGGATGCGCCGTGGGCACCGTGTGATACAGCGCCATCACGAGCTGCGTGTCGCCCACGCGCCGCACCACCACATCGCGTTCACCGTCTTGCGCCTCGTCTAAGGTGTATGTGGTTTCCAACACCCGTTTGGGGCGGGGGATTTTGCCAAAATGTTGTGCAATTAAGCGTAAAACCTGATCCGGCTCAAACGCACCGGCCACAATTAAGTGCGCATTATCTGGCTGATAGTATTTGCGCCAAAAGGCTTGCAGACGGGGGATTTGTACATTTTCGATATCGCTACGTGAACCTATCGTGTCCTTGCCGTAGTTATGCCACTCATAAGCGCGCGATACGACTCTTTGCGTCAACACAGAAATCGCCGAATTCTCGTTCTTTTCCAATTCATTGCGTACGACGGTGAACTCGGTTTTTAAGTCTTCGCCAGAAATCCGCGAATGCACCATACGGTCGGCTTCCATGCTGATCGCCCAAGCCAAGGTGGCGGGGTCGGCGGCGAAGGTTTCGTAGTAATTCGTGCGGTCTTGTGAGGTGGTACCGTTAAAGTCAACGCCACGCTGCGACATTTCTTCCCACAAACGCGGGTGGGCTTTGCTGCCCTTGAACATCAAATGTTCCAACAGATGCGCCATGCCCGTTTCGCCATAGTTCTCATGCCGCGAACCGACGCGGTAAGTAATATTTACGGTGGTGGTGGGTTTGCTGGCATCTGGTACCAAAAGTATCTGCAAACCGTTGGCGAGACGATATTCATCGATACCTTCAACGTTGCGCACATGCTGCACACCGTTTGGCAGCGCTGCATTCGCATTGAGCGGCAAAAACCCCATTGCCGATAAGGTGGCGGCGGTCGCGAGCAAGCGCGGCAAGCGTGCAAAGAACTGTTTCATCGAGCGCATCAAAGCATCCTGAGTAAAAATCGAGAAGCTATCTTATGCGATTTGCCGCGACTCCGTCGCTTGCGTAAGCTGGCGCGCGAGCAACCAAGCTGGCATGTTCAAAACAGCGGTGAGGGGTTTTGGTGCGACCGACAGGAATCGAACCTGTATTGCGAGCTTCGGAGGCTCGTATCCTATCCGTTGGAAGACGGTCGCTTGGGTATTGGCAGGGCTATGCCTTGTAAAGAACGCCTGCTGATGAACTTGAAGGCTGCCTAACAAGGGCGCACCAGTTAGGCCGAGGCGCGTATTCTACCTTAATTCTCACTCGAAAAGCGCGCCAAATCTGCCACAGCGCGTGCTTGCGGTGAGCACTTGGACAGCGGGTGAAATGGCGGAACGCACAAGCGCGCGCCGGTTTGCCGTGTTTTCGTTCCAAAGCGCAAGCTTCTCCACTATAATTCGTGGTTTAGCGCAGTCTTGGACTGCCGCGCTTGGCCTATCAATTTCTATCGATTACGTAAAACCCCAGCAACGAGGACACTATGAGTGACGCACAAGATCATCAACACGAATCCCCAATCAAAACCCCAGGCCAACTGATTGTTGCCGTCGCAGCGGGTTTTATCGTTCCTATTATCGTGATCGTCCTGCTCGTTATCTATGTTTCCAGCGGCGGCAAATCGGGCGAAGGTTCCGATGCACTCACGCCCGAGGCCATCGCTAATCGCATCAGCCCTGTCGCCAACGAAGGCTATACCTTCAAAGACGCCAGCGGTCCCAAGGTGTTGCAAAGTGGTGAAGCTGTTTATAAAGCCGTCTGCGCAGCCTGCCATGAAGCAGGCGTAGCAGGTGCCCCAAAATTTGCTGACGCAAGCGGCTGGGCGCCACGCATTGCGCAAGGTTACGAAAAAATAGTCAGCCACGCAGTGCTCGGCATTCGCGCCATGCCAGCCAAAGGCGGCAACCCTGACCTAGACGACGTCGAAGTCGCACGTGCAGTCGTGCATATGGCAAACGCGGGTGGTGCCAAGTTTAAAGAGCCAGAAGTGAAAGTTGATGCGAAATCTGACGCGGCGGCGAAGTAAAAAGTATTAAACAGAAGTGACGTCGAAAAACGGGTCGAGTAAATCGGCCCGTTTTTTTCGTTCAAAATTTTCGCAACGTACAAAACAATACAAATAATTAATATTTAAACGAAGTTAGTTCACGTTCGTTGCATGTAGCAAACAATCATGCGAACAATTATTTAATGTTTAATAACCTGATGCGATTTAATCGCCGGCACGAATAAACAAATTTATAACCACTGTGGGCTTTGCGCAGATAAAAAAATGCAAAATAATTTTCAAATCAAGTTACAACAAAGTTGCTGTTGTTTTTTTGTGAATGAGCATAGTCCCAACCTTGACAGTGAAGACCCAGCAATGTTCCCATGTGATGTGGGTTAAATTTTGTAAAAAATCGAAGTTACACCCGTCAAGTTGATATAGGTTTTCTCGCATGTAAATTGTTTGAAGGTCTCATCAATGTAAGCTTGCCCAAAAGGCGAAAATCACTTTTTTAAAAAAATCCCTAGTGGAGGTGGATTGTTATGGTTGAAAAAATATTGTCACGCTCAGTACGTCTAATGTTTACAGGCGGCTTGGTGTTAGGTGCACAGTTTGCTGGCGCGCAAGAAATTCAAAAAGTCGAAGTGACTGGTTCACGTATTCCTTCAATTAATGTCGAAGGTCCAAGCCCAATCACGTCACTAAGCGCAAAAGACATTAAAGTTGACGGCGTTACTCGTGTTGAAGATTTGCTTAACAACTTGCCGCAAGTTTTTGCGAACCAAGGTGCAAATATTTCAAACGGCGCTACAGGCACGGCGAACGTGAGTTTGCGTGGCTTGGGTGCAGATCGGACCCTCGTGTTGGTGAATGGTCGTCGTTTGCCACAAGGTAGTGTCAACAGTTCAGCAGCCGATTTGAATCAAATTCCTGCGAGTTTGATCAAGCGTGTGGACGTTTTAACTGGTGGTGCTGGCGCGGTGTACGGTGCGGGTGCTGTGGCTGGTGTGGTCAACTTTATTCTCAAAGACAACTTTGAAGGTGTTGAGGTTAATCTAAACACTAGCGGTTATAACCATCAAAATAAGGAAGGCGACGTTCGTTCTATTGTAACGAATCGTGGTTTTGCTGTGCCAGGCAACGCAGGTTACGACGGTAGAATTCAAGACTTCAGTGTTTTGATTGGTGGTAATTTTGATGGCGGAAAAGGTAACGCAACGGCATTTTTCTCCTACAAAGAAACCAACAAGATCTTACAATCAGCACGTGATTTTTCCGCTTGCTCGTTGAATGCAGACGGCGATACCGCTGCATGCGGCGGTTCAAGCACAACGGCAGCCGGTCGTATTCGTAACCGTGCTACGGCGATTGACTATACCAATGCTGATGCAAATGGTACCGCGCGCCGTTTAAATCTTGCGACAGACGCGTATAATTTTGGTCCCTTAAATTACTACCAACGTCCATCGGATACGTATGTCTTTAACGCGCAAGCACATTACGATATCCATCCTTCGGCTCAAGTTTACCAAGAGTTTAATTTCCACAATAACTCGACAGTAGCGCAAGTTGCTCCAGGCGGGATTTTTTATGCCCAGCCAGCGACAATACGTTTTGACAACCCTTTGTTGTCGGCATCTTGGCGGCAAGCACTTGGTCTGGTTAACCCAGGCGATACCGCCAGCGTCAACATCGGTCGTCGTAATATTGAAGGCGGCGGTCGTCAGACAAGGCTGACTGATACCTCTTTCCGTGAAGTTTTGGGTGTAAAAGGTGAAATTAGTAATTGGTCATATAACATTTTTGGTCAATACGCTCGGGTAGATCATCAAGAGTCTAACAACAATTACTTTGCGATCGATCGTATTCGTAGAGCGTTGGACGTTGTTGTTGGTCCTGGCGGTCAAGCAGCTTGCCGTTCAGCTATCGATGGTAGTGATCCAGCTTGTGTTCCCTACAATCTTTTCAGAATTGGTGGCGTAACGCCAGCTCAATTAGCCTACTTGCAAGTAGATGGACTGATTAATGGTCAAGTCGAGCAGAATGTTGTCGGTGCCAATATCGCCTCCGACTTAGGTAATTATGGTATCAAGCTACCTACAGCGACGAGTGGTGTTGGCGTGTCATTTGGCGTTGAACGTCGTTTTGAGAAAAAGGTTTATACACCCGATTCACAGAATCAATCAGGCAATTTGTCTGGTGCTGGCGGTGTTGTATCCGCACTGAGTGGTAGTTACTCCGTTAAGGAAGCTTTCGGTGAGTTGAAAGTGCCTTTAGTTGAGAAAAAACCATTCATCGATTCGCTTGAAGTCTCAGGTAGCTATCGTTACTCTGATTACAGCACTGGTCCTACAACGAGCACTTATGGTTTTGGTGTGGAGTGGGCAGTTGTAAAAGAAGCGCGCTTACGTGGTACTTATCAAAGAGCTGTTCGTGCGGCAACACTGAACGAGTTATTCACAGCGCAATCTGTTAGCTTAGGTGGCCCCACAAACGATCCTTGTACTGGTCCGAAGCCAACAGCTAGTGCGGCTGCTTGTGCAAACACTGGTGTAACGGCAGCACAGTATGGAAGACTCGATCAAAACACGACAAATCAGTACAACAGTTTGGGCGGTGGTAATCCATCCGTTAATCCTGAGAAAGGCACAACATACACCTTTGGTTTGGCGTTGAATCCTATCAAGAATTTCAACGCAACTATTGATTACTTCAATATTAAAGTTGAAGATCAAATTGGTTCTGTTGACCCTACTATTGCATTGAATCAGTGTTTGTCGACAGCTAATCCTCTGTATTGCAACTTAATCAAGCGTAATTCCGAGGGTAGTTTGTGGACAAATGATCAAGGCTATGTCGTTACAGCTTTGACCAATATTGGCGCGACAAAAACATCTGGTATCGACTTAGGTGCGGCCTATGCGTACAAAATTGGTTCCTTGGGCAGCTTAGGCTTCACTTTAAACGGTACTATTTTGACTAAGCTAGAATTGGAACCAGTACCAGGCTTGGGTAAGTATGATTGCAAAGGCTTGTATGGCGTTTCATGCGGTACATCTAACCCAACATGGCGTCATAAGTTCCGTACATCATGGGATACGCCTTGGAATGTTTCCATTGCCGCAACATGGCGTCATTTCAACAGCGTGAAGCATGATTCAACTAGTAAGTATGAATTATTGAATAGCGACGGCCCAGTTGGCGCATTCGATGCAAAATTAAAACAAGCTGACTACTTTGATTTGAACGCGGCTTGGGCTGTGACGAAAGGTGTAGTTTTGACAGCAGGTGTTAACAATCTGTTTGATCAAAACCCACCAATCTTCACTTCTTCCGGTGCAAGCGGTTCAGTCGCGAACGGTAATACTTTCCCACAAGTGTATGATGCATTTGGTAGAAAGCTGTACTTGAACCTGACAGCAAAGTTCTAATTTCTTGCAGTGAAAACTGAATAGAAATTGGTAGTAAATTAAAACGGCAAGCTTAGGCTTGCCGTTTTTTTATTGGAAAAAAAGTTAAATTTTAAATAGGGTGTGACATGGAAATTGGCAAAATCAACGAGATAAACAGGCTATTCGCGCAAGCCATGGCTGCGCTCCAAGAAAGAAAAGAAAAGGATGCGCTTTATCTATTTGGACAACTATTGCAATTAGATCCAAATCATTTACCCGCACTCAATGAACTCGGCAAACATGCCTTGATGAAAAACGAATTTGGTGCGGCGCTTAACGCATTTCAACGCGTTGTCGCCATCGACGGTAATCAAGCGCAGCAATGGATCAATTTGGCAGTCACGCAGCGCGCATTGCAAAATGATGCAGAAGAGGAGCAAGCAATTGCCAATGCCTTGAGTATTGATCCTACCGATTTGCTCGCCCTGTTAATGCAGGCAGATTTTTTTAGCCGACACGGTGTGCATCATCGCGCGGCATTGGCCTACGGTGCGGCAACCAAAGTCGCCCCGCCAATGAATAAGTTACACCCTAGCCTGCATCAATCGGTGTTACACGCTCAGAATTACAAGAAGGATTATGAAGCCTCACAAGCACGCTTTTTGGATGATTTCCTTCAACCGCATTTGAGTAAATTGAATGGTGAGGATTTGAAAAGCTTTTCAACTGCAGTTGACATCATGGTCGGTAGAAAAAAACGTTATGACTCGCAGTCGATGATGTTTCATTATCCAAATTTACAGCCCATAGAATTTTTCGAGCGCGAAGATTTCCCTTGGTTGGCACAAATTGAAAATGGCACCGATGTGATTCGGGACGAATTTATTAACGTATTGAAGATGGAAGAAGGCTTTACTCCCTATTTAGAATACGGAGACGGCCTGCCGCTGAATCAATTTGCTGAGCTAAATAACTCGCCCAACTGGAGTGCTTTTCATCTCTACAAAAATGGTCATTTACAAGCCGAAAATGCGGCGAAATGCCCTGAAACGATGGCGCTTTTAGCACATGCACCACAGCCCGTGCAACTTAACCGCACGCCATCGGCTATGTTTTCCTTGTTAAAGCCAAAGACGCATATTCCACCCCATACGGGCGTGTCAAACGTGCGCTTAGTGACACATATTCCCTTAATCATTCCAGAAGATTGTGGCTTTAGAGTAGGTAACCAAACCCGCTCATGGGAACTCGGCAAGGCGATGATCTTTGATGACACCATAGAACACGAGGCCTGGAACAACAGCGATAAATTACGTGTGGTACTCATTTTTGATATTTGGCATCCTCATCTCAACCCAGCTGAGCGAGAAATGATCACACAGCTTGCTTTGGGCTTGGAGGCTTTTGCGCAGACTTAAAACAAAAAGGTCTGCATGGGCGTGGCCCAAAAAAAGACGTTTGCCAAAGCACATACGCAATAAAATACACTGCGTGATGGCAGTGAATGTTACCGATTTGCCTGTGACATGAACGTTTCGGATGTTCGCGCATTATCCCGAGTAATGCCACTTCGGGTCGTTCATTTGTCCCCGCTAATCACGCCCCCGCGAAAATTTTGTCCATTAAGAAACGAAAACCTTTTCAACACAACGCGCATCCCCCAACATCACCAGCGCAAACAGTAACTCCTCCAAGGATTTACTTTGCGCAGTTCGACGCGCCAAAAGAGGTGTTGCTTGAGGATTGATGACGATAAAGTCCGCTTCGCAGCCTTTGCCAAAATGGCCTATTTTTTCTTCTAATTGCAGGCTACGGGCTGCCCCTAAAGTGCTTAAATAAAATAGGCGGCTGGCGGGTAAATGGGTGCCGTTCATTCGCGCGACTTTGTAGGCTTCGTTCATAGTCTGAAACATCGAGAACGAGGTGCCGCCGCCCACATCTGTGGCGAGCGCCATCGGCATGTTCGCGGCATCCGCCTCGCCGAAGTCGAATAGACCGCTGCCTAAAAATAGGTTTGATGTTGGGCACACAGCGGCAACAGATTGTGTGGCGGTCATTCGGGCGCGGTCTGTTTGGTCTAGCCAAATGCAATGGCCATACACAGCGCGCGGGCGCATTAGGCCATATTGGTCATACACATCCAGATAACTGCGTGCTTGCGGAAACAGTCGTCGCGCCCAGTCGCATTCGGCGCGGTTTTCCGCTACATGGGTTTGAATGTAGGTGTCCTCATATCGGGTGGCGAGTTCGCCCGCCAGTTGCATTTGCGCTTCAGTCGAGGTAATTGCAAAGCGGGGC
>JAIETO010000312.1 GCA_019745005.1 Burkholderiaceae bacterium
GATTCGCATGGATCCGTCATCGTCTTTTGTCATGCAAAATTTGTTTAGCAAGAAGGATCAATACGATATTTTAGGTGCTTGCGACACCGACCATGATCGGCATGGCGTGGTGACACCGCTCGGAGGTCTCATACCAAGCAATCATTTTTTATTGGTGGCGATTAATTATCTGTTTCAGCACCGGCCCGCATGGAAGCCCACCTTGGGTATTGGTAAGACGATGGTGACAAGTCAATCCATTGATCGTCTTGCCGTGCATTTAGATCGGCCAATTTTTGAGACGCCTGCTGGGTTTAAATGGTTTGCTGAAGGCTTACAAAAATCAAGCTTAGGTTTTTGTGGTGAGGAGAGTGCTGGTGCCACGTTTTTACGCAAAGACGGTGGCGTATGGACGAGTGATAAAGATGGCTTGATTCCCATCTTGTTAGCCGCTGAGATGAAGGCAAAAACGGGTCACGATCCAGCGCAAACATATCAAAATCTATGTGCAACTGTGGGCACATCGTTTTATCAACGTGATGAAATGCCAGCAACGACAGAACAAAAAACAAAGTTAAAGGAGATCACCCCGCAAAGCATTGCGGCGACTGAACTAGCGGGCGAAAAAATCATTGAGATATCCACGCGCGCGAAAGGCAATGGGCAATGTCTAGGGGGCATACGAGTAAGCACCAAAAACGCTTGGCTCGCCGTTAGACCTTCAGGAACCGAGGCGCTGTATAAAATTTATGCAGAAAGCTTTATTAGTGCGGAACATTTACAAACAGTGCTTGCTGAGGGGAAATTAATGGTGCAAAGCGTTGTATAGCACTTACGTTTTTTCTTGAAACAGCATTCAAGCGAGCCCCATCGTCCACCCCACCGAATACGTTCTAAATCAATGGCTTACGTGAATTTCATGTGAGCCATTTTTCTTTGGATTTTCTAAAAGCCTATCTAGGATGCTAGACATAACTCCACCAGTCATCAGCATATTCTGCCATCGGCGTTTATCGTTTAGCGCGTCGTTGTTGATTCGCATGAATGAAGTTACAAACCTCAGTATTAGGGAATGGCGTGTATTCATGGGGGCAATCGTGTTAAGTTTCAAATTCCTAATGTATCCACTAAATCAAACTAAGTTATCCCAATAGCCTCAATAATTTTGGCTGAATTCTTGGAACGAAAACGACGGCTTGATTCGGCAGCGATTTTCGCCAATGTATTCGGATGTTAGCTAAGACGATCTATCGCTCGTCGAAAGTCGTCCCCATGCTGCTCAGAATGCGATTGCACGAAGGGCATGGCTCGCTCGGCACCTTTTAACATCAAGCGCATCCCGGACGGAGGGAAGGCGTTTAGCGCGTCTTCAATGTCCCCAGGATATTTGTCTTCAACAGCGCAAATGACGGTTGCCGCTTGCAAAATATCTTTATCACTTTTCGCTGACTGATTAACGCGAGATGTCGCTGAAAATAATTTATGTACAGCAAACTGAGCCGGATTCGGCGTATAAACTGGTATTGCATAGTGCTTGCTAAGTATGATGGATTCTAATCGGCCATTGACCAAGTAATTTAAGTGAGGAACAGACTGCGCATACGCTTCCAGCTCGGGAACAAAGATTGGCGCCCCGACTTTAGGTCCATTGACAAGAAGATCCACTAAGAGCTTTTCTTTACCTGCCAGTTTGTATGTTTCAGACTTATCGCCAGGCTTTAAATTCGTTTTTGTTTTTAAAAATGGCAGCCCTGAGGTCTTAAGTATTTCCAGCAGGTTTATTTGCGGTGTCGTGGCAAGATTTAATGGATTCGACCTCACAGTGTCGATGTCTTCCGTAAGGTAATTAGGCGCCATCACGCCAAGCCTGTTCAAGATCGCACCGTATGCGTGACTACCAATTAATGTAAGTCCTTTTGAAAACAGTTCATGGTTATGCAATGCAGCCAACGTGGCTCCAGCCTTGGCTTCAATAACAGCAAAACCAAGTTTGCGGAAATTTTTTACGTTTTGAACAATCATTTCTGCACTGCTTATTCTTTCCATAGCATTTTTGCGTGCCAGGTCGCCGTCAGGACTACCAGCGGGCCCTCCTATGTATTTTTCGATTTGATTGCCATTTGCATCATAAAAGCGATGGTAGAAAAAGGTGTCGGCTCCTCTTAGTCTCTCCTCAATGCGCCCTGGTGTTCCGATGTGGATTATTTCTTGCGTTTGGGCCCATTGAAAAAGATTTTCGAATTCTGTATGGAACGTTTGTGGAAAGGTTGAATATAGTTGCGTCATTGGTAATCTGAATTGCCACTTAAAATCAAAAAATATGTTCCAACCTTAATCCATTCGGCGAAATTTTGCCACATAGAGTTAATAAATATGTGGCAATTACAGTCGAAATGTATGACGGTCATCGATCTTGGTCAAATTCAGTTGATTTGAATGCGGTGCTGTTGACGTCGGATTGATCTTCCCTCGCTATTTAGTTCACCATAAGCCCTTACTTAAGCCGCCTATTTAGGCAGATTCACCAAACATTTAACATTTTTTATACTTCTTATGTGGGATTCCGACTTGGTGAAATAGCATTGTTCGAATAGAATTGAGCTGTAAAATAGTATAGACAAGGTATTCACACCCTTTGCTCAAAAATCTATAATGATTTATCTCATTTAATGTCGATTCGCCACAGTGCGGCTTGGTCGACCCCGAACTGAAAGGTACACAATGGCAAATTTATTAGATTTACAATCAGATGAGATCAATTACGATCCAAACCATCTTTTTGATACCTTGATTCAGCGCCTGCATTTAAAAAACGATGCGGCTTTATCAAGAGCGTTAGAAGTAGCTCCACCAGTCATCAGCAAAATTCGCCATCGCACTTTACCGGTGGGCGCATCACTGTTGATCACCATGCATGAAATTTCTGGCATTAGCATTAAGGAATTGCGCGCTCTGATGGGTGATCGTCGAGAAAAATTCCGCAATACTGAGCATCCATTTAAGCCTAAGCAAGAGGCTTAAGGCTTACTTAAGGTTAAGGTGAAAGAATTACGTTGGCTGTCGCCTATTTAATTTTTTTAAACATCTTAAGAATTTAAAATGATGAAAAAGGAGCCAACTTCGGCTCCTTTTTCATTGGTGAATTGACGTGATTTCATGCGCAGTATTCGGAAGAGAAATGGCGCTCAGAAATGTTGTGACAAGTTGTGACAATTTTCTCGTGTGAAAGGTTTGACCCTGTATACTTCTCGTTCGGCAATATTATGTGAAGATGATGAGAATGTTTACTGGCTATGGGATGTTCGGAAGACATGGGTAACACTTTATGACCTTAGCCTTGGTGGGCGTTGCCTGCGCGCGCGGGGAGCGTGAGTTGTTTTCGGATGTAAATTTGGAACTGCGCGGCGGCGACGCCCTACACGTGGTCGGCGCGAACGGCAGCGGAAAGACGACCTTGTTGCGCTGTCTTTGCGGCCTGTTATCCCCATTGGCGGGCGAAGTGCGTTGGCAAGGCACGGCTATCAAAAATACTCGGGAGTCATTTGCACGCGACTTGCTCTATCTTGGTCACGCTATTGGACTTAAAGATGATCTATTGAGCTGGGAAAACCTAGTGGCAAGAAGCACTATCGCAGGTCAAGCCATTGGACGTGAAGAAGCCTATCGGGCGCTCGAAGAAAATGGCCTTGTCGATTTGGCTGAATTGCCCGTTGGCGTGCTATCACAAGGACAGCGCAAGCGTGTGTCATTGTGCACGCTTAGCACCAACCAAGCAGCGAAATTGTTGATACTTGATGAGCCATTTTCTGCGTTAGATCAACCCACAGTTGATGCGCTTTGTGGCAAGCTTGCCGCGCACTTGCAAAAGGGGGGCATCTTAATCTACACCACGCATCAGAAAATCGATTTACAGGCGACCCGTGCGGTGACCTTGGATCTGGATGGTAGTGCAATATGTTAGGCGTCTTTTTTTGCGTGGTGCGCCGTGATCTTAAACTCGCTATGCGACGTCGTTCCGATGTATTTTTGACCTTAACATTTTTCATTGTGGTTGCAAGCCTTTTCCCGCTAGGTGTTGGGCCAGAATCATCACTTTTGCGCACGATGGCGCCCGGAATACTGTGGATTTCTGCATTGCTCGCATCGATGTTAGCGCTGGGTCGCTTGTTCGCTGCCGATCACGCTGATGGTACGCTTGAGCAAATGATTTTGTCATCAGAACCACTGGTGGTCATCGTTTTGGGCAAAGTGTGTGCGCATTGGCTGATTTCTGGTTTGCCGTTAGTCTGCCTTGCGCCGCTTCTGGGTTTGCAATTTGATTTGTCGGCGAACGCTAATTTTGTCTTGTTTTTGACCTTATTTTTGGGGACACCGACACTTAGTTTGATCGGTGCAGTGGGAGCAGCCTTAACGCTTGGTACGCGTGGGGGCGGTGTTTTAATTTCTTTGTTGGTATTACCTTTGTACATTCCTATTTTGATTTTTGGCGCAGGTGCAGTCGTGGCAGAAAATAGTGGTTTAGGAAGTGCCTCCCACTTGCTTTTGTTATGTGGGATTTTTTGCGCTGCATGTGCCTTGGCACCTTGGGCAATTGCTGCTTCGCTGCGCATCGCGATGGAATGAGTTTTTGCTTTAAACTAATTGGAGTCAATTCGGGCAGCTTGCATCGTCTTAACCAAATGTTTCGATGGCAGTTGACATTGGTAGTTGGTAGCAATGCCCAAAAAGCAATCAATTTATTTAGAAAGTTTGATCGTTGATAATGGATGAAAAAAATAAACTGAAAGCAAATACAGGTAAGCGGTTGAGTTTGTTTAGGTTCGCTGCGCCTAGTCATTTCTATTTTCTTGCACAAGCAATGACACCTTGGTTTTTTGCAATCGCCTTACTTCTTTGCGTGGCTGGTTGTTATGTGGGTTTTTTTATTGCACCGACTGACCATCAGCAAGGCGATGCGTATCGAATCATTTTTTTGCATGTGCCTGCTGCGTGGATGTCCATGCTGGTCTACCTTGTAATGGCATTCTGGGCGGCCATTGGCGTCGCATTCAATACGCGGCTGTCCTCAATGATGGCGTCAGCCTTGGCACCAACGGGTGCCATGTTTACTTTTCTTGCACTTTTGACGGGCTCGCTCTGGGGTAAGCCAACTTGGGGGACATGGTGGGTGTGGGATGCACGTTTGACCTCTGAATTAATTTTGCTTTTTTTGTATGGCGGTTTCATCGCTCTACAGTCCGCAATTGATGACCCCCGACGCGCAGACAAAGCAGGTGCCATAATTGCGATTGTTGGCGTGGTTAATATACCGATTATTTATTTTTCAGTGCAATGGTGGAATACCTTGCACCAAGGCTCGTCGATCAACATGAAGTCTGCGCCCAGCATGGCGATGACGATGTTAGTCGGTATGTTGATTATGGTATTTGCATTCTGGGCGTACACGATAGCAGCGGCATTGATGCGCGTTCGCTGCATTATTTTAGAACGTGAACGTGGCGCAGAATGGGTCAAAGATTTACAGGAGAGCGCAAGATGATTTGGGCAAGCTGGGGTGATTTTTTTGCGATGGGCGGATATGCCTTGTACGTATGGGGCTCGGTTGTGGCTGTCTTTTTGTCCATCATCTTTGAGCTGATTGGTTTGCGCCATCGGCACGGTCAAGCTATCGCGCAGTTGCGCAAACAAACACACAAAATGGCTGCGCCTCGCGCAGAAATACGATGAAAACCAGACAAAAACGATTGATCTTGATCGCCTTCGGCGTACTTTTATTGGGCGGCGGCGTCGCATTAGTCCTGTCCGCATTCCAAAAAAATCTGGTGTTCTTTTTTACACCGACACAAGTGCTTGCAGGTGAAGCGCCGCAAGGGCGTAGTTTCCGCCTTGGTGGCATGGTAGAAAAAGATAGCCTACAACGGCAAGCTGATGGTGTGACGGTGAGCTTTGTTGTCACTGATACCGTGAAAAGTGTGCGCGTGAAATACAAAGGTATTCTGCCGGACTTGTTTAAAGAAGAAAAAGGTGTCGTGACGCAAGGTCGCTTGGGTCCCGATCAAATTTTGATCGCGGATGAAGTTTTAGCGAAGCATGATGAAAATTACATGCCGCCCGAAGCCGCCTATGCTTTGAAGAAAGCGAAGGAAGCCGGAAACAAGCTTGAAGGTGCAGGCAGTGCTCAAAGCGCTCAAAACGTTCAAGACGCGAAAGTGGGGAACCTTAAATGATGGCGATTCTTCCAGAGATAGGTAATTTCTCCCTAATGATTGCGCTTTGCTTGGCGCTTATTCTCGGTGTGATGCCGCTGGTAGGCACGTTTAAGAATGACGAACGCTGGATCGCCGTCGCGCGCCCTGCAGCAGCCGGACAATTCTTTTTCGTGAGTTTGGCGTTTGTGTGTTTGGTTTTTAGTTTCGTGGCAAATGATTTTTCAGTGGCCTATGTGGCATCCAATTCAAATTCTAAGTTGCCCATTTATTACAGAATTGCAGGTACTTGGGGCGGGCATGAAGGGTCTTTGCTTTTGTGGAGTGAAACTCTAGTCTTGTGGACCTTCGCGGTGGCGCAGTTTAGTCGTCAACTACCAGCGGTGACTGTGGCGCGCGTGTTGAGCGTGATGGGTTTAGTGAGTGTTGGATTCTTGTGCTTTATGTTGTTTACCTCCAACCCTTTTGATCGCTTATTTCCTGTGCCCCTTGATGGACGCGACTTAAATCCATTGCTGCAAGATTTTGGCATGATCATTCATCCGCCTATGTTGTATATGGGCTATGTTGGGTTTTCAGTAGCCTTTGCGTTTGCCATTGCCGCCTTAATTGGGGGGCAATTGGACGCAGCGTGGGCGCGTTGGTCTAGACCTTGGACTTTGGTTGCCTGGACTTTCCTTACTCTCGGCATTTTTATGGGGAGTTTTTGGGCGTATTACGAATTAGGCTGGGGTGGTTGGTGGTTCTGGGATGCGGTTGAAAATGCTTCATTTATGCCGTGGTTGGTAGGTACGGCATTGATACACTCGTTAGCGGTGACAGAGAAGCGGGGTAGCTTCAAAAACTGGACTGTGCTGCTGGCGATTATTGCTTTCTCTTTGTCATTGTTGGGTACTTTTTTAGTGCGTTCTGGCGTCTTAACGTCCGTACACGCATTTGCGACAGACCCACGTCGTGGCTTGTTTATCTTGGTATTCCTCGCACTGGTTATTGGTAGTTCCCTGACTTTGTTTGCGTGGCGGGCGCCCAAAGTAGGTCTAGGTGGGCGCTTTGAAGTTTTTTCCCGAGAGTCTATGCTTCTCATTAACAACGTCTTGTTGCTCACAGCGGCGGCGACCGTTTTATTAGGAACCTTGTACCCCTTGTTTCTCGATGCGTTAAATCTGGGCAAAATTTCTGTCGGACCGCCGTACTTCGAGGCCGTGTTTGTGCCTTTAATGATGCCGATTTTGGTTCTCATCGCGATTGGTCCTTTTGTGCATTGGAAAAATTCCTCATGGAGGGACGTGTTGTTCGGCTTGCGTTGGGTCGGTTTGGGCTCGGTGGTTTTTGCGATTGTTGCCGCGCTACTTCTGACTGCCTCACCGATGGTTATTTTGGGTGTCACTTTATCGGCATGGATTTTTTTAGGAACGGGCTCGCATTTATACGAGCGCCTCAAACATGCGCCTCAGGGCACTTCTTTTTTTAAAAGGGTTTCCACGCAACCAAGAAGTTACTGGGGCATGATCGTTGCGCACTTGGGCATCGGCGTATTTTTAGTTGGCGTCACTTTGGTGAAAGGGCTTGATGTCTCTAATGATTTGACCATGCGTGTCGGTGATACAACCAGTGTGGGTGGATACGATTTTCGTTTTACCAATTTGAAAGAAATTCAAGGTCCGAATTATGTCGCCGCACAAGGTAGTTTTCAAGTAACGCGCAACGGTGTGAATATTGTCGAATTAAAGCCCGAAAAACGCTTGTACACGGTGCAGCAAATGCCAATGACTGAAGCGGCAATTAATCGCGGATTTACGCGCGATCTGTATGTTTCCTTAGGTGAATCAACCGAGGATGGATCTTGGGTGGTGCGTGTACAACATAAACCATTCGTCAGTTGGATTTGGGCGGGTTGCCTAATCATGGCACTGGGCGGATTTTTGGCGGCGTCTGATCGACGCTATCGCATGGCGGCGCGGGCGAAGAAAAAGGCAGCAGAAGAGCAATTGAGCGGCGGTCTCGCAGGTTCTGCGTCCTAAGAGGAAACGATGAGAAGATTTCTTTTACCGTTAGGTATATTTATTGGTTTAGTCATTTTTCTGGGAATTGGCTTAAACCTTAATCCCAAGGAAGTGCCTTCGCCTCTGATCGGCAAGCCTGCGCCGCAATTTTCTTTAACGTCTTTGAGCGACCCATCGAAAGTGATCTCGCCTAAGCAAATGTTAGGGCAAGTTTGGATGCTCAATGTGTGGGCCTCGTGGTGCGTGGCGTGTCGCTACGAGCACCCCATTCTGATCGAGATGGCGAAGAAATCACTGGTGCCCATCATCGGACTAGATTACAAAGATGTGCGCGCTGATGGCTTGAATTGGCTCGCGCAATTTGGAAATCCATACCAAGATTCCGCGTTTGATGAAGATGGGCGTGTTGGCATTGATTACGGGGTGTATGGCGTACCCGAAACATTTCTGATCGATAAGCAGGGGATTATTCGCTTAAAACATATCGGGCCGATTACGCCAGAAGTGATTACGCAGAAATTACAACCCATGATCTTGGAGCTCAATCGTGGTTAATTTTGCAGAGATTTTACGTACGAAGCAAGGTCCGAACTTTGGCTTCCTGTTTTACGCTTGCGTGGTTTTTTGTTTTGTAACGTTGGCTGGTCTTTCTAATGCGGCGGAACAGGATGCAATCGATAAAAGTAGCAACGATTTAGTTTTAGAAAAGCGTGTGCATAAATTAACTGAAGAACTGCGCTGTTTGGTTTGCCAAAACCAAACGATTGCAGATTCACACGCCGGTCTTGCAATTGATCTTAAAAATCAAGTGCGAGAAAAAGTTGTTCAGGGTGCCTCAGACCAAGAAATTTTGGACTACATGGTGCAAAGATATGGCGATTTTGTTTTGTATCGCCCCCCTGTTAAGCAGACCACTTGGCTGCTTTGGTTTGGCCCTTTCCTTCTGATGCTTTTAGGTTTGCTCTTTCTTACTATGAAGATTATGAAGCGGCCTAAACAAGACGCAAATGTCAGCGAAGCAGAGATGCTTCGCGCTGCGCAACTCTTGCGTCCTGACGATAAACGCGGCTAAGAAAGTCGTACCTAAACTAAGGAAGCTCTGATTAAGTTACTGCGCGGCCAAATTTTGCACCTGCGACACCGGCTACTGTGCTCGCTGTAAAGTCGTACAGGTACGCGTCTCGAATCAAACTTTGACCGCTCGTTGCACTTAATCTGAGTCTCCTTAAGTATCAACCAGCGTTAAACAGCACATGGACGAGTTCATAATCAAAACAGAGAAAGGGGTGAAATTGACATTTCACTCGCGTCGCTTCAACTCTGATGGATGGCTTTCGTCCTACCTAGTTAGTGGCGAAGCTCCCGGTTTCAGGGGCGACATCGAAGTTGAGAATCTTCCATATGGCAATTCTCCAGTGGCGTTCTTTAAGCAGATCGCCGAGGCATGGTCCGGATGGAAAGGAGAGAAAGGTTGGGGGGCAATGGAGGGAGAGTTCAATCTTTCAGCGACTTGTGACTCTCTCGGACACATTACTTTTATCGCGGAGCTCAACCCAAATGGTTACCCTCCATGTTGGTCTGCGAACCTCTCACTAGTGGTGGACGCTGGCCAACTTAAAGAGTTATCAAATTCAGCTAAAGTCTTCTTCAATGAATCTGTTTAACTTGTCGCTCGACGCTGTTACGCGCGCGTGCCGGTCAGCTCGGTGTTAGGCAGCGCCACAAAAATTGAGCGAGAGCCTTATCCTTCTGTGCGCCGCACATACGTCAGAAGTCTCTACGATTATTTTTTCGCCTTCGTAATTGGGAAGAGGGCGTTTACGAACGAGCGTGAGTGCACGCCAAAATTCATCATTAAACCGCTCACCGCTTCGCTCATGCGCTGTTGATGTGCCAGCGGAGATTGTTTCAGCAGGGCGAATAAATTGATATTTGGCTCGGCTTCGCCGAATTGATAGTTCGGATCAGAAATATACTTCGCAGGCAAAACTTGCTCTAGCAACGCATCGGTTGCGTCTGCGGCGGCGTGCGACTCTTTGCTAATCACCTGCCGTATCGCGCTCGTCGTGTAGGCGGCAATATTTCTTTCATACGAAGTTTGCCGCACTGCGCTTAGCAGTTCATCGCTCTCGTTGTTCATTGCATAGGCAGAATGCATTCGATAGTATTGGTAGTTTTCTAGTGCGGCATGACGATTTGAAAGCAGCGTAATCACCTCACGTTTGGCAGTCGGCGCGCCGGCCAAGTCAAGCGCATTAATCCACAACATACGCGGCACGCTGAGCCCAGGCAACACGGAAGCGTGATATGGCTGCGTTAAATCTTGAATATAGTGTAGTGCCCACCCGGCAAAGCGCCAGCCCCAGTAATCATGCCCACTGCGAAACGCATGGTCGGCTAAAGATTGGTACATATGAATGCGATACTCAGGGTAAGTGCGCTTGAGAAAGCCAGCGGCGGCTAAAATGATAGGCGACTCGTGGAAAAAGCCAATATGAAACGGTGCCTGCGTCGCATATTCGAGCGCGGGGTTGCCGAAAGGTTCTTTACCAAACCCGTAACGTTGACCGTAGCTTGTGCCATTGTCTTCCCATAGCCCCAAGTCTAAGCCATAGTCTGGCTCATCCGACGCACTCGCAATCACATCTAAAGCCGTGACTTTTTCTCCTTCTTTTATTTGGATAAATGCGCATTTCTCCACCGAAGGTGCATGGGAAAGCGTCGTCACATCTTGCCACGGCAATTTTTCTGCCAAGGCGAGCGCAGCGCTGCTGGCATTTGGTTTGATCTGTAAATACAGCGGGAGTTTTGCGTTGGGATTAATGCGTAAAGCAGTCAAAAATTGTGCTCGACTACCGGGACGTTGAAAGCGCAGCGACTCTGGTCGAGCAGGGTAGCTTGGCACATAAGTACGAGCCCATTGTTCTTCGGCATCGAGTAGACGTTCAATTGCATGCGCTTCTTTCGACAAAAAATTTTCTAAACTTTCTGCTCGTATTTGCGGTATTTTTTTTTCGTCTAACGGTTCAGCTAAGGCCTGCCATGTGCCTAGTGCGTGGTTACTCCATGCGAAACTCTTTGCTGGAAAAACAAGCACTAGCGAGCATAAAAATAGCCAAAGCGTATGCCGAAGATAATCGTTGCGCATTAAATTGTTCATTCAGAAAATGGTTTTATTTGCTGTACTTGCTTCGGTGTGAAAAACGAGAATGGAAATGAGTTCAAGGCATTTAGGATCGAGTGCGAGTGGTAGTGATGCAGAGGCGCTTTGTCATACAAAACCACGCCATCTTGAATGCCGCATAAGGTCTTATACGTATCTTACCGTGCTGTGTTCAGATACGCCATTCGAAAAAATTGCAAAAGAAAAACCTTGACTCCAGAACGGTGTTCGTCGAGTTCGCCGCAGGATGGTTTGGACTTAATTTGCATACTCCCAATGTTTTATATTTTTTCATTCTATTTGCGCTTTATTTAAAAGCGAATAAGAAAATTACTGTATCTAGTATATTAAATTACCTGAAGATGCATTCAAATGAAATTGTAAGAAATCACATTGACTGGGTATAGCGAATGCACAAAGTTACATTGCTTCGCCTCACATGATGATGATCAAGCACGCATTGTGAAAAGAAGTCAGCAAACGATGTTTCCTGTGCTAGCAATGCTTGTACGCGGGCATGTTGGTCAGGTTCGAGAATCTTGTCGCTATCCATTTTGCCTTTCGTCACGCCACGCAAGGCCGCTCAACTCCTTTACAAAAATGTCATAAGCTTGACACAAGCGAACCCTACACTTCGGACTTTTAAAGGAGAGTTCGCATGCCGATTCAAAATAAATCAATCGACTCAAATAAAACTGTCGTACCGGGTCGTCGCAAGTTTGTGCTTCAAATGTCGTCCGCAGCAGCGGTGATTGCCTCAGGCGGTGTGTTGACTGCTTGCGGCTCAAATGGTGTCGAACTAGGTGGCGAACAAGCGGCCTTTAATTATGGCGTTGCAAGTGGTGATCCACTGGCAGATCGCGTTATTTTGTGGACGCATGCAAAGATTTCTACCGATGCCTCAGTCCCTCTCACTTGGCAAATAGCCGCTGACGCAAATTTTTCGCCCATCCTGTTTTCTGGCAAGGTCACAGCGAGTGCGGACACGGGCTTCACCGCCAAGGTAGACGCAACAGGACTCAGCGCAAACACAGAATATTTCTATCGTTTCGTTGCACCCAACAATAGTGTTTCGGCCGTTGGCCGCACGCGCACTTTACCCGTTGGAAATGTATCGGAAGTCAAGCTCGCGGTATTTTCATGCAGCGATTATCCCGCTGGATATTTCAATGCCTATGATGCAGCCGTCTCTTCAGGTGCGCAAGTTGCCTTGCATTTAGGTGACTATATTTACGAATACAAAGATGGCGTTTATCCACCTGCCGCGAGTGCTGTTGCTGCGCGCGTTTCTGCCCCTGCCAGCGAGGTGGTAACTGTGGCTGATTATCGCGCCCGCCATGCATTACATAAAGCAGACCCTTACGTCAAAGCCTTGCACGCGAGAATGCCTTTGATCGCCATTTGGGATGACCATGAATTTGCAAATAACGCTTGGATAGGTGGCGCGGAAAATCACAATCCACAAACCCAAGGCACCTGGAATGCGCGTAAAGCAGCGGCCAGTCAGGTGTACCACGAATGGATGCCAATTCGTAGCCCAGACCCAAGTAATTTGTTGCGCATTTATCGCTCGTTTGATTTTGGTAATTTGCTCTCCTTGCATATGCTCGATACACGCATTATTGGCCGTGAGCAGCAGCCAGATCGCATGTTAGATGCCAATGGACGCGATGTGCCAAATCCTGCATTTTTACCTTATGCTTTTAATCGCAATAAGCAATTACTGGGCGAGACACAGCAGGCGTGGTTAGACACGCAAATGACCGGCTCAAAAGCGACGTGGCAAATTTTGGGTAACCAAACCATTATGGGCCGCACAATTTTGCCCGCATCGGTACTTTCGACCAACTTAAGTACAGCGTCAGTCACCGCCTACTTGACGGCGAAAGCAACCCCCGTCGCTTTGCAAACGCAGGAACAAAAAGATTTGCTCGATCCAAGTAAAAATCCACGCATCTCTTACACCTTTGATGATTGGGAAGGCTATCCCGCCGCACGTGATGCAGTGCTCAACTCCGCCGCAAAGTTAAAGGCCGCAGGCAAAAAGTTTGTTGTGCTCTCAGGCGATAGTCATAACGCATGGTATTACAAGTTGACGCTGGCAGATGGTACACAGGTGGGCGCCGAATTTGCCGGCATGTCGGTTACCTCTTCGGGTTTTGAAGGTGTGTTTCCGCCAGCAGTTGTGCCACCAGCGACCTTGGCGGCAACCATACGCGCATTTGTCGAAGACCTGAATTACGTGGATACGTATCGCCGTGGTTACATGCTGATTACCGTGACACCAGCGGCCACGAAAGCAGACTATGTTTATGTGAGTACCGTGACCAGTTCAAGCTACACCACAACGGTCGAGAGTTTTAGCTACGCGGGTTAAATTTAGGACATAAAAAAACGGCACCGCAGTGCCGTTTTTTAATTCGTGTGTCTGTAAAAGTATTATTTCGCTTCGCCCAATAATTGAGGCTTGAGCGAGCTATCTACGGGTTTGTCACCTAACCATATCCTCAATACCGCGTTATAAAAGCCCACGTCTGGCACAGTTTGACCAACCTGTTTGCCATTGAGAAGCGATTGCATACCGACGTTGGGAATCCAATCAAGATGCAGCACATCACCTTTCTTCAATCCGGCTATTGAGGCAAATATTTCACCCATCGCGACTGTTTGATTCACAAATTTAGATTTCTCCGCTTTGTCCGAATTTTCATTCAAGCCTTTCATGAAAGCGTCACCAAAATCTTCCGAGCTGATTTCACGGAGCATCACGAGTTGCACGCGCTTGGGGCCCGCCAAGGCGATGATGTCGGCTGGGGTCGACTTCTTTTCAGCTAAATAAAGTCCAGCAACGTAAAGTTTGAAGAACGCCGCTTTGACACGCATACCAGCACCATTCAGCTTTAAGTCTTTACCGCCAACTTTGGCTGTGTCATCGAATTTAATGCCATTCACTTCAGCAGCAAAGACAGCGCTAGCTGGGTTCGTTAATGCAAATGTGACGGCTACTAGTGCAAGCAAAGACCTCATATTTAAAAAGTGCTTCATTTTTATTCCCCCTTTTGTTGTCATGCGATGTTGATGAAACTTGTTGAATTGAAATAGTGCCAATCTAAACTGACTTGATGCGGATTCTTTTCACTTGCCTTATGTAGAAATAAACGACTTACTTTTTGAAGCTTGAAATTTTTTTGAACCAATGTCTCGTATCACTTGGCGTTAAAGAGGAAGCATCTTCACGCCAAAGTGAATGTTGCAACGATTCTATTTTGCCACGAGCAAAATAAATAACGACTAAAACTCTTCGAATTCGTCTTGCTTGTCTTTATTTGCACTCGCTTTTTCTTGGCCAAGGCGTGCAATGATGGGTTCACGCTTCTTTCCGTTCGACGCGGGTGCGGCACGGTTAATACTCGTACTTCTTGCCGGTCTAAGTGCATTCCCTGACTGCCCCATCATGTCATTAGTTCCGGCGCCTGCTTTCAACTTAAACACGCTGACCACATGTGCAAGGTTACTGGCTTGATTTTGCATCGACTCTGCAGCACCAGCGGCTTCTTCAACCAAGGCAGCGTTTTGCTGCGTCACTTCATCCATTTGTGCGATGCTGCGATTGACTTGTTCAATGCCGGTACTTTGCTCTTGGCTAGCGGCAGTAATTTCAGCCATGATGTCGGTCACACGCTTCACGCTGGCGACTACTTCGTCCATCGTGGTGCCGGCTTGGGCAACTAACTTACTGCCAACGGTGACTTTATCGACAGAATCCCCAATCAAGGTTTTGATTTCTTTTGCCGCTGCGGCTGAGCGCTGCGCCAAACTACGTACTTCGCTCGCCACCACAGCAAAACCACGACCTTGCTCACCCGCTCGTGCCGCTTCAACTGCAGCGTTCAAGGCGAGAATATTGGTTTGGAAAGCGATGCCATCAATCACGCCAATAATATCCACGATTTTCTTTGATGACGCATTGATGGAGCCCATCGTATCCACCACTTGGGCGACCACGACACCACCTTTTTCAGCCACTTCTGAGGCTGACAGGGCAAGCCGATTCGCTTGGTGTGCATGTTCCGCATTTTGTTTCACCGTGTCCGTCAAGTCACGCATGGATGACGCGGTTTCTTGTAGGGACGCGGCTTGTTTTTCTGTGCGCGTTGAGAGGTCGAGGTTGCCGCTAGCAATTTCGCCAGAGACAGACGCAATGGTCTCTGTACCCGCGCGTACTTCCCCAACAATTTTCATTAAGCTTTCGTTCATATATCGAAGCGCTTCCATCATTTGGCCCATCTCATCGCCTGTTTTTACCTCAATATCGCTGGTTAAATCGCCATCGGCAACACGCTTTGCTACGTCTACGGCTTCGTATAACGGTTGCGTGATACTGCGTGTTGCGAGGAAGGCGACCAGCACACTCACCGCCGTGGCGACTAAGGCAAGGATGAGTATCGTGGCGCTAGTTGACTTAGCAACTTTGGCCGAGTCACTGCCCGCCATTTCCATTTGGCTGTTTTGATGCTTCAAGAAAGCATCCAGCGCCGCGAAATATTTAAGTTGTACAGGACGCAAGCTAAACAAAAATTTGAGCTGCGCTTCTTCTTTTCTATCTTCGTTAATTAAGGCGATGAACTTGGCCTGCAAGGGCATAAATTTATCGCGTATGGTGGTAATTTCTTTTAAGTATTCTTTACCTTTCGGGTCCGTAATAATTTTCTCAAGCTGCGCGAAAGCTTCGTTGTTGTTCTGGTTCTCTGTATTGATATTGGCGATTTCTTTTTTTATTTGCTCCGCATCCGTCATGATGAGTGCATTGAGCATATTGCGCGAAACGTCGTTAAGTTGAGATTTAATTTGATTAGCAATGACGGTCTTTGGGTAACGATCATTGACGGTGTTAGCAATTTCGCCGCTGAGCCCACCAATGCGGGAGTAGGCGAGGGCGGCAAGTAGCATCAGCAAAATAATCACAATGCCAAAACCCAATGCCAAGCGTTGGCCGATTTTTAGTTTTCTCTTCAGCATAATGAAGCCACTTTCTTTGTGCCGTTGTCAGCACAATCGTTAGAATACCGAGTCAAAAGACGGAGGGTGTCCGGTTGAGAATCGTCACCATGACAAGCAGTCAAAGCAATGCGATAGTTGAAATCGGCATCGGTTAGAGGTTTGTGTAACATACACCTTTTTATTTTTATGCTGATTTGCGTCTCTCAAACGTGGCTTGGTTTGCTTGTCTCCGCTTGCCTTTGTTTGAAACAATTTGACAAAGTTTTACAATGTTGAACTTTATGTTTTGTCTCAAGCATTAAAACACAAATAGCCGTTGATTGGCGATAACAAGGTGTTTGCCGAGCCCGCTTTTTTCATCGATATGGCGTTCGTTTTTTTTGGGGCGATCAAAAGCAAACCTTACGCGTCGTTGCAAGCGAAATGAGAGCGTTTGTGGGAAGATTCGGCACACTCTCGTACTTTTTGCCTCCGTTTTTTTGGTAAGTCAGCGACGATTATCGTGGGGTTTTGTCCGAGGGAAACTCTGATTAAGTTACTGCGCGACCAAATTTTGTACCTGCGACTCCGGCTACCGTGCTCGCTGTACTCTCGTACAGGT
>JAIETO010000300.1 GCA_019745005.1 Burkholderiaceae bacterium
CATTCAAATTTTTAGAGCATTTCGAGTAGGTCAAAAATCGACTTGCGCAGAAAATTTATATACGCGTGGTGCGCCAGGAAATAAATAGCCCCCCAGTGATTGCGTGACATCGCGCCAGTAGCGGCGATCAAAAAGATTATCCACATTCATGCGCAATGTCGTACGAAAACCACCTAAGTCTGTGCTGTAATTAGTGCCTATGTTGACGACATGGTAGCGTGGCACGGTGATTTTGTTATCGGGGCTGAAGGCTTTGCTGCTGGCGTATTGCCAACTCGCGTTCAAGTGCACACCACCCAATTGCTTAGGCGCATAGTCTGCGTATAGGCTTGATTTAAAGCGCGGTACATTCGTAACGCGTTTGCCATCCAAGTTTGCATCGCCCGTTTCTTCTTGTTGGGCGTGTATCGCGGTCACGCTAGCGATCAAACTGAATTCAGATGAGATTTTTCCTTGCGCTGTGAGCTCCACACCCTGATGCACCGCATTGCCAAGGCGGGAAAAGAGGTTTTCGGCAGTGATCAGTTCTAGCGGCTTTTTGATTCGAAATGCGGCAAGGGCGAGGCTAAAATCAGTCGCCAAATCCGCTTTTGCGCCGACTTCAAATTGCCGTGAGCGGGCAGCAGACAGCAATTGGTTTTGGTTGTTTGTGCCAAAGGGCGCTACACCACCATGCTCGATCCCTTCAGAAAAACTGGCGTAAATACTTTGATGTGCCGATGGGCTAAAAACCAGCGCGGCAGAAGGCAAAGCGACATGATCATCTTCGCTAGCCAAGCCAAACTGTGAACGCTGCGTGCGTTGGAAGCGCAAAGCTGTGTGCAGTTTGAATTGATCGCTTAAACCAATAATGTCTTGTGCAAAAAACGAGGTATCGCGGTCGTTGCGTCGCAAAAATGCGGGTCCAGTTTGATTGGCGGAGGCGGGCACCACGGTTGGTACATAAAGATTGCTGCTGCCAACAAACTCGTACACGGCGTCACCAAAGTAATCGCGTCTGACTGAACGCGTCCAGCCAAAAGCGATTTGGTGTTGAAAACGACCCGTCGCAAATTGTCCGTTGACGACGAATTGCGCACCCAAGAACGATTTGCTTTCGTTTTCGCTCTGGTAATCGTAAACATCAAAGTCGCCATTCGCGCAGTAACCGGGGTAGAAATTTCCCGCGCTGCAGCCATAGGGAAATGCGGTGAAATCATCGCGCTTAAATTCGTGGCGGTTGGCAGCTACGCTGATATGCCACGTCGGCGCAAATTGCCAATCAACGCTCGCCCCCAAGTTGGCGCCGCGCGTGTCTACTGGGCGTGTCCAAGCTTGGTTGTTCAGGTTGAGGCGAGGGCTAATTTGCGATGGCAAGCGCAGCCCATCAGTTAATTGAAAACCGGGCACCGTGATTTGCGAACGATGTTGATAATCAGCATCAACTTGAACGAGAAGCGTGTTCGTCAGTTGCGCGTCGAAAGCGGCGGATACAAATTGTCGATTGCCATCGGCACCATGAACATACGAGCGCAAATGTTCAGCCGCTGCGTTAATGCGATAACCAAAGCGTCGATCGTTAAACTTACCGCCTAAATCGACTGCGCCGCCAAGCGTGCCGCGCTCGCTGGCATCAAACGTTAGAGTGCGGATGTCGTTCGCGCTGGATCGTTTTGTGACGTAGTTAATTAGGCCGCCAGGCGCAGCAAAACCTGCCTGAAATCCGCTGATGCCTTTGAGAATCTCAATGCGTTCCTTGTTCTCCAACGGAATTGGCGCATCACCAGGCATCGCAAAACCATCTTTACGGTAGCTAGTGGCGTTGTCTAACGCGAACCCGCGTATCGAAAATTGTTCCGCATAACCCACCGCGTTGTAGGCGTCGTTGATGCTGGCATCAAATTTTGCTGCGTCGGTGGTTTGCCGAAGGCGTAAATCTTGAATTAGCTCCCGCGAAAAAGAAGTCACGGAAATCGGTGTTTCTAAGGCGGTAGTGCTAATAAATCCGCTTGCTTTCGTGGTCGTCTTTCGTTCTTGCACGCGCGAACCTTTGACGATGACTTCTGAAATTTCTGCGACTTCTGGCGTTGCACCATTGGCTTCTTCGGCAAATGAAAGGCAGGGAGTAATCGAAGCAAAAAGAAAACTAATGGGAAGTAAGTGCAATTTGTTGGCGATCATAGGTGCTCTAATTGTTTGCAGCGGGTGTGCCGCAGGTTAATGTCTGAAACCTGTCAACACCAGTGCAAGAGAAGAGCAAACCAAGGGCAGAAAAGGGTCGAAGAATGAGGAATGACCGTGCCGCAGAAGACTTTGCGCTTTCCTTCGCTGGCATTATCCAGATCAGGTATAAGGGACTCTCTCACCCGAATGCTTAAGCAGTCAGGACCCCTAGCGAAGGCGCTACTCTAGCATAAATAGGTTAAAAAAATAGACGACTGTAATTTGACGAAGTAAAAATGGAAGCTGCCATGCAAAACAAATCCGATAAAATAGCGCTATGAAAAATACCACTGACGAATATGCAAATGAACCGTTCCCCGCTCATGGGCGGGTAGAAATGCATTTAAAAGGCAAAATGATTTGCGTCAAAGCGCGCGGCCCATTCAATCAAGAATTGATGTCAGCACTTATGCAATTGGAGCAAGCGTTTTTAGCCAAGGCTATGCAAAGTGTAGAGCCGCCATTTTTAGAATTAGTAGAGTTTGAGGTCAGCGTTCTTGCATCGCACGAAGTCATGCATGCCCATGCCGAGTTACTAAAAATGTTGAAAGCAGCGGGCATGGCACATCAAGCGACCGCTTATGTCGTACCGCGAAATTTAGAAGGCGCGATGTTTACTACACCGATCGCCAAGAAAAACTACGCCGCCGTTGATTGGCCGTTTGAGGTTTTTGAAACCATCGAAGAAGCGGAGCAATGGTTGTTGGCGCGCGCCGCTTAACAGCCTAGGCATGTTTGCCTAGATCTCCAATGAAGTCTGTTAGCTGGCGCAAAAAACCATCTCGAGAGCGCAAAAAAAACAATCTCACCGCTGAGGCGCAGAGCCGAGAATTTAGGTTTTTCTCTGCGACCTCTGCGCCTCAGCGGTGAGACTTTAATTCAATGACCATCGACAAAGCACAAAAATGTGCGAAAGTCGTTAGCAATATTCAATCTTAACGTAGCCGTTATTCTTTTATACTCATCACAGTATTAAACTAATCTGCTTTATTTACAAGCGCAAAATGCCATATTTTTGACTATACTGCCACTTTTTTATTAAAGCAAGTGTTATGCACGCTTTCTGCTGAGTAGATAATGAGTGCTAACCAAATCGCGGCGAAACCAATCGCGCGGTTGGTGGAAAAATGTTCTTGAAACAAAAATACGCCCAATAAAAATTGAATTGAGGGCGAGATATATTGCAATAAGCCTAGGCTTGCCATCGGAATCCGCCGCGCCGCCGCGCCAAAAAGCAATAGAGGAATAGCCGTGATAGGCCCAGCCGCTAAGAGCAAAATTTGGCGTTGTGTGTCGCCCTCGACGAGGGCATTTTGTCCATGCGCATTGAGAAAGAGCAGATAGCCAAGTGCAAACGGAAACAACAATAAAATTTCCAGCGACAGGCCTTCAAGCGGGCCTAAGCTCGCCGTTTTGCGCAGCAGTCCGTAAATGCCAAAACTGCAGGCTAAACACAAGCCTATCCACGGCAGTTTCCCTGTTTGCCATGTAAGCCAAATAACCCCCACAGCAGCCAAGCCCACCGCCAGCCATTGCATGAAGCGTAGCCGTTCATGCAAGAAAACAAAACCCAGCAAGACGCTGATCAAGGGCGTCATAAAATAGCCGAGACTGGCATCGAGTACGTGGTGATTGTTAATTGACCAAATGTAGATGAACCAATTTAGCGATAAAAGTAGGGCGCTTGCCGCGAAACCCGCGAGCAATTTTGGTTGTTGGAAGGCGAGTGAAATCCACGACCATTGTTTGCGCCACGCCAGCACGCCCGCCAAAAATACTAAGGACCACACCATGCGATGCAAAAGAATCTCGATAGGGGCGACGTCGCCTAATGCTTTGAAATACAGAGGAAAAAGACCCCAAAGTGAATAACAAATGGTGGCGTAGAGGAGGCCTTTGCGCATGAAGAAGTTGCAGTGACGCGGTTGGTTAATAAGGCAAGCATTATCGCAGCACTCATGTTCATGCGTGTAGTCTGATTGATTTGATGTTGCCACCCACTTGTTTTTGTTCCGCTTCCCCCAATTTACCTGCCTAAGAGTGTGCTTTGAGATCGCGATGCAAGATGCATAGTTGCACTTTGTAGTAACTTTATAAAGTTAACAAGGTTCAGGGGAGAGTTCTATCGTGGAACTAAAATGGTTGGCAATTGCACTGATCTTGATCGGCTTAAGTGCGTTTTTTTTCTTACCCGCGTATCGTTTGCGCTTGGCGCTGGCGCGCCCGTTTCCATCTGCGTTTGCCAAAATTTTACGAAAAAGCATACCCAGCTATGCGCGCATGTCGGTGCCAATACAGTTACGTCTGAAGCGTTTGATCAAACAGTTTTTGCATGAGAAAAAATTCGTCGGCTGTGATGGTTTCGAGATTACCGACGAAGTGCGTGTCACCATTGCGGCAAAGGCTTGTTTGTTGCTATTAAACCGCAAGACCTTGGTGTACCCAAAGTGTGAGTTTGTGTTGGTGTATCCCACCGCCTTCGTTGTTCCACGGGTGGAAACGGGGCTAGGCGGTGTGGTTACGCACCAAAATCAAACCTTGTCGGGCGAGTCTTGGAGTGATGGGCGCGTCATTTTGGCGTGGGAACATATTCAACGAGATCGCGAAAACGCTGGCTCTGGACATGATGTCGTTGTGCACGAATTTGCCCATCAGCTTGACAGTGAATCCGGCAACACGAACGGTGCGCCGCTGTTGCCAAGCGCCGCACATTACCAGCGTTGGGCGCAGGTATTTGAAAGGGAATACGCACTTCTCACCAGCGCAGAGCAAGCAGGTCTCGAAACGGTTTTAGATTATTACGGCACAACCAACCCTGCGGAGTTCTTTGCGGTCGCGACGGAAGCCTTTTTTGAAAAGAGTCATGCGTTGGCACAACACCATGCGGAGCTTTACGAGCAACTGCGATCTTACTATCGCGTGGACCCGCGTTTATGGCAATAGCTTCGTTCTAGTTGACTTTACTTAGATGTTTGCATAACGCCTCTGCTCCATCCAAAACACGTGGCCCAGGGCGACTCATCCAATCGTCTTGAATCACAAAAAGCTGCGATTTTTTTACTGCAGTGAGTTGCGTAAATGGTCGCCACTGGGCAAATTGATCTTGATTGACATCGCCTGTCGTGACGATGGCGTCGGGATTTGCAGCAATCACCGCTTCGGTGCTGACAGTGGGGCTGATTTCTTTGAGTTGGCTAAAAACATTTTCTGCGCCACAAATTTGCAGCATTTCAGAAACTAAATGTTGCCCGTTGAGGGTCATTAGGGGTTGATGCCAAACTTGGTAAAACACGCGAACGGGGCGTCTTTTTTCGCGAGCATAAGTATTTTTGATTTGTGCCAGTCGCGCGCGGAACGCGGCTGCCGCTTTGCCGCCGACCGCAGCACTTCCACCAAGCTGTGCAAGTCGTTCGATCGATGTGGCAACTGTTTCAAAACTCTTTGGTTCGCTCTCGAATACGGCGAGATGTTGGTCGCGTAACTGCTTCGCAATGATCTTCGCGCCACCTGTCCCCCACACCACGACCAGGTCAGGCTTTAACGCAACAATGCGCTCGATATCTAGGGCAAATACGCTGCCAACTTGCGGAATTTTTTTCGCTTGCTCAGGGAAATTGCTGTAATCACTGACGCCGATAATGGCAGCACCAGCGCCAGCGGCGAAAAGTAGTTCTGTTGCGTGTGGTGCGAGGCTAATAATCCGCTTTGCAGGGTGATTCAATCTAACAACGCGACCAGCGTCATCCTTTACCTCGACCGGTGCTATTTGCTCGGCGAATGAAGGAGAAAACGGATTGAATAAAATAATCAGTGATGTAAAAAGACCCACCAAGCGACGCGTGCAAGGTATCCACCCAGCCTTGCGTATCGGTAAATAGACGATTAGCCGCATGTTGCTGATTAGATTACCTCAAGCTTAAATTTCAAGATTGTCGATGAGGCGAGTTTTGCCCAGTTTTGCTGCGGCTAGAACCACTAAGGCTGTGCCGTTAGCAATTTCAGTAGCGGTAGGGGCTTGCAGATTGTCGCGCTTGCGTATCGATATGTAGTCAGGTTGCCATTCGCGTTGAACGAGCTTTTCCATTGCTGCCTCTTCAATGCTTGCTGGGTCGAGTTGGCCTGCACGTACTTGATCAGCCACTTGGTTCAGCGTTTGAAACAAGATGGGCGCTTCGGCGCGTTCGGCTTCACTTAAATAGCCGTTGCGGGAGGAGAGCGCCAAGCCATCTTTCGCGCGCCACGTTTCTGCAGCGATGATTTCAGTGGGTAAGGCAAACTGCTTCGACATGTTTCGGATAATCATCAATTGTTGATAATCTTTTTTACCGAAGACGGCGACTTTGGGCTGCACGCAGGAAAACAGTTTCAACACGACGGTGGTGACGCCCGTAAAAAATCCTGGCCGAAACTCACCTTCCAAAATATTGCCTAAGTCGTCTGGCGGGCGCACACGATACTCTTGCGGCTCAGGGTAAAGATCTTTCTCACTTGGTGCGAACAACACGTAGACACCTTCTTTTTCTAATTTCTCTACGTCTGCTTGAAAGGTACGGGGATATTTATCGAAATCTTCGTTTGGACCAAACTGTAGGCGATTCACAAAAATGGAGGCGACGACGGGGTCACCATGTTTCCGTGCCAAGCGCATTAAAGACAGATGACCTTCATGGAGATTGCCCATCGTCGGAACAAACGCGGTACGAAGCTGGCCACGCAATTGGTCTCGTAATTCTTCAATGCAGGAAATGATTTTCATTTGTTTGAATGTAAAAGTGTCGAAGGCATGAATGCGATGAGAAACTGAGTGTGAGCTACGCTGTCAATTTGGTGTATAGGCAAGCCGCACGTAAATTGGCGCAAAGGCTTCTGCTTGGGTGATTTCGATCAAGGTTTCTTTGGCGAGCTCCAGCAGCGCTACAAAGTTCACCACAACAACGGGTGCACCTTTGCTGGGATCGAATAAGTCGGCAAATTCGACAAATTTCGCACTTTGTAGCCGCCGCAAAATACCACTCATGTGTTCGCGCACAGAGAGTTCTTCGCGGCTAATTTTGTGATGGCTCACTAGCTTTGCACGTTTCATAATGTCAGCCCACGCCGCTTGCAAGTCGGTCACATCAACTTGCGGCCAGTGAAGAATGGTATTTTGTTCGATGAACACTTGCGCATGCAAGAAGTCGCGTCCTAGTTGCGGCATGGCGTTAAGTTCATAAGCGGCTAGCTTCATTTGCTCGTATTCGAGCAGTCTGCGCACCAAGGCAGCGCGCGGATCTTCCGCTTCATTGTTCTCATCAGATTTTTTTAACGGTAACAACATGCGCGATTTGATTTCAATCAGCATGGCCGCCATCAGCAAATATTCGGCAGCTAATTCCAAATTGTGCTTGCGGATTTGCTCGACATACTCCAAATACTGCAAGGTCACTTGCGCCATTGGGATATCAAGTATGTTGAAATTTTGCTTGCGTATCAGATACAGCAATAGGTCGAGCGGACCTTCGAAGGCTTCGAGAAAAATCTCTAGTGCGTCGGGCGGAATGTATAAGTCGTTGGGTAATTTGAACAGCGGCTCGCCATAAAGCTTCGCAAACGCGAGTCCATCAACGACATCAGGCGTGCTGTCTTTATCACCAATGAGAGGTAATTCTGTGGCCGGTAAGTTTTGCATTCAATCTGAGAGAAAAACCGGAACCGATTAGACTTTGTTTTGGTACACGTAGGCTTGTTGATCAACTTTCGAGGCGATTTCGCGTGCCCGTTGGTCGAGGTCGATTGGCGCTTTGTCCCACAGCAAGGCGCGACCGTCACGTTGGCCTTGTTCCAATTGAGGATTTGCTTTTTTAAGATCCGCAATAAATTGGGTGGCTTCAGATTGATATTGTTGAAATTGTTTAGAAAATTTCATGATCTTAATTTGGGCTATTTTCGAAAAAGGAGTTGCGGAACGACGTTTCGCAAGGGTTTGGTCATTTTACTCTGTTCTTGCAAGAGATTTAGCCAAGCAGGCTGAATTTTGAGAATGATTAAAGCTCAGTTGCGCCTATCGTACAAAAAGTATTGATCAAGGCGTGGGCATCATCTGCATGATGCAGCAATGTTATGTGCGAGGGTTTGATGAATCCCGAAGCGCTGGCGTGTTGCAAAAAGCCAAGCAATTCATCATAAAAATGGTTGACGTTGATTAAGCCTATGGGTTTTTGGTGAAATCCGAGTTGTGACCAAGTCAGCATTTCAAATAACTCTTCCAAGGTGCCCATGCCGCCCGGCAGCGCTATGAAGCCTTCCGCCAGTGACGCCATCTTGGCTTTGCGCTCGTGCATATCTTTGACGATATGTAATTCGGTTAAGGATCTGTGTGCCAGTTCGCGTTCAACCAGCCCATGTGGGATGACACCTGTCACTTTGCCGCCGAGCCGCAAGACTTCGTCTGCAATAATGCCCATTAAGCCGACATTGCCGCCGCCATACACCAAGTCGATTTGTGTCTCGACCATTGCGCGCGCCAGTTGGCGGGCGGCTTCTGCATACAAGGGCGAGTTACCTGGCGATGCACCGCAATAGACACAAATGCTTTTCATGCCGTCGGTGTGTTCGCATTCAGTTTGTTGAGATAGTCTTGAGTGAGCTTATCAAATACAGTGCGCGACTCGCCGCGCAAGTACGGGCTAATCAGTACGATGACTTGGTAACAGCCTCGCGCTAGGGACTCAGACATGGTTTGCAGCTCAGTGTATTTGCGTGGATTGCGCACATACTCGTACGAGAGCCAATAGGTCACCACCACCACCATATTCGTGGCGAGCGCATCGATTTCGATATCGGTTGCCTCAAACTTACCATCCGCGCGCAAGCCTATACACAGCTCGGTTGCCACTTTGACTTTGTGTTGGAGGATATTTTTAAAGTCGATTTCTAACTTGCGATTTCGCGATAGCAAATCATTGAGATCGCGGTACAAAAAACGGTAGCGCCAAACAATTTCAAAGGTGAGATGTAAATACGTCCAAATATCTTGAATATTGGCTTTTCGACCTGCAGGAAAGGCGATCTTTTTGTTTATTTCCGCCTCGTATCCGGTGAAAATTGAATTGACGATGTCGTCTTTATTTCGGAAGTGGTAATACAAATTGCCAGGGGAAATTCGCATTTCCTCGGCGATGACGGTGGTTGTAATATTCGGTTCGCCAAACTCGTTAAACAGGCGCAAGGAAAGCTCAAGAATTCTTTCCCTCGTTCGACGCGGGGCTTTGTGTTGCATGTCTCTTCTCTTTGTCTGGCAAGTCGCAATTGCAAAAAGTGATTAATTTTTTCAATGCCAAAGCGCCATAGTCATCCTCCAATGCCCCAAAATTTATCAATTGGCATTAACGTCGCTCATTACCCAGCTAGATGTGGTAGAGGTCAGATGTTAAATTGACTTCGAGGCGCTTCTTTTTTGTGTTCTGAAAGCACAGAATAGAATAACACTGAAATAGCGCATTTCACAAACCAGAATGCTTGCGAGCCTGAGGTAATTTAGTTTGTTTGCAGAGGATTTTTCGGCCGAAAAACCAGCTTAGTTTTTGCAAGCTTGTCGTGGAAAAGCTGCTTATCTTTGTTTAAAGCCGCCGTCATCATCCAGATCAGCATATTGATGGCGACGGCAAGTGCCGTGTTTCTGATTGAGAGATGTAACTGCGTTCCGATCAAAATGCCAGGCAAAAACCACATCCACGCAAGGCAGTAACGCACGATGACTTTGGCCATTGGCACCTGCGCGCGCTCTGGGTCGATGACTTGTAAGCCCCAAGTTTTCATCGCCAAGGTTTGTCCGCCTTTGCGCCACGCGTAGCCAAAATACACGCCGATCACGACAAACAAATAGATTTGCATGAGCCATTGATGTTCGGTGCTATTGGCGGCTTGCCCAAAAACGAAGTGGGCAGTGAGGGAATAGATGAGGATGGCGACAAAACAAACGCCAAAAAGTAGAAGTGCCTCGTAGACCATACAAAGCAAACGACGAGACAAGTTGGGCGCTTGCCCCGGTGCTTCATTTACCACTGACATAAACTATTTTTCTATCGTGCCTGATGTGCTGCTTTCGGATGGCGTAGGGCTCACGGGATTAGAGCTAGCGGTGGAGAACAGCTTGGCTTCAGGCACGGGCAAAGGCAATTTTGGCGCTGGCGCTGGCCCCGTTTTAAGTGGTGCCAAGGGCTTAACACTACGTTGCGCTTCGTTGGGCAAATTGGTAATGCTCTTCTTTTGATTCGCCTCGAGCACAAGTTGCTTTTTTTGCTCGTCTGACAGTTGTTGATATTGCTGCCAGTGTGCATTTTTCTGCTCAGGTGAAATTTGCTTTGTACGTGCAAAGTTCTCGCGTGCATCCATGCGTTGCTCGGGCGTTAGCTTGACCCAATCGCGCATACGGTCATGGATTCTGGCTTGTTCATCTGGTTTTTTTGCGCTGTATTTATCAACAATGCCTAGCCATTTCTTTTTGCGTGTATCGTCCATCGTGTCCCATTCTGGATACAAAGGCGCAAGTGCGATTTTTTGTTGCGATGACAAATCGACCCAAAGCGGCTTAACAGCGGCAGGCACAGCTTTGGCTGCGGCGACCACTGCTGCTGGCGTTGCATTGGATTTTTTGTCATTTGCGGACTGGTAAAGCAATGCGACGGCGGTACCAACCACAATCAACGTGAGAACGCCCAAAAGTAAAACGGTTAATTTTACTTTTTGAGCTGCTGGGCGCTTATCCAATACCACCATTACTCCTCAACACGCTTTAAATAGGCAGTAAAACCACTATCGACATACGCGTCGGGTGGCAATTCGTCGGCCAGAACGGCGACATCGATATCTGCGAGGTCGTTGATTTGGGCTTGTTGTTCATATTCATAAATACCAACTAAGCCAAACACCAAGACCAAAAGCGGTAACGCTAAGCCAAATTTGCCCAGCCACGAATCAGGGCCATTGAAACTAAAGCCAGACGAGCCAGCTAAAACACCTTTAAACGCAAGTACGGCACTTGGCGTTGTTTTCTTTCTTGCAAGCGCGGCTTTTCGTGCCTGCGCTAAACGATTGAGCGTTGGTTCTGGGAGTTTGTCCGCAGATTCATTTAAAGCGCGCCGAATTTTGTAGGCGAACTCCACATCCACTGAATCTTTGAAGTTGTTCATAAAATAATCCCTTTTGCTTTAAGTGTTGCTGCCAGCACGTGAGTTGCACGAGAACAGTGCGTTTTTACGCTTCCTTCTGAGCAACCCATGGCGATGGCGGTTTCTGCGACGTCCATGTCTTCCCAGTAACGCATGAGGAAGGCTTCTCGTTGACGTGCGGGCAGTTTTTGTATTTCTTGATCGATAATATTGAGGACTTGCTCACGTTCTAGCTTGTCTTGCGTCGATTCTGACGCTTCCGTGCCTTCTTCTGAGCTAAAAATTTCCAACATATCAAAGTTGTCATCGTCATTATTGCCTGATGACATGTTTGAAAATAAGCTCACCCAATTATTTCGCACTTTTTCACGGCGGAAAAAATCGAGTATGGTATTTTGGAGAATGCGCTGAAACAGCAAAGGCAGCTCTGCCGCTGGTTTATCGCCATATTTCTCGGAAAGCTTGATCATCGAATCTTGCACGATATCTAATGCCGATTCTTCATTCCGAACCGTGTACAGCGCATGCTTGAATGCACGTCGCTCCACGTTTTCTAAAAAGCTAGCTAGTTCTTTATCTGTGGCCATTCGTTGGCGTTCGCATTCTAGGGACGCGTGATTATTTTAATAATTTCTGAATCGGAAAATCGACACTAGCCGAAAAATTGGCACGATTGTGTTGCACACTTTTATCAGGCAGCTCACGAAAAAAGTGCGCCCATCGTAACAAAAATCGAGTTTTATGTCTTGGTTTCCCTCAAACCGATTGATTTTTAAGGAAGTTTACTCTTTTGTTCACAAGTTTTCGCTTGACCAAAATGGTGCAACGCAGTACCTTGTGTGTTCGTTTCGAAATCTCGGAACACATAACTTGGTGGCATCGACTCAAAATGTTGAATGCAAACAAGTCGCTTTGACCCAGATTTTCCATTGGGATTTGTGATGGTGGTGGATGCATTTTTCGAGGCAGTTTTGTTGCGAATGAGGCGCCAATAGCGAGCTATTGGCAACGAAGAGCAGCAAAAATGGCCGAAAATGCGCCGACAACGCACAAATAGCGCGAAAAGCGCGCCTAATGGAAAGTCTGGGTCGCACTAGCTGTTTGTTCTAACCCATGCCAAAAGCGTGAGGAATTTGTTGGCGCAATGCTTCGAATCTGATTGAACGAATGCCTTAAGCGGTATCTCAAACTACTTCCAACGGACGTATAAAAGATGGCGTGGCGGCATAAAAAAGGGATATCAGCCTGAGCCTTCGTGCTGCAGTTTCGCAAGGAAAGAACATCCGATCAATCTCCTATGGACCTTGAAAGGACTTAATTTATGACTACAGAAATAACCGGCGCAGAGATTCTAGTCAAATGTCTCGCCGAAGAAGGTGTGGAACACGTATTCGGTTACCCGGGTGGGGCTGTTCTCTACATCTACGACGCCATTTTCAACCAAGATAAGTTTCAACATATTCTTGTTCGCCATGAGCAGGCAGCGATTCATGCTGCGGATGCTTATTCCCGGTCATCCCAAAAGGTCGGTGTCGCTTTAGTGACCTCCGGCCCTGGCGTGACCAATGCAGTAACGGGTTTGGCAACGGCGTATATGGATTCGATACCGATGGTCATCATCTCGGGCCAAGTGCCCAGCCATGCCATTGGTCAAGATGCATTTCAAGAGTGCGATACGGTGGGCATTACGCGCCCCTGCGTCAAACACAACTTCCTCGTGAAGGATGTGCGCGATCTCGCCACAACCGTGAAGAAGGCGTTTTATATTGCCACCACAGGCCGCCCTGGGCCCGTGTTGATCGATATTCCCAAAGATATCAGCATGCACAAAACCACGTATCACTACCCCAAAGAGGTAGAGATGCGTTCGTACAAGCCTGTCGATAAAGGCCACGCGGGCCAAATTCGCAAAGCCGTGCAGCTTTTATTGTCTGCCGAACGTCCAATGATCTACACGGGCGGCGGCGTGATTTTGGCAAACGCTTCTGCTGAACTGAATAAGTTGGTCGATCAGCTTGGCTTCCCGTGCACCAATACCTTGATGGGCTTGGGCGCCTACCGCGCATCAGACGACAAATTTGTCGGCATGCCGGGTATGCACGGCACCTACGAAGCCAATATGGCAATGCAAAATTGTGATGTGCTGATTGCCATTGGCGCGCGTTTTGATGACCGCGTGATTGGCAATCCCAAGCATTTTGCCTCCTTCCCGCGCAAAATTATTCACATCGATATTGACCCTTCCTCAATTTCAAAGCGCGTCAAAGTGGATATTCCCATTGTTGGCAATGTCAAAGACGTGTTGGTCGAATTTTTGTCACAACTTAGCTCCGCCGAAATCAAGCCGAACCCAAGCAACTTGGCAAAATGGTGGAAGCAAATCAACACTTGGCGCGAGCAAGATTGTTTGAAGTTTGCGCCATCAACAGAGGTCATCAAGCCGCAATCGGTGGTGCAAAAAGTGTGGGAACTCACCAAAGGCGACGCTTTCATCACGTCAGATGTGGGGCAGCATCAAATGTGGGCTGCGCAATACTATCGCTTTGATAAACCCCGCCGTTGGATTAACTCCGGTGGTTTGGGCACCATGGGTGTGGGCTTGCCGTATGCCATGGGCGTACAAATGGCCAACCCCGATGCGACAGTCGCTTGTATTACCGGCGAAGCCTCAATACAAATGTGCATACAAGAGCTAGCAACCTGTAAGCAATATCACTTAACGCCCAAAATTATTCTGCTGAATAATCGTGCCCTAGGCATGGTGCGTCAGTGGCAGCAAATTGATTACGGGTCACGCTATTCCGAGTCGTACATGGATTCCTTACCTGACTTCAATATGCTGGCCGAATCCTACGGTCATGTCGGCATGAAGATAGAGAAGCCATCCGATGTCGATGGCGCATTGAAAGAAGCCTTTGCAATGAAAGATAAGTTGGTCTTCATGAACTTCATTACCGACCAATCTGAAAACGTATGGCCGATGGTAAAAGCGGGTAAAGGCTTGACTGAAATGTTACTTGGCTCGGAGGATCTGTAATGAGACATATTATTTCAGTGCTTCTTGAAAACGAAGCGGGTGCCTTGTCACGCGTGGTTGGTCTGTTCTCTGCACGCGGTTACAACATCGAAACCCTCACCGTCGCCCCGACTGAAGACGCAACGCTCTCGCGTATGACGATCGTGACCTCGGGTTCCGATGACATCATCGAGCAAATTACCAAACACTTAAACCGCCTCATCGAAGTGGTGAAAGTCGTTGATTTAACAGAAGGCTCGCACATAGAACGCGAACTCATGTTGATTAAAGTGCGGGCAGTGGGCAAAGAACGTGAAGAAATGAAGCGGACGGCGGATATTTTCCGTGGCCGGATTATCGACGTCACGGAAAAAATGTACACCATTGAACTCACAGGCAACAAAGGTAAATTAGACGCCTTTATTGATTCGATTGATCGTACCGCCATTTTAGAAACAGTGCGAACGGGAGGCTCTGGCATTGGGCGCGGCGAACGTATTTTAAAAATCTAGCCGACGTTCGTGTCATTGAGCCAAACAATTTAATCAATCGCTTTTTAAGTTTAGATTTCGACTTTCCTTCACCATCAAAAAAATTAACTTTATTAGGAACCATCATGAATGTTTTTTACGACAAAGACTGCGACCTCTCTTTAATCAAAGGCAAAAGCATTGCCATCATCGGCTACGGTTCGCAAGGCCACGCCCATGCGCAAAACTTGAACGACTCTGGCTGTAACGTTACCGTCGCTTTACGCAAAGACGGCGCATCGTGGGACAAAGCAAAAAACGCCGGTTTAAAAGTAGCCGAAGTCAATGATGCGGTAAAAGCTGCCGACGTCATCATGATCTTGCTGCCAGATGAAAACATCGCCCAAGTCTATACAGAAAACGTCGCACCACACGCTAAGCAAGGCGCGGTCTTGGCGTTCGCCCACGGCTTTAACGTGCACTACGGCCAAGTCGTACCGCGTGCCGATTTAGACGTGATTATGGTCGCACCAAAAGCACCTGGCCACACTGTACGTAACACCTACAAGCAAGGCGGCGGTGTACCGCATTTGATCGCCGTGTATCAAGACAAATCCGGCGCAGCGCGTGATATCGCCTTGTCTTATTCCATGGCAAACGGCGGCGGCCGTGCAGGCATTATCGAAACCAACTTCCGCGAAGAAACGGAAACCGATTTGTTCGGCGAACAAGCCGTGTTGTGCGGTGGCGCGGTTGAGCTAATCAAAGCAGGTTTCGAGACCTTAGTCGAAGGCGGCTACGCACCAGAAATGGCGTATTTCGAATGTCTGCATGAACTCAAACTCATCGTCGATTTGATCTACGAAGGCGGCATCGCCAACATGAACTACTCCATCTCCAACAATGCGGAATATGGTGAATACGTCACTGGCCCGCGCATCGTTACGGCAGAAACCAAAAAAGCCATGAAGCAGTGTTTAACAGACATTCAAACGGGCGAATACGCCAAGAGCTTCATCTTAGAAAACAAAGCCGGCGCACCAACCTTAATCTCGCGCCGTCGCTTGACGTCTGAGCACAAAATCGAAGAAGTCGGCGCAAAACTACGCGCCATGATGCCTTGGATTGCAAAGAGCAAATTGGTTGATCAGTCGAAAAACTAAGTAATAGAAAATAAAAAAATCGCCCGTTTTTACGGGCGATTTTTTTTGGGAGTTTGTTTTTCAATTCATCGCTAAACGAGATTTAACTACCTTGATATTTTCATATACTCCCGCATTTTTAGTTTTTCTATCTTGATTTGCGCTTGTAAATAAAGCGGAGTGAAATAATACTCAAATAGGCATGCAAAAATCATCTTCAATTTGATATTGTTGCCGAATGCGCATACCTAAGTTTGTAGGGTGTAATTGCGAAGCGTATTACACCGTCTCTGAGCCGTTTCATACGACGCAATGCACATCGCTAATGAGACCTTGCTAATCATGACGATCTACTGAATTGTGGTTGGCTTCTTGACTGCTAGGTCTTAATGTGCGACCCGTTATTTCGCGTCGTCGCCGAACTTCCTCTTGGCTTTTTATCGCGGCAACTGGATCAACTTTCTTTATTTCTGCGATTAAGTTATCAATTTCAGCGTCGACACCATTCTGATCCTTAATGTTCAAAAGATAGGAAATCAGCTCCTCTTTTGGTCCTACATTTGGGCATTTCGCCGCCAAACGAAACCATTTGATCGCTTCATCGACCTGAAGAGTAAAGAAACTATGGTGCCTTCCAATCATATATGCAGCGTCGCAATCTCCGCTTTTCGCACGTAATTGTAAGGCTTCCATCTTATTTGCTG
>JAIETO010000209.1 GCA_019745005.1 Burkholderiaceae bacterium
TTGTGGGACCAGATATCGCCTGAGTTACCGGTTTCTTCACCACCACGACCTGCATGTACAACAATAAATGCATCAACAAAGCCATTTCCGTCATTGTCGTAGGGAGCGAAATTAACGCTGGGATTAGCGGCATTGGCGGCGTCGTTCGCGAGGATGTTTGCACGTGCAACACCTGAGGGTTTTCCGATGCCAAAATTGTTATTGGCGTACCAAGCCAAGGTTTGCGGCATGGTAAATGGCCCAACTACTTCACCTTGAATGTCGACTAAGCCACCAGTGACTTCGTTATAGTATTCACGCACACTACCATGCGGCAACACCCCATTTGAAAAGAATAAATCGTGGAAGTGGGATGCAGGCGCAGCCATCGCTTTATCGGTAAAGCCCACCAGCACCACAATCACGCGCACCGCACCGCGCAATGGAGCGCGATCAGCGGCAGCACTGCGAATGGATGCCATGGTAGTGCCAGCGGGAAATTGATCTGGCGGCAGGATGGTGCCGTCGTCAAAACCCATCATGCGGGGATTGCGTGCAAAGGCAATCGCGTCCGCCAAAGAAGGGTCAACTTTCTTCTTGGCCTTGGCCATTTCAGCGTTGAGTTTTTCTTGCAATTCAGGACTAGGCGCAACCGCACAAAAATCCGACCAAACAGGGGTCACAGATTGATTATGGTGGTGATTGCAGCCGCTATGATCGTGAGTCTTTTTCATGATGATTCCTTTCGATTGAGGTAAGGCAGGTTTTTTTGAGGATGTGCCTTACGTATTTAAAAATGATTGATGCGTGTAAAAATCGGGATCGTCTTACTCCGCTTTACTTGCAATACAAACGATCCAGCCCGCTTGGTTGCGCGCCGTAATGCCGTGTTTGCCACGACAAGGCAACGCGATAAGCACAAGGCGCGTCCATTTGTACGTTCACAGCGAAACCGCCGTTGTTTCCCGCAGTGTGTGGACCACCTGCACCGCCGCGGAAAAGGAAGTTGCTGTTGGGTGGTGGTGTAACAAACGCGCCACTTGGTAAGGCAGGTGGTGGATGAATACCACCAGAGTTATTGGAAATGCCCGTATTGAAGTAACGCAAATGTGGGTGGTCCACGGTGTACAAAATATGGACGAAGCCTGCGGAAATTGGGTTGCAGGCATTGCTACGCAACTCTTCCAAATCGAGCGCTGCGCGCACCGGCGTGTTGTCGAGCACGATGGCGTCTAAGGTGTCACTGGCAACCAAACTTAAACTCACGCTGTCGCGAACTTCAAACTTCAAGCGATAACGCCTTATCGGTTCACGTTCAGCCGTCGTCAAGCTTCGACCTGCGTCAACAATTGGCAGTCCGGCGGGAAGTTTGGCTGGATGCGCGGCGGTAATTGCCGGCGTGTTCATCACAAACAGATCAAAAGTGCGCAGGAAATTACTGCTGCTGACGTTCACAATGCTGGTCGTGCCATTGCGCATGTCGACGGTGACAGCCTTGTTATTAATCTTGATCCAACCACCTGCCGTCAAATCGCCCGCGCCAAGATAGACCGGTGCAGAGTCAGGCAGCGAAAGTGCATTGGTATAGAAAACGTAACCAATGTGGGTGGTGGTAATTTGGGTCACTGGCGACAGACTGGCGGGTGCCACGCTAGGTAAGCTGGCAGGGTCATCACTGCCGCCTGGCCATGTCCATTCGCCAATCATGAAGCGGTACTCAAGTTCATGCGTCGGAGCGGCAACATTAAACAGTGGGCAATTACCTTTTAGCGTGACTGATCCGCCAAACACGAACGAATTTGCCGCACCACCAGCATAGCCTTCGGCGGAAAAACCAGAATTCGAGGCACTAGGGAAGGGGTGAATATCAAATACTTCAACCTGCTGCCAATGGGGAATATGCTCGACATCGGGCGGTTGAATTTGCTTTGAGCATAATTCGACGCACATGCAGTGGCCGACATTTTCGCGACCAGGGCGACGACCATCGGCTTGGCTTTCGTTCAAAATATTGATGCCGCCCAGCTCCGCTTTGAAATACACATCCGGCCCACCGAACAGCTCGATATTCCAGCCTAAGATATCTTTCTTAAAATCGGCGCTGTTGTAATCAATGCGGAAATGTCCGCTCGCATCAGTCACGGCAACGCCAAGAGGGTCGTCCTGCAACCAATCTGCATCAAATGCAGACACTTTTGCGCCGACCAGCGGTGTGTGAGGCGCAGCGCAGGTTGTTAAGCGCCCGCAAATTGTCCATGCACCAAACAAACCGCGGAAATAGCACCAAAAACGCGTGGGAATACAGTATTCCCACACCGCAATCGCCGCTTCTTCACGTTGACGCCACATGGGTTGTATCGTCGTTACGCTAAATTGACGTGGCTTTGGTGGAACGCGACCGGGTTTCAAACGCGGTACGGTGCCGCAATACACATCAAGCTCGAAGGCTTCGCCGTTGTAGTTCCCTTGTTTGCCCAAATCAAATACGAAACGTCCTTCCGCATCCGTCTCTACTTCCGCAATCAGCATTTTGCTTTTGTCGCTGACTTCTTGATCGGATAACACAGCTAAGGTGTCTTTCGGATTTGCAACGGCTAAAGCGGTGACATTTTGTTCGCTTCTTAATCGATAAATTCGAACCATTAGTTTTGATAACGGTTCAGGACAGTCGTTGCAGATAAATCCGCATAAACGGCCTTTAAAAATATAGTTTTTCATGATGGCGTTTCACTTTCAAAATTGTAAGCGGGCAATAAGAAGCCAAATAATCAGTTTGATTTGCTTTTATTTTTTAATATTAGTAATCGTATTTTGATGACTAATAGGTATTTTTAAAAGAAGTTAAGCAAACTCGTACGATTAAAAAAATAAAAAGTTGCCCAAAAAAATATAAATAAAACATTATTTTTTTAACACGCATCGGAAGCATAGAACAGAAAAAATAAAAATCAAGATTATTTTTTTAATAATTAAATTTTGCTGTAAAAAAAGATTTTTTAAGAGAATCTTTACTTGTTTTGAATCAATAAATTCGATGTTTATGTAACTCTCAAATCCATAAAATTGAAATATTGAATCTATAAAATGAATAGGCCGAAGCTGTTTCGTCCGAAACTGCATTGGCGATGAATCGAAGCTGTAAGCGTTTCAAAAAGCGTTATGTTAAAAATCGTAATCTCTGCTTTGGCGAAGTTTTGCCTGTGTTAGTCTCTCGGAAAAAGAGTGGTTGGAATTCAACATAAGGGTTGTGAAATGAGTGACGTGGATTCTTCGTTGGCAGCACCGGAACTTGCGGCGGAAAATTTGAACCAAGAAAAATCAAGTAAAGGGCTTCATTACCTGCTTTTGGAGGCAATGCAAAGCTGCGTATTACTTGCGCCTCGTTGGCAGCGCATAAGCGCCACACCGTGGACGATAGTGAGCTTGGTGTTGCTGTATTTACTGGCGCAGTTGGCGGCGCAACGGAGCATGATTGCCGGCCCGGCAGACTTCAATTGGAGCGCCATTTCTAGTGATTGGTTTGGCTTTGCCTTATTGGCTTGGTTGAGCTATTGGCTGATCGAAAAATCCAAACACGAAGTCAAGCCTGTACAGGCCACGGCGGTTATTTTTGGGCAAATAGTTGTTTTTACGGTGTTTTTTGGCGCGGTTTTTACGGTGTTGGTGAAGACCAGTTTTTATAATCAGGAAAAGCTCAATTTGTTTGCCCAATGGGCGGCAATCTTATTGCCCATCGCTTGGGCAATGTTGGCGCAACTTGTTGTCTTATGGCGGGTTAGCAATCACAAAATTGGCCCGATTTTTCTCGCCTTAATTCTTCTGCTGGCGAATGCGGCATTGAGTATCGGTACGAGCTCAATTCAGTTTTGGAATCCGCGTGTTGAAATAGTCGAAGAAGAAGAACCAGAGGCACTAGAAATAAGCCAAGAAATAATGGAGGCGCAGCCCGTTTTGTTGGAGCAAACTTTATCTGCTGTTGTAGCGGAGCGTCCCGGCGTGATTGATCTGTTTTCGATCACCTTTGCGCCCTACGCGGAAGAAAATGTGTTCCATGATGAGACAGCGATGGTGACCAAAGTCATGGCTGATCGATTTGACGCAGCAGGCCGCAGTGTGCAGTTGGTCAATCACTTAGATACGGTAGGTGAATTTCCTTGGGCAACGCCATTAAATTTAAAGCGCGCTATCGTCGCGGTGGCGAAAAAAATGAATAAGGAGGAAGACATTTTGTTTATGCACTTGTCGTCCCACGGTGCGAGCGATGGTCAGTTAGCCGCAAGCTTTCCGCCAATGACCATTGAGGAGGTAACGCCCGATGATCTCAAGACTTGGCTTGACGAAGCGGGTGTAAAAAATCGAGTTATCTCTATTTCTGCCTGTTTTGCTGGTAATTGGGTGCCGCCCTTGGCGAATGAAAATACCTTGGTGATGACAGCGTCCGATGCAGACCATACTTCCTACGGTTGCGGACGCAAATCACCGCTGACTTTTTTTGGCCGTGCGATGTATGACGAACAATTACGCAATCAAACTTTGTCATTTGAAACGGCGCATGCCGCGGCACGCATCGTGATCAAACAACGTGAAGAGGAGGCTGGAAAAACCGACGGCTATTCCAATCCGCAAATACGCATGGGTGAAGCAATTCGTTTGCGCTTGGCTCTGCTGCAAGATCGTCTGCAAAAACCCAAAACTAAATGAAAGCACCAAAAAAATGACAACTATTTCTCGCAGCTTACGGAAAGTTTCGTTTGCCTTTTTCCTTGGAGTGATTTGCCAAGTTTCGTCCGCAGCACAAAGCGCGACGCCGCTTGCAGGCAAACAAACGCAACAGGCAGATCAGCAATTCAAGCAGCTCAAGTCCCATTTTCTGAAAGCCTTGTGGGTCGCCGATCCTGATACCGCGATGGGCGCGGGTAAGTTTGATCATGCCGCAAAATTAGCTATCCCCAATCAACAATCAAGAGATGCTTATTACGCATTTTTGCAGAAGTGGTTGTTAGCATTCGATCGCATTAAAGAAGATCAACTCTCAGTCAATGAACAAACCGATTTCGCCTTAATTCTTAACTACCTGCGCAGCAACCAATGGTATTTAAAAACCTTTCGGGAATTTGAGTGGAACCCCACGCAATACAATATCGGCGGTAGTTTTGATGCGATCTTAAACACCGACTTCGCGCCGAAACGACAGCGCGTAAAAATAGCGATCGCGCGTCTAGAAGGTGTACCTGCTTTTTATGCCGCTGCAAAGGCAAGCATACGCCAGCCCACACTGGAACATACGCGCCTAGCAGTGCAGCAAAGCGCTGGCGCTTTGGCCGTATTGGATGACTTGGCAAAAGCAGTGCAGGAGCAGGGCATAAGCGGTCATGAGCGACAAGTGTTTGACACGCGCTTGCGTCTAGCAAAAGCGGCAATCACAGACTTTTCTGCATGGCTGGGCGAATTGGAGAAGAGCTTAACCCCGAGTACAGCGCGCTCGTTTCGAATTGGAAAAGACTTATACGAAGCAAAATTTGCGCATGACATTCAATCGTCGCTCACTGCCGAGCAAGCTTACCAGCGCGCTTTAGCAGCAAAAGACGAGGCATTGCAAAACATGGAAAAGTTAGCGGATCAGTTGTGGCCCAGCGTGATGGCGGGCGTTGCAAAACCAGATCAGCCTAACAAAAAAATCGCGATGGTGATTGAGAAGTTATCGGCCAACCATGTTGAAGCAAGTCAGTTCTTTAATGAAATTCGTCGTCAAATCCCTGTGCTTGAGAACTGGATACGCGAGCATGATTTGCTCTCGCTTGACCCGAAAAAACCGCTACTCGTGCGCGAAACACCCGTCTACCAACGCGGCGTCTCAGTGGCTTCGATAGAAGCGCCGGGCATTTTCCGCCCGCAAGACCAAACCTATTACAACGTCAGCCCATTAGATGGTTTGCCACCAGAGCGGGTGGAAAGCACGCTGCGCGAATACAACCATTGGGTGCTGCAAATCTTAAATATTCATGAAGCAATCCCTGGACATTACGCGCAACTACAACATGCGAATCAATCACCATCCGTGATCAAGGCCTTATTCGGAAATGGAGCGATGGTGGAGGGCTGGGCGGTGTACAGCGAGCGCATGATGTTGGAATCTGGTTACGGCAACAATGCGCCAGAAATGTGGCTGATGTACTACAAATAGAACCTGCGTACGATTTGCAATACGATTTTGGATTACAGCGTGCATGTGTTGGGCATGAGCGAAGCGGAAGCGAAAGACTTTTTGGTCAACCAAGCGTTTCAAACCCAAGCAGAAGCCAATGGAAAATGGCTGCGCGTGCAATACACCTCAGTTCAATTGACCAGCTATTTCAGCGGCTATAGCGAAATTCTGGCGTTTCGTGAACGACGCAAACAGGAGCAAGGTGCAGCGTTTAACTTGAAGCAGTTCCACGAAAAATTTTTGAGTTACGGTAGTGCGCCTGTCGGCATCATTAAAAAGCTAATGACGAAGTCGTAGCTAGGCATAGGGGGCGAAAAGTGATTTTTTCTTATACTGGTGCGGGTAATCTTGTTAAGCTCTTACATGTAAGGCGTAAGCTGATGAATTTTTATAATACTCCCCAATTTTCAAATCATTATTCGTGGGGATGGTGATGCTTGAGTAGAAAGAAAACACTTGATTTTACGTAACTGAAGCGCTTTTTTCGTCAAGCAATAGCGTTACAACCTACAAGGCACGCCGGCTCCGTCTATGTGGAAACGATAGACGAAGCCTGGATGCCAAGAGGTTGAAAGAGCAAAAGGTAATGCACGCTGCTTTTGAGAGTCGCTTCGGGTCTTGAAAACGGTTAATCGATTGAAGGTAGTTGATTTTCGTATTCTGATAATCCAGCAAGCAACTCAGCTTCTTCGATATTGAACACTTTTAGGCATGGTTCGTCAGGGCGAGTTGCAATGACGATTAGTTGCCCAAGACGTAAATCTGGCTGCCGTTCCCAAACTCGCCGCAATGCATCTAGCACCACCGGAATGCGATTTGGATCTCTCATGTTGTAATCGCCTAACTCTTCCCAAACAAAGAAGAAAATTGCTGCATTAAAGCCGCTGGGTCAATGTTTGCATGATCTGGCACTTGCCCATTCGGTGTCATTTTATCGATGAGGCCTGGCAGTAAATCAGACAAATGCTGCGCGGTATCTTCGTGCGATAAACCGCTTGCTTCGGCTAACTGCGACAAATGTCCGCCGCCCAGCGCTTGCTGAATTTGGTCTGCGGAAATTGGCAGGTTTTGTCCAGTGCCAACCCAACTACTAACGATACTGCCTAGCCCCGCATTTTGGAACGCGCCCAGTAGATTTTGCAAACCGCCGCCTTGTTGTTGATTGCTAAGCAAACCAATTGCCGCTTGTATCAGCATTGCCTTAGGGTCGTTAGCCTGATTATTGCCGCCTAACATGCCCAATGCTGTGTCGAGTAATCCCATGATCGTCCTTTCGAGGTGTGGAGTGGAGAATTTCCACCCGCATCCTACTGCGGATTCATTAAACGAAATGTGAAATATTGGTGAATTCAGCACTCGCGCTGAAACACAAGATTGCCACTAAGCAAGTCGCGCTCGTGCTTTGCTTTAGTTATTGTGAAAACCGCCCCAAATGGCGCTCAGAATACTGGTTGCGGCAATACCGGCAGTTTCGGTTCGGAGCACGCGTGGTCCCATGCCAAGCATCAGACAACCGCGCTCTACGGCAAGCGCTTCTTCATTGTCGGAGAAGCCACCTTCTGGTCCTATCATCAGCGTTACGGCTTGCGCAGGGTGGTGTTGTGCCCATTGTGCGAGACTTTGATCAGCGCGCGGCGAAAGCAAAATGCGTTTGTGCATATCTTGCTGCGCGAGCCAGCGCGTAACATCGCTGATGGGGTTTAAATGGCAGAGGCGGTTGCGTCCACATTGCGCAGCCGCTGCTTCAATGATGCCTTGCCAGTGCGCATATTTTTTTTCCGCACGTTCTCCGCTCAATTTCACAACGCTACGCTGGGCGCTTAAAGCTTGGATAGTATTCACGCCAAGTTCTACCGCTTTTTCGATAATCCAATCCATCTTGCTACCTTCTGGCAGCGCTTGTGCGAGCGTAAGCGAAAACGGCAACTCAGCCTCGCGCGGTAAGAACACTTTTACCTCGGCGTGCACCTGTTTTTTGCTGATTTCAGTCAGTGTCGCAACAAACGCACCGCCTTCGCCATTAAACAACTCAATCGAGTCGCCCGCCGCCAACCGCAGCACGAAGACGTGGTGTGCGGTGCTATCAGGAAGCGCAATTTGTGCGCCAACTTCTAGCGGCATTGGGCAATAGAATCTTGGCATGGCGTTTTCTTTGTTGAGTAATTGATGGGACAATTTTGCGCAAGCCGTCAAATCAATAAGTGAGGCAAGCGGCATTCAGCAGGCCAAGTCCCACACTCATTGCCCCAAGAAACACGCCTGAAGCGACTTTGTTATCGGGAATATCTGAACTCAAGCCTGGCAGCATCATGCGGCAAAGTGAAAACGCGATGAGCTGCACAACCAAAGCCACGGCACCCCAACACAACATATCGACCAAATTGACGCTGTTTGAAATTGCCGACGCAAGTGCGATGCAGTAGCCCAACACTGCGCCCGAAAGGCTCGCTGCCGCGGCGACGTTGCCGGTGCGAATCAAGGCAATTTCTCGATATGGCGTGATGCGTATGTAGATCGCCATAAAAATCGCCAGCAAGATAATGGCTGCACCAAAGTGGCTAAAAAAAGCGGGTAAGCCGCGTAAGAGAAGTTGTTCGCTCATATTTTTACTCTACAAAGAAATGGGGAATAAATCGACTGGTATTTTTGGTGACAAGTGTTTCATCTTCGCGTATGCCTATGCCTGCCGCCTCGTCACCCACGATCCACGCACCGATCGAGGTGTAGGCGGGCGTAATGCCATCATCAAATTTAGGCTGCGGTGCAAACGCTTGGTACACATAGCCTTCTTCGCCATAATGCCCTGGCGTGTGAATCACTTGCCCGTCGGCGTAAATAGAAATATTTTCGCCTTCACGGGAGTACATCGGCTTTTTTACGAAGTTGCCGCTGATGCGCCATGCGTCAAAATACGCGGGTAGCAAGTTAGGATGATTAGGAAACATTTCCCACAAAATCGGCAAGATCGCTTTGTTTGACAAAACCATTTTCCAAGCAGGTTCAATCACTTGCATGGAGCGGCTGAGCAATTGCGGCGCGAAGGCTTCTCTGCACAGCCATTCCCATGGATAAAGTTTAAAGAGATTGTCAATTTTGGCGTTGGCATTATCGACGAATAGCGCGTTTTCGGTGTCCCAACCTAAATCTTCAATGGCTAATTGTTTGGTCGCAAAGCCCGCTTGGATTGCCGTATCTCTTAAATACGATAAATTGCCTTCGTCTTCTTCATTTCCGCCAGCGCAAGCAAAGTGGAGTAATCCTTTTGCCGGATATTTCTTCCACTGCGCGATCAGCTTTTCATGCAGCGAGTTAAATTGATCTGCATCAGGAAAAACATCTTGCAGCCAATACCATTGGGCGACGCTAGACTCGACCAAGCCAGTTGGCGTATCTGCATTGTATTCAAGCATTTTTGGTGCGCCACTGCCGTTCCAGCTTAGGTCGAAACGACCGTATAAAGAAAATTCCTTATCGCGCCAGCTTTCTTCTACATGTGACCAAAACGCGGGTGGAATCGCAAAGCGCTCTTGCATGCCATTTTTGATCACGTGGTCAACTGCTTGCAGGGCGAGTCGGTGCAATTCTTCGCTCGCCTGCTCCAAGGTGTCGATTTGTTCGGCAGTGAAGCGGTAGGCATAACGCTCATCCCAATACAAGCCATCGATTGAATGGTAACTAAAGCCCAGACTTTCAAACTGCGCCTGCCAGTTTTTGCGTGGCGTGAGTGATTCGCGGATCATTAACCACCTCCCGAGCTGGCGTGTGCACTGCTACCAAAACCACCGCGACCAACGCTACTTCCACTGCCGCGGCTAAACGAACGTGCGACGGCATGATCAGTTGAGGAATTTAATGAACTCGAAACGCCAAAGCGACTTTGTGCATTCGCTCGATCACCTAAGACGTAATGTGGTCCGTAATAACCGCGATGGTAAAACCCGCTAGAGCCACCGCCATGCCCGCCACTACTGCCGCTGAACGTGCTGGCCGTATTTGATGCGGCACTTGCGCTGGCAGCGTCAGGATTAAAGTTGGCGAGTTTGGGTTGGCATTCAGTGCCATGACCCCAGTCCTTCTGGCAATCTTCGATGTTTTCGTATTCGTCAGCAACCAAATCAACGGGCGGGCTTTCATTACTCCCGCAACCCACGACGCTGGCACTTGCCACTAACACGAGTGGCAAAACTTGACTTGACTTGCGTTTGCCATTTTTCTTTTTTACATCGGCATTCACAGCTTCTTCCTTTCATTAAAATCGATCAGGCTGTGCACATAATTAGGCAGTGCGAAAAGAGCCTGATGGATGGCATGATTGTAATACTTGAGATGGTGCAAACCACGGTGTTCGATTCTTTGTTTCACCGTTGACGCAGTGAGTGCCAACGGGTCGTTCGACGCAGAGTCAGCCGTCTCATTGCTAGCAATAGCCATGCCCCATTCCGCACCATAGCTGGGGATGTACACATGGTAAGGTCTAATTAGATCGAATTGCGTTTGAAGTTGCCGATAGGTCGTTTGGTAGCGCTGCGCGTGATAAAACGGGCTACCCAAATGCAGTACTAATTGACCATGCTTAGTGAGACAATTTTTGCAGGCTTGAAAAAATTCTTCAGTTAGACAACTTTGCGCAAGTGCTGATCCATTTGGCGCAATAGGATCGGTCAGGTCAAGAAAGATTAAATCAAATCTGGCAAGGCAATCGCGCACGAAAGCAAAGCCGTCAGCGTGCACAATGTTCACTTTGGGGTGAGTGAGTGCGCCGTGATGAATCGTCTCAAGGAATTCTTTGGCCTTTGCGACCACCTGTTCGTCAATCTCACAAATGGTAATTTGCTCAATGGTGTTGTGTTTAAGCAGTTCTTCGCAGGCACCGCCATCGCCACCACCAATGATTAAAACCTTTTGTGGATTTTGGTGGGTAATTGCGGCAGGGTGAATCAGACATTCATGATAAAAAAACTCGTCCTTCTCTGAGGTCATGGTCGCACCGTCGAGTCGCATAATCCGCCCTAAATCCTTGGTTTCCGCGATTTCGATATGTTGAAACGGGCTCATCACATCGACAATTCTCTGTTCGATCTTCGTGCTGGTACTACTGAATTCAGTGAGCTGCTCCTGCGCGATGAGTTGCAAGGCTGGCTCTGGCTGCGATTGTTGCGCTGATTGATTTGGGTCGCCCCGTTTGATCTCATTTCGGACGACGCGTGTCGCTTGAAAGGTACTGATCAATTGATCGGCAAGTGCGCGCGCTTTTACACTATTGTCTTGATTGAAGTTGCAAACATACACGTCTAAGGTCACCGCACTGCGTTCAGGCCAAGTGTGCACGGCGATATGCGATTCCGCTAGAAGAACGGTGCCAGTTACCCCTGCCGGGCTTCCGTCAGTATGCTTGAACGCGTGAAATCGCTCACCGACGGCGTTTAAGCCTGCTGATCGCGCTGCTTGGTGCATTAAGCCACTGAGCGCATGTTCATCTAAAAGTAGGGTGTGGTTGCAACGGCATTCAAAACAATCCGCCGTCAAATGTAAGCCATCCATAACACGCGTGAAAATATTGGAAAGACAACATTGTATGTTGAGCACTCTCGCTCTGGTAAAATATTATGTTCAGCAAACGCTACCTATTTAGCTTATGTTCGGTAGCCAATTTTGCAGCCGGTTTTTTCATACCTTTCGCACACTTCTCTGAGAATTTATGACCTCCACTTTCCAAGCAACGATGACTTCGAACATGGCCAATGCGATACGTGCATTGGCGATGGATGCCGTTCAAAAAGCCAATTCTGGCCATCCTGGCGCACCCATGGGTATGGCTGAAATCGCCGTGGCTCTATGGGGCAACCATTACAAGCACAATCCGCAAAACCCTGGCTGGATTAACCGCGACCGTTTCGTCCTATCTAACGGCCACGGTTCCATGCTGCTTTACGCGCTGCTGCATTTGTCTGGTTACGATCTGTCCATAGACGAAATTCGCAACTTCCGTCAATTGCATTCGAAAACGCCCGGACATCCTGAAGTGCATATCACGCCCGGTGTTGAAACGACCACGGGTCCGCTAGGGCAAGGCATTACTAATGCAGTCGGCATGGCGTTAGCAGAAAAGTTATTGGCAGCCGAGTTTAACGTTGGCGGTGCGAATATTGTTGATCACCGCACTTACGTGTTTATGGGCGATGGCTGCTTGATGGAAGGCATTTCACATGAAGCCTGCTCACTTGCTGGCACGTGGAAATTGAATAAGCTGACGGCATTTTGGGACGACAATGGTATCTCCATCGACGGCCATGTGGAAGGCTGGTTTACTGACGACACGCCGAAACGCTTTGAAGCCTACGGCTGGAACGTCATTCGCGCAGTTGATGGGCATGATGTTGCCGTCGTCAACGCAGCAATCGTCGCAGCAAAAGCGTCTGACAAACCAACTTTGATTTGCTGCCGCACTATCATAGGCAAAGGCTCACCCAATATGCAAGGCACGCACAATGTGCACGGTGCTGCACTGGGTGACAAGGAAGTTGCTGCCGTTCGCGCCAATATTCACTGGCCTTATCCTCCATTTGAAGTGCCTGCCGATGTTTATAGCGCATGGGACGCGAAAAACACCGGCGCGCAATTTGAATCGGAATGGAACGCGCAATTTGCAGCTTACGCGGCACAACATCCTGACAAAGCGGCAGAGTTAAAGCGCCGCATGAGCTCGACTTTGCCCGATAACTTTGATGCAACGGTAAAAGCCGCAATCGCAACATGCGTCGAGAAAAAAGAAACCATCGCCACACGCAAGGCCAGCCAAAATGCAATTCAAGCCTTAGCTCCTGCATTGCCCGAATTTTTGGGCGGTTCAGCTGATTTGACGGGATCAAATTTAACCAACTGGAAAGAGTCGATTGCGATGCGAGCCGATCATCCAGGCAACCATGTCAACTACGGCGTGCGTGAATTTGGTATGAGCGCCATCATGAACGGTATTGCGCTGCACGGCGGCTATTTGCCTTTTGGTGCGACCTTTTTAACGTTCTCCGATTACAGTCGCAATGCCATTCGTATGGCGGCACTCATGAAAATCCGTACTTTGTTTGTATTCACTCATGATTCAATTGGGTTGGGTGAAGACGGTCCAACACATCAGTCTGTTGAGCATGTTTCTAGTTTGCGTTTGATCCCTAATTTGGATAATTGGCGTCCCTGCGACACGACTGAATCGACAGTCGCTTGGGCGGAATCGATTAAACGCGCCGATGGCCCTTCTACCTTGATTTTCTCGCGCCAGAATTTACCTTTCCAAGAGCGCAGCGCGCAACAAATTGCCGATATCGCGCGCGGCGGCTACGTTTTGCAAGATGCGGCTGATGCAAAAGTGGTCTTGATTGCGACTGGCTCTGAAATTGAGCTTGCCGTGAAATCCGCAGCGACCTTGGCGCAGCAAGGCATTCCAGCGCGCGTAGTTTCTATGCCTTCAACAGATGTTTTTGATCGCCAAGACGCGGCCTACAAGCAGAGCGTCTTGGGTAAAGGCTTACCACGCGTCGCGATTGAAGCGGGCGTAACCGATTTTTGGTACAAGTATGTAGGCCTAGAAGGTGCGGTAGTTGGGATTGATAGCTTTGGCGAATCTGCCCCAGCACCAGTTTTGTTCAATTATTTTGGTTTTACCGTGGACAACGTGGTCGCCAAAGTGAAAGCGTGCTTGGCATGATGTTTTTGCCGAGAGCACCACGAGCATGAGTCAAATCAAGGAAATCCATTTACGTCGCGCCACGCCGGCTGACGCTCAGGCTATTGCTGAAGTCAGAGTCGAAGCTTGGCGCACGACCTACCGAGGCATGATTCCCGATGCATATTTGGACAATATGCAGGTGGCAGAGAGCGCGGAACAATGGCAAACGATATTAATGGCTTTAGCTGATCAGGATGCTGACGCTGACGTTAAACCGACTGCCAAAGTTTGCGTGTTTGTGGCAGAAAGTGAAGGGCGCGTGATTGGCTTTGTCTCTGGTGCTATGCTGGCAGCGCCTAAATGTGGCATGCGAGCCGAGTTAACTGCCGTGTATCTACTACCAGCATGGCAGCGTTGTGGCATAGGTCGGCGCATGGTGCAAAAGCTAGTGCGCACGCTGCAGGCCTTAGGCGCAACAGATTTATTAGTTTGGGTGTTGGCGGAGAATTACAGCGCTCGGCATTTCTATGAAAGGCTGAGTGGCGTGAAGTTGACCGAGCAAGCATTTAATTGGGACCATCTTGATCTGATGGAAGTAGGTTATGGCTGGAAGGATTTGTCAGTCTTACTTGCCTCGGTTGATGCGCATTCGCAATCGCATGCCGTGCATTGATTTTGGTTTTTTGCTGTTTCAGTTTTTGTTGTTTTTTATGTCCTTTGGAGAGTAAACATGACGATTCGTGTCGCTATTAACGGCTATGGCCGTATTGGTCGTAACATCCTGCGTGCCCACTATGAAGGTGGCAAGTTTAAGAATGAAATTCAGATCGTCGCAATCAATGATTTAGGGAATGCTGAATCGAATGCCCACCTCACACGCTACGACACGGCGCATGGCAAATTCCCTGGTACCGCGACAGTCGAAGGCGATAGCATGATCGTCAATGGTGACAAGATCAAAGTATTTGCCGAGCGCAATCCTGCCAATATTCCTTGGGGCGAATTGAACGTTGATGTGGTGCTGGAATGCACAGGTTTCTTCACCACCAAGGAAAAAGCGTCTGCACATCTGGCGGGCGGCGCGAAGAAAGTCATTATCTCTGCACCCGGCGGCAAAGACGTTGATGCAACCATCGTGTATGGCGTTAATCATGGCGTACTCAAAGCCAGCGACACAGTGATCTCCAACGCGTCCTGCACCACCAATTGCTTAGCACCATTGGCGAAGCCTTTGAATGATGCTATCGGTATCGAAAACGGCTTAATGACAACCATTCACGCCTACACCAACGATCAAGTGCTGACCGACGTGATGCACGAAGACTTACGTCGTGCCCGTTCTGCCACGATGAGCATGATTCCGACGAAAACTGGCGCGGCAGCGGCAGTTGGTTTGGTATTGCCTGAGTTGAATGGTAAGTTGGATGGCTACGCAATGCGCGTTCCGACGATCAACGTCTCAGTGGTTGATCTGACTTTCATCGCCAGCCGCGATACCACCGTTGATGAAGTCAACAAAGTCATGAAGGCGGCGTCTGAAGGCAGCTTGAAAGGTATTTTGGATTACAACAAAGCACCCTTGGTCTCGGTGGATTTCAACCATAATCCGGCGTCAAGTACCTACGACGAAACTTTGACCAAAGTGTCTGGTCGTTTGGTGAAAGTCTCTTCTTGGTATGACAACGAATGGGGCTTCTCGAATCGTATGTTGGATACGACAGTAGCCTTGATGCACGCTAAGTAATCTCAGTATTTTTTCTCAAAAAATGCCCTGAGTTCGTCGCCTTTTCTTGGCGGTGGCTCGGGGAATTTTTTTGCCATGTTTAGATTGGATACTGATGAAATTCGTTGGGAATAAAGAAACTCAAAACCTCTCAACACAGAGACACGGAGACACAGAGAAAAAACGAAGAGAAAGAACTTTGATTTTTTTTCCAACGCTCTGTGTCTCTGCACCTGTGTGTTGAGAGGTTTGTTTTTTTGCGATGTGAGTTTTACTGCTACCAACATTCAATCTAAACATAGCTTTCTTTGTCTTGAATGCGTGCGGTCTTTAAGTAATCACGTTACTAACGCGTATTTTTATCCATTACGCCGCGCACCAAATGGCGTTCTAAGAAATCGAACACAAGTTGGGTCAGAATGGCGAGCGCAGCGGATGGAAGCGCGCCTGCCAGCAACATTTGGTTGTCGTTTAATGCTAATCCTATTGCGATACGTTCACCGTAACCACCAGCACCAATAAACGCGGCAATGGTGGCGGTGCCCACGCTCATCACCGCTGCCGTTTTCAGGCCGGCCAAAATTACCGGCAAAGCGAGCGGCAACTCTATATGCAATAAACGATCACGTTGGCTTAAGCCCAGTGCCGAGGCAGCTAAGCGCAAGCCTTGGGGAACTTGGATCAAGCCCACACAGGTATTACGCACTATCGGCAAGAGGGCATACAAAGAGAGTGCAATGAGAGCAGGCGTCGTGCCTATCATGCCTAACAAAGGAATGAGCATGGCCAGCAGCGCTAATGACGGTACGGTTTGCAAGATGCCGGTAACGGCCATGATGGTTTCGCGTAAGCGCGGCACAAAGGCGGCAACGATGCCAAGCGGAATGCCAATGCAACTTGCCACGCCAACTGCGACTAAAACTAACAGTACGTGCTGGCGCGTTAAACGCCAAAAATTCGCGCCGAATAATTTATCGAAGAAGCTGTCTTTCAATTTTGCATCAGTAGTTGCATTTTTACTTTTGTCTGTGCTGGCGTTTACACCTAAGGGCACGATAAACGTTTTTGCCACATT
>JAIETO010000135.1 GCA_019745005.1 Burkholderiaceae bacterium
AAAACTAAAATCTTCGACGCAGAGGCGCAGAGGGCGCAGAGAAAAGTCCTCATCCTCTGCGTCCTCTGCGTCTCTGCGGCAATTTTTTTAGTTTTTCTGTAGCTACGCAAGTTGAATACTGCGGAGAATCGTATGTACTGTATGGAGTAATTTTTAACAGCGCTTTTAAACAATGCGCAAGAGGTAGGTTTTTTATAGAAAACTAGGCAGTATATAAAAATCTCGGCTTGTTTTCTAATGCCAAATAACCTAGTTTTTGCGCAATAGCTACACGATCTTACTTCAATAAACCCGCCAGTTCTACCGCCGTTTTTACCTGCATCTTGTCAAAAATATGGGCGCGATGTACTTCCACCGTGCGCATGCTGATGCCTAATTGGTCTGCAATGACTTTGTTCATTTTTCCCAAGAGAATCAAATCCAAGACTTCGCGTTCGCGGGCAGATAAGGTGTTTAAACGCATTTTGACGACTGCAATCGCCCCTTCATGACGCGATTGCTTGAGCGCTTCTTCGACTCTATCCATCAGTTTGTTGTCGTTGAAGGGTTTTTCAAAGAAATCAAAAGCGCCCCGTTTTAAGGTATCCACCGCCATCGGCACATCGCCATGACCCGTCAAAAAAATCACGGGAAAACGCTTGGTTAACTGCTTCGCGATCAAGCTATCGAACAAGGTGGTGCCGCTGAGACCTGGCATACGTACGTCGAGCAGAACGCAATCGCCCTCTGGCGAATAGCGGGTTTCTTTTTCCAAGGACGCGAAAAATTTTTCACCGCTGTCATAGGTACTCACGGCAATTTTTCGTGAACGTGCTAACCAAGCGAGCGAATCGCGCATCACTTCTTCGTCATCAACTACGTGCAGCATAGTGCTCTCCAAGAAGCGCTTCTGGTTGAGGCGCAACCAAAGGTAAGGTGAAAGAAAACGTCGTGCCGCCTTCGGGGTTGTGACTAAACGTGAGGCTACCACCATGAAACTCAATCGCTGTGCGGCAGATGTTTAAACCCATGCCCATGCCCGTACTTTTGGTTGAGAAAAACGGCGTGAAAAGTTGTTGCGCAATATCGGCGGCGATACCATGGCCATGATCGGCAACCTGTATCAACAACTGCCGTTGTACGCCAGAAGCAAGTTCAGCCTCATTCATCAGCGCGCTGGTGATTTTAAGCTGGCGCCGCACGCTAGGCGTGTCAGCCATGGCTTCGATACCATTGCGCGTGAGGTTCAAGAGCACTTGCTCAATCAATATTTTATCGATTAACACATCGGGCAAATTCGGCGCGAGTTGGGTGAGTACTGCGACGTGATGCGCACGGGCTTGCAGTTCGACTAAAGGTAGGATATTTCCTATGAGTTGATTAATGTCCGTCGCTTCCCGTTTAGCTTCGCGCTTTTTGATGAATTCATGCACGCTACGAATAATTTTTCCGGCGCGTTGCGCTTGGGCATTGGCTTTTTGTATGGCCGTACGAATGTCATCGTAGGCAGTATTCGCAGCAATGGCCTTAGTCGGGCTTGTCGCACTAGCGGCGTTCGCCTCCAGCAGATTGATCGCGCCAGTCGTGTAGCTAGAAATCGCTGCTAAGGGCTGGTTCAGCTCATGCGCCAACATGGAGGCGATTTCTCCCATGGTGGCAAGACGGGCGCTGGCGTGCAATTTTTCTTGTTGTTGGCGTGTCAAATCTTGCGCGTGTTTAAGTTCAGAAATATCCAAAATCGAACTCATCCAACCGGTTTGCTTGCCCGCTTCATTCACCAAGGGCGATTCATAAATCAGCACGGGAAAACGTTCGCCATTGGCGCGTAAGTAAATCGTTTCAAAGCCATCGGCAGGCACTGTGCCTGACAAAATTTGCGTGAATCGTTCTTGGTATTCATGCAGCGCTTCTGGCGCCCAATAGGGCATGGGCGGCAAGCGGCCAATCAGTTCCTGCGGTTCACGCCCTATCATCTTGCAAAACGAGGGATTCACATAGGTCAGACGGCCTTCCATATCGCGCGCGCGCAGTCCGGTAATCAGAGAGTTTTCCATCGCCGTACTAAACGCTACTTGGCGGCGCAATGCCCCTTCGGCAGCGATGCGCCGATTCACGTCACGCCACAAGGCAAACACGCTCCACAATAAGCCTAGCGACAAAAAAATAATCGACAACACCAACAAATTGGACAGCAATTTGGGTTCAGTTTTAATGCTGTTGGTGCGCAGATTTAAAGATAGATTGGGTAATTCAAGCTGGCGACTGTGGCTATAGACGTTTTTGCCCAAGCCGCCGGCGGAACGATCTGCCAATACTTTTTCGTTGACATCGACCAGTGAGATTTCGTTTTCTTGCGCGAACCACCACGGTACCATTTCTTCCAAGATGCCTTGCAAGCTGTAGGTGATCACCAAGTTGCCGTAATACTGCTTGTCTTTTACCAAGGGAATTAGGCAACTGACTGCGGCGCTGTTTTTTCGATTGGCGTCTGACTGGGGCTGCATACAATGCGTTTTGCCGTCCAAACTGCGGCGAAATTTTTCGTTGAACTGTCCAGCAAATTCGCTACTCAAGTCATCGATGCGGGGCAAAGAAATTGATGCACGCGCCCCTATCACTTGACCATAATCATCCAGCCAAACGATTTTCTGAATCTCTTTGTTGCTGTCGATTAAGCTACTAAAGCTATCGAGCACTTGAGCTGGGTAGAGGCGATCATGGGTAATTTCGTTGCCCAGGCGGCGCAGCACTTCTTCGTGACGTTCAAGTTGAAATTGAATGGCCTGTTCAACCCACAAGGTATCGGCAATGAGTTGTTCTTGCCGCTCGGTCGCTTCGAGCTTGCGTGCCTGCCACGGTAGCCATACCAAAATCGTCAAAAATAGCAACAGCAACAAAATGGGCAGCAACCAGCGCCAACGCGGAATGCGCCATTTTTTTTGCGGCTTCTTGCCATGTTGTTCATGATTTTGAGCGCTTGTCTTCATGCGGGCAGTTTATGCGATGTCGTCACAAGTAACGCAAATTTGAATGATTGTGGTTATCCACAGTTGTTTAAGCAAGCGTTTATGCGGATACTGGTTTCGTCACTTAGTCGACTTACGAAGCCTTGTTCCGCTGATATTGCCGTGCCAAGGTGCTGCAAGCTTCCTTAAGTAAAAATAATAAACCTCATTTGGAGACTGCCATGAAATTGAAATCCCTTTTACTCGGCTTTTTTGCTGCAGGCGTGACCACGCTGCTTAGTACGGCAGCTATCGCGCAAGCGCCCATTGTGATTAAGTTTAGCCATGTTGTGGCGACGGATACGCCGAAAGGAAAGGCGGCGGAGCGTTTTAAAGAATTGGCTGAGAAGGGCACCAAGGGACGCGTTAAAGTCGAAATTTATCCAAATAGCACGCTGTACAAAGACAAGGAAGAATTAGAAGCGCTGCAGCTCGGTGCCGTACAAATGCTGGCACCGTCCTTGGCTAAGTTTGGCCCGCTGGGCGTGAAAGAATTTGAGGTGTTTGATCTGCCATACATCTTCCCTGGAAAAGATGTGCTTTACCGCGTGACCGAAGGCCCCATCGGTAAATCTTTGTTAGGTAAATTAGATAGCAAAGGCATCGTCGGTTTAAGTTTTTGGGACAATGGCTTTAAGGTCATGTCATCCAACAAACCCATGCATTTGCCTACTGATTTAAAAGGACAAAAACTGCGCATTCAGTCATCCAAAGTGCTTGATGCGCAAATGCGTGCATTGGGCGCGAACCCGCAAGTGCTGGCATTTTCTGAAGTCTACCAAGCGCTGCAAACTGGCGTTGTGGATGGCACAGAAAATCCCCCGTCCAATTTGTACACACAGAAAATGTTTGAAGTGCAAAAGCACGTCACACTGACGCAACATGGCTACTTAGGCTACGCAGTGATTGTGAACAAAAAGTTTTGGGACGGCTTGCCCGCCGACATACGTGCCGAGTTAGAAAATGCCATGAAACAAGCCACCAAGTATGCCAATGCGATCGCGCAGCAAGAAAATGACAATGCCTTAGAAGCGGTGAAAAAATCTGGCAAATCGACCGTGTACACCTTAACTGATGCAGAAAAAGCGGAGTGGCGCAAAGCCTTGTTGCCAGTGCAAAAAGAAATGGAAGCTCGTATTGGAAAAGACTTAATCGGTAGCGTGAATAAGGAAGCCGCTGCGCTCGGTTACAAGTAAGCAAGCCTAAAGCCCGCTGGGCATTGCAACGATGCCTTCGGAGGCTGCGTGAGATCCGATGATTTCAACAGCCTCCTTCAGTTCTCCCCCTTTTCTTTGCATTAGGAGTTCCCTATGAAGTTTCTCGATCATCTCGAAGAGTGGCTGATCGCCACCTTGATGGGCGCCGCTACTGTGATCACGTTTGTCGCCGTGATGCACCGTTATGCCTCAGGTTTTGCAATTCCCGGCGTGCAAGAAGCGCTAATCAAAATCAATATGAGTTGGGCACAAGAGCTCACCATTTTCATGTTCGTATGGATGGCGAAGTTCGGTGCTGCTTACGGTGTACGGACGGGCATTCACGTCGGTGTTGACGTCATCATCAATCGTATGAAGCCCGCTATGCACAAGAAATTTGTCATATTAGGTCTATTGGCTGGTGCACTGTTCACGGGCATTGTGGGCACGTTGGGCAGTAATTTTGTGTGGGAAATTGCGCACACGGAGCAAACCTCGGCAGACTTGGAAGTGCCCATGTGGATCGTGTATATGGCAATACCGCTGGGATCGTATTTGATGTGTTTCCGCTTCCTGCAAGTGACTTGGTCGTTTATTAAAACGGGCGAATTGCCGAAACATGATCACAGTCATGTCGAAGGTTTGGAAGACGAGGTGAAAGCATGAACGCCGCCATCATCTTCGTTTTACTGCTCCTGTTGATGCTAACAGGGATGCCGATTTCGATCTCACTGGGTTTAACAGTATTAACGTTCTTATTTACCATGACCACGGTGCCAATTGAGTCGGTGGCCTTGAAGCTTTTCACCGGCATAGAAAAGTTTGAAATCATGGCGATTCCCTTCTTCATTTTGGCGGGCAATTTCCTAACCCATGGCGGCGTCGCGCGACGCATGATTAATTTCGCCGCCACCATGGTGGGGCATTGGCATGGCGGTTTGGCCTTGGCGGGCGTGATGGCTTGTGCTTTGTTCGCAGCTGTTTCAGGGTCATCGCCCGCCACCGTGGTGGCGATTGGCTCCATTATTTTGCCCGCCATGATCAAGCAGGGTTATCCCAAGGGCTTTGGTGCTGGGGTTATTACGACGTCTGGCGCATTAGGAATTTTGATTCCGCCGTCCATCGTGATGGTGATGTTTTCGGTTTCTACAAATACCTCCGTCGGGCAATTGTTTATGGCGGGGGTGATTCCTGGGCTGATGCTGGCTTTCTTTCTCGGCTTAACCACCTGGTACTTGGCGCGCAAACACAATTACCCACGCATGCCCAAAGCAAGTTGGGCTGAGCGCCTGGTGGCTTTCCGCAAGAGCGCATGGGGTTTGCTGTTGATCGTCATTGTGATGGGCGGTATCTACTCTGGCGTGTTTACCCCAACCGAGGCGGCTGCCGTTTCTGCCATGTACGCGTTTATCGTTGCGGTATTTGTGTACAAAGACATGGGTCTGAAAAAAGTCCCCAAGGTGTTGCTTGATTCAGCCGCCATGTCGGCCATGCTGCTCTACATTATTACCAATGCCGTGCTGTTTTCATTCTTAATGACCAGCGAAAACATTCCTCAAGCGATGGCGGGATGGATATTAGATAAGGGCTTTGGCGTGATCAGCTTCTTGTTGGTCGTCAACGTCTTGCTGCTGCTGGCAGGTAATGTGATGGAACCATCTTCCATCGTTTTAATCATGGCGCCAATACTGTTTCCCGTCGCGATGAAATTGGGCATCGACCCCGTACACTTCGGCATCATTATGGTGGTGAATATGGAGGTGGGCATGTGCCATCCGCCCGTAGGTTTGAACCTGTATGTGGCGTCTGGCATAACCAAAATGGGCATTACGGAACTCACCGTGGCGGTGGCACCATGGTTGTTGACGATGATTGGTTTCTTACTACTGATTACCTATGTGCCCATCATTTCAACTTGGTTACCGCACTGCGTTTTTGATAGTAAGTGTGGCTTATGGTGATGATATGGTGATGAGATGGTGATGATCTTGCGGCGACGATTTCTTCGTGGAAATGCTGCGCTGCATTATGAATTCGCGCGACGTTGAATTTTATTTTGCCTAAGTGCCACTTCAGATCTGAATATTCTATTTTGGTCAAGTGGTGCGACATTGGCGCAACATTGTCTGGTGTCATTTTGCATAGGTATTTGAAACCCGCTGAACTGCATGCTATATTTTGCCCACTTCGAAATTTGATAAACAATTTCGCAACAAGTTTACAGGGGTGGTAGTGCAACAATAAGCGGTATGAATACCCAGCACACTGAGGAGACCAGCGTTCAAAAAAACTGCGTTTTATGGGAGTAAAACGAAACAGTCAGAGCGTATGGACAATTACAAAGGCACATCTTCGGATGTGCCTTTTTTTCTTTGGTGTACCATGGAATTTTTTGCCTTAAGGTAGTTCTGTGAATAAAGAAAGTGAACTTTTTTCGGCCATTGTGGCGGCACCATTTGGCGCTATTGGCGTACGCACCGAAGGCAATTTTATCTCGGAGCTAGTGTATTTACCGCCGCGTTTTTCAGAGAAAACACCAACCGATCAGATTGCCGAAAAAGCGGTAAAAGAGATAGAAGCGTATTTTCGCGACCCGAACTTTCGCTTTACTGTGCCAACAAAAAAAATCGGCTCCCCGTTCCAGCAAAAAGTCTGGGCGGCGATTTCAGCGATACCGCGTGGCGAAGTGCTGACCTACGGAAAAGTTGCCAAACATATCCAGTCTGCGCCCCGTGCTGTTGGTCAGGCATGCGGCGCGAATTGGTTTCCCTTAATCATTCCATGTCATCGCGTAACCGCAGCCGGCGGCCTTGGCGGGTTTGCAGGCCATGATGACGAAACAGGATTTCATCTGGGCGTAAAACGCTGGTTGCTTGCGCATGAAGGCGTTGCCGCCTATGGGCTGAAATCCCAAGGGTCATTATGGCAGGTAGTGTAAAGCCCAAGGCAAAACAGCAGAGCGAAGGCAAAGACAGCAAAGTTCGCGCCCCAAAAGTAGCGCTTGCGCCTGCCAGCTCAACTCTCCCTGAGAAAATGCAAGCGCAAATTGATGAGTTTTGTGATGCGTGTTGGTTGGAAGATGGTTTGTCGAAAAATACCCTGGAAGCCTATCGGCGCGACCTTAGATTGTTTGCGGAGTGGCTGCATCAAAGGCGCATTGGCGATTTGTTTCAGGTCACGCAAGTGGATGTCTTCGACTACGTTGCGCACAAACACAGCGCATCCAAAGCAAGTTCTGCCAACCGACGCATGACGGTGCTCAAGCGCTACTTTCAACGCGCGTTTCGACTGAATAGAATCAGCGCGAACCCTTGCGTCAAACTACGCTCGGCAAAGCAAGCAAATCGTTTGCCGAAAACCCTGAGCGAAAAGCAGGTCGAAGCCCTATTACAAGCGCCAGTCGATACGGAACTGCTCGGTTTGCGTGACCGCACCATGTTAGAACTGCTCTACGCTTGCGGCTTGCGTGTGACGGAACTGGTTTCGTTGCGTTCGGTTGAAGTGAGTTTAAATGACGGCGTTTTGCGCATTACAGGGAAGGGCAGTAAGACGCGACTGGTGCCATTTGGCGAGATGGCACGCGTTTGGTTGGAGCGCTATTTGCGAGAAGCTCGGCCTCAAATCTTAGCGGGAAAAAACGACGATGCGCTCTTCGTGACCGCAAGAGGCGGCGCGATGACACGCCAAATGTTTTGGGTACTCATCAAGAAATACGCACTACGAGCTGGCATCACTTCACCACTTTCCCCACATACACTAAGGCATGCGTTTGCAACCCACTTACTCAACCATGGTGCGGATTTACGCGTGGTGCAATTGCTGTTAGGCCATGCGGATATCTCTACTACGCAGATTTATACGTATGTGGCGAAAGAGCGACTTAAACTTCTGCACGCCCAGCATCATCCGCGTGGTAGTTGAAGTAATCTTTGGCGAATAATTTAACTCGTTTTAGTATCTACATTACTTTTAGTTACGCGTTTTGCTCAATGTTTAGCAGACCGCATTTTAGTGAGTTCCAAATAGTTTTAAAAAAATCAGTGAAAACGCTGGAGTTATGAATTGTCAAAGAAGAGCGAACATATTTCCGAAACACCCGCCACGCAGTTTTTGCGGCAGCGCAAGGTGGTGTTTTCTGAGCATCCATACGCGTATGAGGAAAAAGGAGGTACGGCTGTTTCAGCCCGTGAATTGGGCGTGGATGAACACGTTGTTGTGAAAACTTTAATTATGCAAGACGAGAAGGCGCGGCCTTTGATTGTGTTGATGCATGGCGATTGCACTGTGTCGACTAAAAATTTAGCGCGTCAGTTGGGCTGCAAATCCGTGGAACCCTGCAAGCCAGAGATGGCGCAACGTCATTCTGGCTATCTGGTAGGCGGGACATCGCCGTTTGCGACAAAAAAAGCCATGCCAGTGCTCGTAGAAGAAGGTATTCTTGCGCTGGAAAAAATTTACATCAATGGTGGTCGGCGCGGGTTTTTGATTGGTATAGCCCCGCAGATTTTGCTTGATCTGCTGCTCGCAAAGCCTGTTCAATGCGCGCTAGTCGTCAATGAAAAATAAAAAATATGGGAGTATCAGTAAAAATCTAGTTGCGGATTCAAAAATGAAGTGCAATTTTCGGAGAGGTTAAAGGGTCAAATGCGATAGCATTCGGCTTTTTGACCAGCCCAGTCGAAAGATACCGAAAATGAGTTACACGCACTTGACCCAAGAAGAACGATATCAAATTTCCGAAATGCTGATGCAACAATTTTCTCAAAAAGCGATTGCAGAAGTGCTGGGTCGCCACCCAGGTACGTTGAGTCGAGAACTCAAACGTAACAAAGGAGAGAAGAAGTGGAGTTTCTTAGTCGCCCAAGAAAAAGCGGATAAACGAAAGGCTCACAATCGACGCACTACCGTGATGGATGCCGATTGGCAAAAAATAATTAGCTATCTCCACTTAGGGTGCTCACCGCAGCAAGCCATTGCCAGACTCGAGCTAGAAGGCACACCCGTGGCTATGAGCCATGAAACGATCTACCAATGGATTTATGCAGACAAGGAAAAGGGAGGCAAACTTTACCTATTGTTACGCAGTCAAAAAGTTTATCGCAAGCGCTACGGTAGTGGCAAACAACGACGTGGCGTACTTAAAAATCGGGTAGGCATCGAGCACCGTCCAATCGAAGTCGAGCAAAAAAAGCGCATTGGTGATTGGGAGGGAGATACCGTGATTGGTGCTCGACAACAGGGAGTAATCGTCACCTTGGTCGAGCGATTTTCGCGGTACACCTTGGCAAAAACAGTTCGAAGTAAGCATGCGAGGGGTGTGTGCGACGCCGTGATTTCTCTGCTAGCGCCTTCTAAAGATCGTTGCTTTACCATCACGTTTGATAACGGTAAGGAATTCGCCAACCACGCAACGATGGCGCAAGCCTTGGGCACCAATATCTACTTTGCCCGCCCTTACCATTCTTGGGAGCGGGGGCTCAACGAAAACACCAATGGTTTAATTCGACAGTACCATCCCAAAAAATCTAACCTCAAACAGGTCACGCATGCGCAACTTGCAGAAACCATCTATAAACTCAACCATCGACCCAGAAAATGCCTCGGCTTTCGTACTCCTCATGAGGTATTCTTTGGCTTAGATATACTCCCCCTAAAATCATCCAATGATTGCACTTCGTAGTTGAAACCGCCAGTCGTTTGCGCTTATCTTAAAAGCGCTTAAAGAATTTACTGCATCCAGTATAAGTAATTAATTGATATTTTTGGGAAAACCTATGCTCACTTTGTTCGCAGCCCTCGCGGCGTATTTGATTGGTTCGATTTCCTTTGCCGTGGTGGTTAGCAAATTGTTCGGGTTGTCTGATCCACGCACCTATGGTTCAAAAAATCCAGGCGCCACCAATGTGCTGCGCAGTGGAAACAAAGCAGCGGCGGTGCTGACTTTGATTGGCGATGGATTTAAAGGATGGTTAGCTGTTTGGCTTGCCGTGCGTTACGTCGAACAGCATCAGTTGGGCGAGGCGATGATTGCTTTGGTGGGCATTGCCGTGTTTTTAGGACACTTGTGGCCGGTGTTTTTTAAGTTCGTGGGTGGTAAGGGTGTGGCAACTGCACTGGGAGTGTTACTTGGTTTAAGCCCCTTGCTAGGTTTGGCTTGTTTGGTGACTTGGTTACTGGTTGCCGTGGCGTCGCGCTATTCATCGCTCGCCGCGCTCATCACGGCAATGTTAGCGCCGCTTTACTACGGCATAAGCAATGGACCAGATATGATTCTTCTATCGATTTTTGTGATGAGCGCATTGCTTATTTATCGCCATCGGCAAAATATTGTGAATCTGATGAGGGGCAAAGAATCGCGCATCGGTGCTAAAAAAAGTTAGCGCGGTGCGGGTCAAAAAGCGAATTGTGTTTTTAACTCAATTCATGCAGCGGCCATCTTGGGCGCACGTTAAAGCTGTAATCCTTGCTGGCTAAAGCAGGATTTTCTTGCAAACGACGTGCCCCCGCAAACGCAATCATGGCGCCGTTGTCCGTGCAAAATTCCAGTTCTGGGTAAAACACTTTAAAGCGTTTTTTGCTAGCCGCCGCATTTAATGCGCTACGCAATTGAGCATTCGCGCCAACGCCGCCAGCAATGACCAAACGCTTTAAGCCAGTGTGCTTCAAAGCACTCAAGCATTTCACGCAAAGCACTTCCACCACCGCATCCACAAAGCCACGCGCGATATTCGCTTTGTCTTGCTGTGTAAGTTCGCCATCGTGGTTTTTTACTGCCGTAAGCACGGCGGTTTTTAATCCCGAAAAACTGAAATTGAAATCCTTGGAGTGCAGCATCGGACGAGGCAAGCTAATTGCTGTTGGGTCTCCCGCTTCTGCCAAACGGGAAATCGCCGGACCGCCTGGGTAATCTAAACCTAAAAGCTTGGCTGATTTATCGAAAGCTTCGCCAGCGGCATCATCTAAGGTTTCACCCAATAATTGATACTTGCCGACACCATCCACGCGCATTAATTGCGTGTGCCCACCAGAGACCAGCAAGGCAACGAAGGGAAACTCAGGCGGATCACTTGCCAGCAAAGGGGAAAGCAAATGCCCTTCTAAATGATGGATCCCAATCACCGGTTTGTCTAAGGCTAAACCCAACCCGCACGCCACCGACGCGCCCACCAGCAGCGCGCCCGCCAAACCAGGGCCTTGGGTAAACGCGATGGCGTCGATGTCGTGTTTATCAAGCTGCGCGCGCTGCAATACCTCCGTCAGCAAAGGTAGCGCACGCCGTATGTGATCACGCGAGGCGAGTTCGGGCACAACACCACCATATTCCTGATGCATAGCAATCTGCGAATGCAAGGCATGCGCTAACAGCCCGCGTTCGGTGTCGTAAAGGGCAAGCCCGGTTTCGTCGCAGGACGATTCAATTCCAAGAACTAGCATTTGATGAGGCGTAAGTCAGTGTGGTGGTAGTGAAAACAATAGAGAAGATGCGAAAGGCGGCGTGGCGCTTTGCAACGTAGCGCAGTGAAAATATAGAGTTGCGCAAAACGTGGTGTAAAACTTGCTTATAGGGATTATACCGAAGGGAGAGGCTCGCATGCAGCAACGAGTAATGAACTGCGATATTGAATGATTAACTTTCCTTAGAATCGAAATAATGTGGATGCGGCAAGTCTAAAAATTGTTGTGGTGAACTCAGTGGTGGCGCATGGCGACGAGCACCTTGCCGAAGTGCAGGCGCAGTTAGCGCGTTCACGCACCTTGCGTATTGGCTTATTGCAGGCGGGGTACGACGTGGTTGCCGTCATTCCAGGTGACATGTATGCGCCAGAACGTCTAGCCCAGTTGCAACCCGATATGATTATTGTGGATGCCGAATCTGAATCGCGCGATGTGCTTGAACATGTGGTGTTCGCCACTCGGGATGCCCCACGTCCCATCGTTTTATTTACCGAAGAAAGCAATCAAAGTGATATGGCCGCCGCGATGGAGGCGGGCGTCTCTGCTTATGTGGTGGCGGGCTTGAAGAGTGAGCGTATTAAACCCGTGTTGGACGTGGCGATGGCGCGTTTTACGGTTGATCAAAAATTACGCCTCGCCTTGTCAGATTCCAAGAGCAAATTAGCGGAACGCAAAACCATCGAACGCGCCAAGGGAATTTTGATGCAGCGTTACCAATTATCGGAAGACTTGGCGTATCAGCGCTTGCGCAAACAAGCGATGGAAAAAAACTTGAAACTCGTTGATGTTGCGCAGCGCTTATTGGATGTTGCCGATATGTTGTAGTGCAAGCGCAAGTCAGCCAAAGCAAAGACTGAAATTGGTGCGCCGCATCAAATAAGTGCGAGAAGTGCTGCTTTTTGTGGCGTTTATTTTTTTTTGATTTAAACCCAGATATTCCATTAGGCGCGCTTACAGCGCTATTTGCGAGCTGGCGGCGCATTTTCGGTCATTTTCGCTGCTCTTCGTTGCCAATAGCTCGCTATTGGCGCCTCATTCGCAACGAAACTGTCTCGAAAAGTGCATCCACCATCGTCGCAAATCCTAATGGAATTTCTGGGTTGAAACGGCCGTTTATGGCGAAAAAGCGGCTGGCACAAAACCTGCATTAGTTTTTGCATGTGCCAACGATGGCGCAAAAATTGAATTAAGTTTTATTGAAAAAGCGAATCGGACTAACGGCGGTCGATTCCTGAGACAAAGGTGTCTTTCTACATTGAATGTTCAGTGTAGACAGGCGCCTTTTTTATTTCTAACAGGAGTAGCACATGTCGATACCAAACTCTCATCAAGAACATCAAGGGTCTTCAGATGAACCAAAAAATGACCAAGCTAGTGCATCGTCGCGACGCCAGTTTTTGCAAAGCGCAGCTGTGGTTACGGGGGCGAGCATCATGAGTCTTAGCACAGGAGGAGTGTGGGCAGCGGGGTCTGATAAGCCTGAAAAAGAAGAAGTGCGCGTGGGCTTTATTCCCTTGACGGATTGTGCGTCGGTTGTCATGGCTTCGGTACTGGGCTTCGACAAAAAATATGGCATCAAGATTATTCCAACTAAAGAATCATCATGGGCCAGCGTGCGCGATAAGTTGGCAAATGGTGAGCTTGATGCTGCGCATGTGCTGTATGGCTTGATTTATGGCGTGCAATTAGGCATAGGCGGCACAAAGAAAGACATGGCAGTTTTAATGACGCTGAACAACAACGGACAAGCCATTACGCTTTCAAAAAAGATCGCTGAAAAAGGCGCGGTCGATGGCGCAGGCCTCGCCAAACTCATGCAAAACGAAAAACGCGAATACACCTTTGCGCAAACCTTTCCCACAGGTACCCACGCCATGTGGTTGTACTACTGGTTGGCAGCCAATGGCATTAATCCACTACAAGATGCCAAAGTCATTACCGTGCCGCCGCCGCAAATGGTGGCGAACATGCGGGTGGGGAATATGGACGGTTATTGCGTGGGTGAGCCATGGAATCATCGTGCCATAGCTGATGGAATTGGTATTACCGCAGCGACGACGCAAGATATCTGGAAAGACCACCCAGAAAAAGTGCTGGGTACCACTAGTGAGTTTGCCCAGAAATATCCGAACACATCGCGCGCCTTAATTGCCGCAGTGCTTGAAGCCAGTCGTTGGATCGATTCCTCACTCAGTAACAAAAACAAAATGGCAGAAACCATTGCTGATAAGTCTTACGTCAACACCTCCGTTGATGTGATCAATCAGCGTATTTTAGGGCGCTACCAAAATGGCCTAGGTAAAACTTGGGACGATCCTAATCATATGAAATTCTTCAACGATGGCGCGGTGAATTTCCCTTATTTGTCCGATGGCATGTGGTTCCTTACACAGCATAAGCGTTGGGGTTTGTTGAAAACAGACCCCGATTATCTTGCCGTGGCAAAGGCGGTGAACCGTATCGATTTATATAAAGACGGTGCAACCATGGCGAAGGTCGCGCTACCCAAAGACCTGATGCGCAGCAGCAAATTAATGGACGGCAGCGTGTGGGACGGCAAAAACCCGGCGGCGTATGCGGCGTCTTTTAAGATAAAAGCGTAGGGGGCAACATGGTGACCATAGCAAGCATAGCAAGGGCGGGTGAGGGATTACCAAACGCAAGAACTGAAAGTGTTGCTGACCTCGTTTTAACTTCGCGCGAAAACGAGAAACGCATGCAAGCAAAAAATAGTGCAAAAGACGACGTTGAAGTGCCGACCTTGCAGCCCTCGCAAGCCTATCCACAACAAAAAACGGCCAAGCAAAAATTTGCCTTTGCGCCTTTGCTATTGCAGATATCAGCGCCTCTTTTTGGTATTGCGCTGTTGATACTCATTTGGGAAATTATCGCGGTAAAAAACGGTAGCTTTCCTAGCCCTTGGGTCACGCTGCAAGAAGCCATCAAAATTTTCTCTGATCCTTTTTATCAAAAAGGGCCGAACGATCAGGGCATAGGGTGGAATATTTACGCGTCCTTAAAACGCGTTGCCGTCGGTTTTGGCTTGGCCGCTTTGGTCGGCATACCAACTGGCTTTTTAATTGGCAGATTTAAGTTTCTTTACGCAATGTTCAGCCCCATTATCAGCTTGTTGAAGCCCGTTTCACCGTTGGCATGGTTGCCGATTGGCCTGTTGGTGTTTAAAGCAGCGCACCCTGCAGCGATCTGGTGCATTTTCATCTGCTCGATTTGGCCCATGATTATCAACACGGCCATTGGTGTGCAACGGGTGCCGCAAGATTATATGAATGTCGCGCGGGTGTTGAATTTATCCGAATGGAAGATCATGACGCGCATCTTATTCCCAGCCGTATTGCCCTACCTCTTAACTGGCGTGCGCTTGTCGATAGGAACCGCATGGCTGGTGATCGTTGCGGCAGAAATGCTGACCGGTGGCGTAGGCATCGGGTTTTGGGTATGGGATGAGTGGAATAACCTAAACGTGCCGCACATCATCATCGCAATCGTTGTGATTGGTTCTGTTGGCTTAATTTTAGAGCAAACGCTGGTGGCGGTGGCACGTGCTTTTACGTATGACGATGTGGCTAATTGAAGAACTTAAAAGCATTTGCCGCAGAGGCGCAGAGAGCGCAGAGAAAAACAAAGGCGAGCTAGGGACGAGTGTAGTTATAAAGAAACCGCTCTTCTCTGCGTTCTCTGCGTCTCTGCGGTGAGGTTTTTAGCTTTTAAGTCCGCATATTTGCCTAGATTCTGGTAGGAATTTTTAAGGAGTGATAGATGGACACGCATGATGCGAAGTACATTTGTATCGAACACGTTGACATGTTCTTCAACACCAAGCAAGGCCGTTTTCACGCCTTGCAAAACATCAATTTGAATGTGCAAAAAGGTGAATTTATTAGCCTGATCGGCCATTCTGGTTGTGGCAAATCGACGCTGCTTAATTTGATTGCTGGGCTCACCAAAGCCAGCTCTGGCACTTTAATTTGCGCCAATCGTGAGATTGCTGGCCCCTCGCCAGAACGCGGCGTGGTGTTTCAAAATCACTCGCTGCTGCCTTGGTTGACGTGTTTTGAAAACGTTTATCTCGCCGTCGAACGGGTTTTTTCTGCAACCGAGAAAAAGCCAGAACTACGTGATCGCACGCTAAAAGCCTTGGCCTTGGTGGGTTTAAGTCACGCAGAAAAAAAACGCCCGCATGAAATTTCTGGCGGCATGAAACAACGCGTTGGAATAGCTCGTGCGCTTGCGATTGAACCGAAAGTGCTGTTGCTTGATGAACCCTTTGGCGCGTTGGATGCTTTGACACGTGCGCATTTGCAAGACGAACTTTTAAAGATCGTTGAAAAAACCCAATCTACCGTAGTGATGGTGACGCACGATGTAGATGAAGCGGTACTTTTATCAGACAAG
>JAIETO010000222.1 GCA_019745005.1 Burkholderiaceae bacterium
TCCGATACGGCAATCAAACCGGCATTGGCTTCGTGCAAACGCACACCACCCGATTCCGCCAACAAGATCACAGCACTAGGCTTTTGCTGCACAGCGCGGCGCATTAAGCCAACCAATTTCGCACCATGAATTTCACCCACGGCACCGCCCATGAAACCGCCTTCTTGTGCCGCAACATATACGCGCTTTCCTGCCATGGTGGCGCGGCCTATGATCACACCGTCATCAAATGACACGGGCGCATTAAGCAGAGGCAGATGCGGGCTAGTCCAGGCTTTGGCGGGTGGTAGAAATTCAAAAAAATCGTCAAATAAGGCATCGATTCTTTGGCGCGCACTGGCTTCTTGAAAACTGTTCATACACTCCTTCCTGCGCCCGCTCGGTCAAGGCAAGTTTGCACTGCTTGATCCAGCCGTAAGCGCACGACGGCGGGCGTTGCGCCCATATCGTTAATGCTGATTTTCACGTTCGCAAGTTGCCAGCGGTCGTGAAAATCGCTCATCACCGCTTGCCAAATTGGTGCAAAACCCACGGCTGCCGTATTCACTTCAATCTCACAGGTGGCTGGTAAATCGGCATGGCAAACCAAAACCTCTAAATTGCCAGACCCCACTACGCCTACAAGTTGATTGGTCGCTGATAGCTGTCGCGTACCGCCTTCAAAACGAAAAGTGAGTAGTTCCATTTAAATTTATTCCAATGTGGCAGAAGTGTTTACCAATTTCTAAATCGCTTGGGCGGCACGTACAAACCATGTGAGGCGCGGACTAAATCTTTCATCGTCTTTGCTGCCAATAAGTCGCGCGTCGCCATGCGTTGATCAACGCCAATATCTTCCGCACGCAAAATAATGCCCCGGTCACGCAAATTTTCGACCAACCGCCTGTCACGTGCCAAGCCGACTGGGGTATAGCCTGCGACGCCACGAATGGCTTGTTCGCGTTCTTCATCGCTGCGACACAAAAGCAAATTAGCGATGCCCTCTTCCGTCAAAATATGCGTGACATCGTCGCCGTAGATCATCACAGGCGGCAGCGCCATATTGGCTTGCTCGGCGAGCTGCCAGGCATCTAATTTCTCGACAAATGCTGGCTGCATATGTTCGCGAAACGTTTCCACCATTTGCACCACCAATTTTTGCCCTCTCGGCATGGTGTTACGGCCACACCCCGCTTGTTCCCCCGCTTTGAGCCATGCGGCGCTTGCATGTCGCCTACCGCGCGCATCGGCACCCATATTTGGTGCGCCACCGAAACCAGCGATGCGGCCTAAGGTAGCGGTCGATGAATTGCCTTGCAGATCAATTTGCAAGGTGGAGCCGATAAACATATCGCAAGCATAGTGCCCCGCAGCCTGGGAAAACGCACGGTTGCTACGCATGGAACCATCTGCGCCCACAAAGAAAACATCTGGTCGGGCGCGAATGTAGTTTTCCATGCCCAACTCTGAACCAAACGAATGCACGCTCTGCACAAAGCCAGCTTCAATCGCCGGGATAAGCGCAGGATGAGGGTTGAGTGCCCAGTGGCTCGCAATCTTGCCTTTCAAACCCAAGGAAGCAGCGTAAGTTGGCAAAAGTAATTCTATTGCTGCCGTATCAAAGCCGATGCCGTGGTTTAAGCGCTGCACGCCATACTCGGCATAAATACCTTTGATTGCCATCATCGCCATCAGCACTTGAATCTCAGAAATTTGCGCGGGGTCACGGGTGAACAGCGGCTCGATAAAATGCGGCGTCGGCGCTTGCACAACATAATCGACCCAGCCTGCTGGAATATCAACGCGGGGCAACACATCAACAATCTCATTTACCTGAGCGATGACGATTCCCGCTTTAAACGCGGTTGCCTCAACGATAGCTGGCGTATCTTCCGTATTTGGGCCTGTGTATAAGTTGCCGTGCCGGTCCGCTGATTGTGCCGCAACCAGCGCCACTCTTGGCGTCAAGTCGACGAAGTAGCGGGCATACAATTCCAAATACGTATGGATTGCACCAATATTTAACTTCCCAGCAGAGACTAACTTCGCCAAGCGCGCCGCCTGAGGGCCAGAGAAAGAAAAATCGAGTTTATTTGCGATGCCTTTTTCAAACACATCTAAATGCTCGGGCAATGCCAAAACGGATTGCAGCATGTGCAGACTGTATACCCGCAGTGGGTCGAGTTGCGTCAAGGCTTTTGCCAAGAAATCGGCTTGCTTTTGATTATTCCCTTCGATGCAAACACGGTCACCCGGCTCTAACACGGCATGTAACAGATCGAGCATGCGTGCTGAGGGGAAAACGGTACCTTGCAAATCAGCACCCAATTGTTGAGCAACCCGCTGCAAGCGCGCTTGGCGATTGCTTTGTAAGCGATTCCAAACGGGCGCTGCTGCTATCCCCTCCACTATTTCACTCCCATCATGCGGTCAGGGAAGAAAGTGGCAATGTCCGGAAAAAGACACAGCAAAATCACGGCAACGAACATCAGCCCCAAGAACGGCATCACGCCCCAAACGATCTCCTTCAATGAAATGTCAGGCGCAATATTCTTGATCACAAAAATATTCAAACCGACAGGAGGATGAATTAATCCCATTTCCATCACGATCGTCATCACCACACCAAACCAAATCAAATCAAAACCAGCGGCTTTTAAAGGCGGCAAGATGATGGGGCACATCATCAAAATAATCGAGACAGGCGGTAGGAAAAAGCCAAACACCACAACCATTAATAAAATCACCGAGAGCAGCATCCAGCGACTTAAGTGCAAGTCCACTACCCATTGCGCTGCAGATTGGCTGATGTGCAAGTAACTCATTACATACGAGTACAGCAAGGACATGCCAATAATCAGCAGCAACATGGTTGATTCTTTAATCGTCGAAGTGAGGAAGGGCGCGACATCTTTCGGACGCCACACACCGTACACCACCGCGATCAACACCATGGCCAACAAAGCCCCTAAACCAGCCGTCTCTGATGGCGTGGCAAGGCCACCGTAAAGAGCCACCATCACACCAATCAACAAAATCACAAACGGCAACACGCGTGGCAACATTTCTACTTTTTGCGCCAAACTAAATTGCTCTTCATCGAGATAGGCAGATTTAGAACCACCTTGTTCAAATGCGCGATAGGCAATTGCGTATTCTTTGCGCGCGCGAAAAACTGCGTAGCCAGAAAAAAGAATCACCAACAATACGCCAGGACCAACGCCCGCTAAAAATAAGCGCCCCAGAGATTGCTCCGCCGCTACGGCATACAAAATCATGGTGATTGAAGGTGGAAGCAAAATCCCCAAGGTGCCACCCGCGGCAATGATGCCCGCTGCAAAACCCGGTGAATAACCGCGTCGACGCATTTCAGGAATGCCGGCAGAACCAATAGCGGAACAGGTGGCAGGCGAAGAGCCAGCCATGGCCGCAAACATGGCGCACGCAAACACATTGGCAATGCCTAAACCGCCCGGCACTTTATGTAGCCATGCATGTATCGCCGAGTACAAGTCCTTACCTGCAGGCGACTTACCAATGGCAGCTCCCTTCATGATGAATAATGGGATAGACAGTAACGTAATCGACGCCATTTCTTCGTACACGTTTTGCGTGATGGTATCGAGCGACGCTGCGGGCATAAAAAAAATCATGAAACCCGTGGCAACCACGCCTAAAGAGTAGGCAATCGGCATGCCAGAAAACATCACAATTAAAGTGACGACACCATATAAAACACCCAAGCTAAGCGGGCTCATGGCGCCACCTCATGCGCAGTACCGCTTTTCAATTTCGTGCTGTTACCGCCACTTAAGCTGACCAAAATTTGCACGATAATTTGCAGCGCCAACAAACTCACGCCGAACGCCATCATGGCATAGGGTATCCAGAGGGGCGGTGCAAAAGTAGATGATGTGGTCTGCCCATCGACCCACGCCTCATGAAATAAAGTCCACGACTTCCAAGCGAAAAAGCTACAGAAAACTGCACTCACCACATCCACAAGCAATAAGCGCAGGCGATTAACGAGGGGAGGCAAAATACTGGATAGCACTTCGATGCCGATGTGCCCTCGATACGATTGCACATACGCGGCGGAAAAGAACGTCACGCCAATCAACATAAAAACCGATGCTTCATCTTGCCAGTCGGTGGGCACTTTAAAAAAATACCGAGTCACCACCGAGTAAGTAAGAATCAGCGCCGTCAACAGCATCGCCCCCATGGATAGATTGACGATGCTGCGATTGATAAAATTCAGCCCACGAACCACAACACCCAAGCCGCCGGTAACCTGTTGATCGGGCGGCTGATTGGCGTTCGCATTGCTTGATTCAAGTTCGAACCCGTGGCTCATAACAATTTCTCTGCCAACGCCATTAACTTTGCGCAGTTTTCATTTTTCTCCGCATAATCTTTCCATGCCGTCGCTCGGGCAATGGCCTGCCATTTTTTAATCGTCGCCGCGTTCATGTCGACTACTTTTGCGCCCTTCTTTTCATACACGGTAGCGACGGCGATATCGTCTTGTTTGGCAGATTTAAAAGCGAACGCCTCCATCTCTGCACCCACCGCCATGATGGTGTTTTGCTGGTCCTTGGGGAGCTTATCGAAAATCGCTTTCGACATTAAAAGCGGCTCAAACATGTACCAATAACTTTGCCCACGCCCACTGGTTAAGAACTTAGAAACTTCTTCGAGACGGAATGAAATTAAGGAAGTGGAAGAGGTCATCGCGGCATCCATCGCGCCCGTTTGCATGGCCGCATAAATTTCGTTCGACGGTAAAGAAATCACGGCAGCGCCTGCGGCCTTTAGCACGAGATCGACTTCACGCGAGCCGCCTCGCACTTTCAAGCCTTTGGCGTCATCAGGGTCAACAATGGCTTTGGTGCGAGAGGCCACGCCCCCTGCTTGCCAAACCCAACTGACCACCACGATGCCTTTTTCGAGTAACAACTTATTAAGCTCGCGCCCGACTTCGGCATTTTTCCAAGCAGCAGCCACCTCATACGAAGGCACGAGGCCGGGCATGAGTCCAATATTCACTTCGGGCACTTCGCCACCTGCATACGACAAGGGCACTAGGGATAAATCTAACGCCCCTTTGCGCATGGCAGAAAACTGCGCATTGGTTTTCATTAGCGACGAGCCGGGGTAGATCTCGAATTTCAAAGCATTGTTTGTACGCTTTTGTACCTCGGCGGCAAATTGACGCACCAAGCGGTCACGAAAATCGCCTTCTTCTAAAGTGCCTCCCGGAAATTGGTGGGAAATCTTCAATGCGGTGGTTTGCGCCCAACTCGTGAGCGGTGCGATTGCTGAAAGCACAGGCACTAAGCCAAACGCTTGGATCAGGCTTCTTCTTTTTGTCTGAGACATGTCTACTCCTAAGGATTTAATGGACTTTTTTGTACATTTTCTTGATCTTTCCAATAACAACAGGCAAAAAAAGCGAGTGATTTATGAAAAGAATGTGGCCTTTTTGTATGCCAACGACATTTTTATGTATACAAGAATATATAACTTGCATTCAAAGTCAACTAAAAACTATACTTAGAGCGAAGAAGCCACAAAAGTATTAACCACCTATGCGACAAGCTGCAGACACAAAAAATCGCTCAACTAGCCTGTGCGAAGAAATCGAAGAACTCATCGCGATGGGCGAGCTCGCTCCTGGCTACCGTCTTGATGAAACTGAATTAGCCGCGCGTTTTGGCGTGTCGCGCACACCCATACGCGAAGCACTGATTCAACTCACCTCCATGGGCATCGTAGAAATGCGGCCTAGGCGCGGTGCGCAAGTGGCAAAAATAAGCCCGCAGCAATTGGTCGAAATGTTTGAAGTGATGGCGGAATTTGAAGCGATGTGCGGGCGCTTAGCGGCGCGGCGCATGTCCAAAGAAGAGCAAGAAGCTTTACGTATTGCGCATCAAGCCTGCAAAGAAGCACGCGATGCGGCAGATCCCGACGACTATTTTCATCGCAACGAAATTTTCCATGGATTGATCTACGCGGGAAGCCATAACCAGTTCTTGCAGGAACAAGCGATGAATTTACATCGACGTTTGCGACCTTATCGACGTTTGCAGTTACGCGTTAGAGATAGGCTAAGTCAATCGTATGGGGAACATGATGCAATCGTGCAAGCCATCACCTCAGGCGATGCGCAGGGCACGACAGAGTTACTGCGCAAGCACATCATGATTCAGGGCGAAAGGTTCGCGGACTTGATCGCCTCACTGCCTCGTGCGGCTTAAAAGAAATTCGATTCTTTAACCGTTGGATTTACCACGCCGAATAAAACAAGTGTCAATGCAAGGGTCTTAACGCATAAAACTACTGGCGTGGTCACTAGTCGGCGCTTGTGCAGGGGCGACCAGTGGGAAAGTCAAAATAAAACATGCGCCTTCGCCCAGTTTAGACTCTGCAACGAGCGTACCGCCTAACACACCTGTCGCAATGTTCAACGCTATGGAGAGGCCTAAACCTGAGCCGCCCTGCCCTAATTTGGTGGTAAAAAACGGTTCAAAGATGTTGGAAAGAATATCTTCTGGCATGCCTACACCGTCATCGCAAATGCGCAAACTTGCGCGGTTCTCTTCTCGATAGCCGGAAATTAAGATCGTGCCGTTGGTGCGTCCGGCAAAACCATGCACAATCGCGTTTTGCAATAAATTAACAATAATCTGACCTAGCGGCCCCGGGTAACTGTCGCAGGAAATCCCGTCATCAATGTTGACTGAGACCCGCAAAACGTGGTTTTTGTAGCTGGGTAAAATTGCTGCAACGTTGTCGTCCACTAAGGTTTTTAGGTCAAACACGCGACGCTTTTCTGAGGTTTGATCGACTGCAACACGTTTAAAACTAAGAATTAAATCGGCCGCCCGATTACATGATCGAAGCACCAAGTTCGCCATGGGCACAGCGGTTTCCACGTAATTGACTAAGGTTGATTTCTGCAACTTACCCTCTTCAAACTGCGCTTGCATGGCCTTGGTGGCGTCTTCCAAGGCGGATGCCGTGGTCACTGCATTGCCAATTGGCGTATTCAATTCATGCGCCACCGCCGCCACTAAGGAACCTAATGCGGCCAGTTTTGCAGATTGCACTAGTTCATTTTGGGTTTGTTCTAAGCGCACGATGGTGCTGCTTAATTCTGCCGTGCGGGCGTTCACTTTGCCTTCCAATACTTTCTCGGACGTACGCAGTGCATCGACCAGCCGATTTTGCGCTTCTAGCGCAGCGACTTGTGCTTGTTCTTTTTCACGTCGCAAGACGTTATAACGGTCAGCCAGCGCGAGCGCGAGCAAAAGCATTTCTAAGGTTGAACCAAATTGCATACCGTTCACGGTTAAAACATTGGTTGGCAACAAGCCAAATGCGCGAAAAATCGCAAACGAACTTCCCAGTACCAGAGCGAGAAAAGCGATCAGAAAAAAGTAGGCGCTGCGCTGCTTACGTAACGCGCAAACTCCGCTGGTAACTAGTATCAATAAGGCCGCCAACACAAAAATCATGGCGGCAAATTTAATAAACGTTGGCAGTGAAAATAGCAGCAGAATGGGAATGAAGAATAAAACGCCTATCATTGTTTTAATCCCTAGATCCCAGCGTGGCAAAACATTTGCTGTGCTCAACATACGACGCATAAAAATCAGCAAACTCGCAAAAGACAAAGAGAATCCGGCCACCACCACCACGTTAGACCACAGCGTCGCGTCGGGCCAAAGATACTCTTGCGCCAAGCCGTTTTTCGCGGCAATCGTCAACATGAGACAAGTACCAAAGCCGACATACATTAAATAAATCTTGTCACGCAAGCCGCCTACATACAGCATCAAGTTAAACAAAATCATTGCGCTGGCCATGCCGAAGTACCATGCCTGACCCAGATAATCGCTTTTCTCGTAGCTGTGAAACGCCGCTGGTTGCCATAACTTGGCGGGTATGACTAAGGCGTCAACGGCAAATACACGCAAATAAATGACTTGCTCGGATTCGGCAGGTACCGTAATGGGAAACACAAAATTCCGATTGGGGTAAGCGCGCGTGACAAAAGGCAAATCACAACCAGTCATCTTGCGTTGGTACTTACCATCAACTTTCGGTTGAAACAGTTCGATCTTGGTCAATAAGGGATAAGCAATCTCGAGAAACCTGACTTCGGGCACTTTAGATTGATTGCTTACACGCAGGCGCAGCCAATAGGCGGAGCGAGTAAAGCCAAATTCGATTGATTCAGCGGCAGGAAACTGAAGCTTGAAGTTTTGCGCCTGACTGGCGCTACTAACCTCTGCGAAGCTTAATCGCGCGGTTTGATCTTCCAGCACATCAAAGAATTCCGTCAATGAAATGGCTGGTGATGTTGCTTGGCTAAGTTCTAGCGCCACTTCACGGGCAGAAGTGTTTTCTCCAATAAAAAAGCAGAGCAGCGAGGCAAAGAAAAAGAGGCTTAATTTTCCGCGAATGCTGATCATTAGTTCCGAGCGCTAGAGGCCAAATAGGGTTGATCGAAAAACGACTGCCGCCGCCGAGTGTAGCGCAATCTGTCTAAAATATAATGCCGAAAGAGAACTTTTTAGACTTTCACGCTACATCTGCTGGTTTTTGTTCTCGAAAAAAGACAATCCGGCTGGAATCGATAGAATTTCCCTAAAGGCTGCGATAGCTCGATAAGTTTGACAGGAAGTTTGTACGATGCCCTGCTTTTTATATAAGGCCTTGCGTCTAACTTGCGTCTCGCAATAGGCGCAGCAAGGCCGTCGTATCTAATTTTCCCGCTGCATCGCCGCCGTCTAAAAGACTATCGGCAAGATCACGCTTTTCGCCGTGCAAGGCCAAGATTTTTTCTTCAATGGTGTCTTGCGTGACCAGCCGATAAATCGTCACGGGGCGGGTTTGCCCCATGCGATGCGCGCGGTCTGAAGCCTGATCTTCGACTGCAGGGTTCCACCAAGGGTCGAGATGAATCACGTAATCTGCCGCCGTCAAGTTCAAGCCCGTACCGCCCGCTTTGAGGCTAATCAAAAAGATATCCCCGTCACCCGCTTGAAACGCATCAACGCGTTTTTTGCGTTCTAAGGCGGGCGTGCTGCCATCCAAATATTGGTAGCTAATGCCTTTTTCCTCAAGCCAAGCACGCACGATGGCGAGGTGATCAACAAACTGACTAAACACCAGCGCTTTATGGCGATTGTCTAAAAGTTCTTCGACTGTTTCAGCGAACACGGCCAGCTTACTGCCGCTCACCGTGGTGTTTTTTAAGACCAATTTTGGATTGCAACAAAAGCGTCTGAGCTTGGTAATTTCCGCCAAGACTTGCATGGCTTTGCCTTCCGCCGGGTCCATGTGGGCAATTTTGTCCATCGCCTCTTGCCGTAGTGCTTCATACAAATGACGCTCTTCATCGCTCAACAAAACTTGCAAATTGATTTCAGTGCGCGACGGTAATTCGCTCAGCACTTGCGTTTTTGTTCGCCGTAAGATGAATGGCTGTATCAGCTTCTTAAGATGCGCACGGGCTTGTTTGTCGCCGCGCTCGATTGGATTGCTATAGCGTTCGGCAAAACGTTCTTTTGATCCCAACAAGCCTGGATTGATGAAGCGAAACAAATTCCATAACTCACCTAAATGATTCTCCACCGGGGTGCCGCTGGCAATCATTTTGAAATCAGCCGTGAGTGCCATGGCAGCCTGGCTGCGTTTGGTGGCGGAATTTTTAATCACTTGCGCTTCGTCGAGCACGACGCTGTGCCAATGTTGCGCGGCAAAGTTCTCGGCATCGGATTGCAACATGCCGTAACTCGCGATCACGATGTCAAACGCACCTAAATCCGCCAAGGAGCGCTCGGCATTATAGGCGCGCACCTTCAGCGTGGGAGCAAAGCGCGCGACTTCTGCCTGCCAATTCATAGCGACAGAAATCGGCGCAACCACCAACGCTGGGCCATGCGGTGCGCGCTCTAACAACAGCGCCAAAGTCTGGACGGTTTTACCCAAGCCCATGTCATCGGCCAAACAAGCGCCCACGCCCCAGTGCGCCAAACGGGCTAACCATTGGTAACCAAGTAATTGATAGTCGCGCAATTCAGCCTGTAAGGTGGTGGGTAATTGCGGGGTAAATTCAGCCAAAGCATCGAGTTTTTGCATTTGCGCGCGCCACTCGCTGTCTGCCTGCAAGTCGCCCACTTCTGCCGCCATCTCCGCCAAGACAGGGGCAGCAAGCTGGTTGATACGAACACCATCCTTACCCACCATTTCACCAAAACTGCGCAACTCATCTAAGCGTTTGCGAAACGATGCGGTAAGCGCCAAGTAATCGTTCTCGCCAATTTTTAAAAATCGCCCAGAAGCACCTTCCGCTAAATGCATCAGTTCTCGCAACGCAAAAATGCGGCCGTCGTCCAAGGTGATATCGCCACCCGCAACAAACCACTCGCCTTGCTTCTTAATCGTTAAACGCATTTGCGCTAACGAGCGATTGGCACGCAAGCGGAAGCGCTCACCTTCCGGCCACACCAATTGCAATGTCTCTTCAGGAATCATGCGAAGCTGGCTGAGCAATTCTAAGCATTGTTCTGGATCGCTCAGCTCCCATTCTTGCGTCTTTTCTTCCGCCTCGGCGAAGGCAGGGCAAGCTTCGATGATCGTTTTTAATCGCTTGGCTTCCGCCTTTAGATCACGGCTGGCTTGTACGGCCTTGCCTTGCTGTTCACCCAGCACATTGGCTGCGCCTTTGCCTGGCGGATACCAACTCCCCTCTAACAACGGCCGTACCAACATTTGCACGCGCAAGCCTTCCTGCAGGGGCAAACAGTGTGCAAATATCGTGCTATTTGCCTCGACGTTGGCAATGTGCGCAGCCAGTTCTGGTAGGTCGGAATGAATCGCCAAATGCGGTGCAATTGCCGCAATCACGTCTACCAATTGTGCCTTCGCGGTGACGGGCACCGTCAAGCCCGCACCGAGAATACCGGCGATTTGCTTTAACTCAGTACTGGCGCTATACACCGTCAATTTCGTCGGCGTTTCTTTACGCCACAACACATTGTTTCCCGTACCGATGACAGGATCAAGACTCATACTGATCAGGTCGCCTTTTTCCTTTAAAAGCAAAGCGACTTCCCCTTTAGCGATATCGATACGCACGTCCGGCGCATCGATCCAATATACGGCCGGATGCCCGACCAAATAAGGCAAGGCTTTTTCCCCGTTGATTTCATATTCGCTGCCGCCGTAATATCCGTCATAGGTTTTGCGTATGCAGGTGGCGAGGCGTTTGTCTTGCTCTGTCATGGCCGGCAGGCTATCTTGCTCATGCGCCATGCGCTTTAAGGAGACGGGACGCCCCTTGCTCCATCCACCTTTAGCACCGAGTTTTTGTTCGCGCGGCTCTAACTGAATCAGATGCGGGTGATCCAAAAGTAACCAAGCAATACGTTGATCTGCACCGGGGCTCGCCTGATTAATCGCTTCAGGTTTGAGTTGCGCCAAAGCCGCCAAGGCACGCTGCCAGGTTTCTTCCCGCAGCAAGGCTTGCGCCAAGGGCTTCACGCCGTGTTCTGCATACCAATTGGGGAAGATGCTGGGCGTGTCGTATTGCAAGCTCAAGAGATGGTCAATTTCTACTGCTGGCCAAACATACCCCAAGGTTTCAAAGTTCTTGCGAGCCTCGATCAAGTAAGCGCGGCGTTGCGGCGTGTTCGGCAGGTCTTGCCAATAGTGTGCCAAGCTAGAAAACACCAGTTCCAGATCAGTGGAGCTCAGCGGAATTTCTGGCGGTGCCAAAAGCGGCACGCCTTTAACCAAGTGGTTCGCCATGGGCTGCAACATAAAGTACGCATAGGCGTAGTGATTTTTTACGCCATCATCGATTTGCTCTTTGGCTTTTTTTAAACTGGCGGGTAAATTTTTCGCCAAAAGCAGCACGGTGTAAAACAAGCCGAGTTGGTCAGGCACGAAAAATTTTCGTTTGCCATTCGCCGCTTTTTGCGACTTGATTAAATCTTCAAAGCCCAGATACGCATGATCAATATCGCCACGCACTATTTTTTCGCAAAGGAAAACGGGTAATTGGCTTCGACCGAAAACCTCGCCTTTGTATTCAGTGCGAAAGTACGCCAATTTTTCAAAATCGGCGCGTAAGAATGCTTGCCAACAGAGCGAATCGAGTAAGCCGGGAGCTGCTCGCAACAAAGCGGGTGCATTCTCTAAGGCGTAGGCATAGGCAAGACGGCAGTCGAGCAAACCCCAAGTGGCTGGATAAAAAATATCCAACAATATTAAGGCTTGAATTTCTTCAGGAATTAATTTGAGCAGCGCGACATTTTGGCTATCTTTAAAAAGCAAATCACCAACGGTGCTCTGGCCTTTTTTTTGTACATGATAGAACTGTTCGCGCCATTGGCGAAAGCCAAGTTCATCGCCTAAATAAGCGGAGAACAACATCTCACGGCGGCAAAAAGCGGCGTTTTGTGGCTTCCAATGCGAGTACTCGCCTAAGCGACTGAGTAAGGAACGTACGCTTGCCACCCAGCTTTTAAATTCGCCACTTTTCTGCAAAGTAAGCAGCACTTCTGTTTGAAATACTGCATCAAGTGCATAGCCAGCACCGACGTCAAAGCGCACAACTTGCGCGGCGGTTAAACGAGTTAATCCTGCTTGTACGGCGGCATTATCATACGGTCGTTCATTCTGCAATTTCTCGCCGCGCTGCTGCATCAGCGCACTCAGATTCGTTTGCTTCAAAGGCGAGCCAAACAAGGCCAAGGCATACAAAAGTGCCCAATCATCCTTGCTTACAATACTGAAATCAAACATAGAAACGAATCCAATTAACAATTTCGCGACACAGTGACGCTAGATAAACTGTCAATTCTAACGCATGCGCTTACGCTACTTTTTTGTTTGAGTAAAAAGTCGGGCAAAACAGCCGTCCTTGCGACACGCTTATGTGAATCCACTTTCTCAGCGCAAGATTGGAAAGCATGCAGCGTCCAGCGATATTTTTCGGTTATGCTTCATTCATCACTGTTTTCTTTCGACCTCTGAACCGCGCAAAGCTCGTAATGGCACTGACAAAAAAACCACCCCTCCCCTTCAAAATGCGCGCTGATTTGTTTGTGCAACTAGCGGCGATGGAGAAAGCCGGCTTACCGATCGACAAGGCATTTTCTGCCATCAAACTCAGTGGGCAATTTCAGCCGCGACTCGAAGAGATGCGCAAACTTCTCAAACGAGGCAAAGACATTCCGAATTCGGGGCAACAAACCGGGCTCTTCACCGAAATAGAAACCCAGCTCTTACGCGCAGCCACGGCAGCAGGCAGCCCCGCGCAAACCTACAAACGCCTAGCAGACACGTACTCTCTCAAAGTGCGCTTATCCAAGAAAGTAAAGTCGCGCATGATGTTGCCGATTGCCGTTTTTATTATTGCTCTTTTGGTGCAACCGCTACCCGCGCTAGTTTCAGGCGCCTTGAGTTTTGGTGGCTACGTCTGGCATACCGTGCGCCCTTTTCTCGCGATTGCTTGTGGCGTATTTTTGTATCGATGGCTACAAGACTGGTTGGAAACCTCACCACCTTCAGCTTCGCGCAAAGCGCTTGAAACGCGTCTTACACAAATCCCTTTGTTTGGCGAAATGCATGTGCGCAGCAATGCGCGCGATTTCTTTGAAAGCTTGGCACTGATGTTGGAAGCAGGCTTGCCGATGTTTGAAGCCTTGCCAAAAGCCTGCAAGACCATACGCAATCAAATGATACGGGCTGAGTTTTCACGCATTTTGCCGCGGATGAAGCAAGGCGACACCCTAGGCATGGCCTTGGAAGACAATCCATTTTTAGGCGATCAGCAAATCGTTGAGTTCGTCAAAACGGGCGAAGCCAGCGGCACCTTGCCAGAGATGTTGTTCCGTCACGTGAATTTCGAAACCGAAGCCGTGGCCAACTTTCAAGAACAGGCGGCAGAATGGGTGCCGCGTATTGTGTACGGTGGATTAGCATTGTGGATGGCGTACAGCCTGCTTTCGGGTAATGCGTTCCAACCGAATTTGCCCTCCGAATTAAAGTGAACTCGTCATTTAAAACGAATTGATTATTTATTTACTCCATCCAGTAAATATTTGAATCGCTTTATTTCAAAGCGCAATAAGCACAAAAAAAGTTAAAAAATTGGCAGTATATATATTTTTAATTTTCATTGCGCAAAAATTGAGCACAACAAAAAACCCGTTGCAGTGCTGAATAAATGCACGACAACGGGTTTCGATTTTTTTGCCTACAAAACGAGTAGGCGATTAAGCTAGATTACGCTTCGCGTGACGCTTTCTTACGCTCGTGTTCCTTCAAGTAGCGCTTACGCAGACGAATACTCTTAGGCGTGATTTCAACGAGTTCGTCGTCATCAATAAATTCCACGGCGTATTCCAAGGACATTTGAATAGGTGGAACCAAACGCACCGCTTCATCTGTACCAGACGAACGAACGTTAGTCAGTTGTTTACCCTTAATTGGGTTCACCACCAAATCGTTGTCGCGTGAATGAATACCGATGATCATGCCTTCATACACAGGGTCGTTATGGCTAACAAACATACGGCCACGATCTTGCAATTTCCAAATCGCATAGGCAACGGCAGCGCCATCGTCCTGAGAAATCAACACGCCATTGCGACGGCCACCAATGGTGTCGCCTTTTGAATTATCGACTGGTGCGTACTCATCAAAAATATGACTCATCAAGCCTGTACCGCGCGTCAGGGTCATAAATTCACCTTGGAAACCAATCAAACCACGAGCGGGAATGCGGTATTCCAAACGCACACGGCCTTTACCATCCGGTTGCATGTCTTGCAAATCACCACGGCGACGACCTAACTCCTCCATCACGCCACCCTGATTGGCTTCCTCGACGTCGATAGACAACATTTCAAACGGCTCGTGGCGCACGCCATCGACCATTTTGTACACCACGCGAGGACGCGACACGGCTAATTCATAGCCTTCACGACGCATGTTTTCGATCAAAATCGTTAAGTGCAATTCGCCACGGCCTGCCACTTCAAAAGTTGTGTCATCGCCTGTATCTGTCACGCGAAGCGCAACGTTAGCTTTTAATTCGCGGTCTAAGCGATCACGGATTTGACGGCTCGTCACGAACTTACCTTCGCGACCCGCTAACGGAGAATTATTCACCATGAAATTCATGTTCAAGGTTGGTTCATCCACCTTCAACAAAGGCAAGGCATCTGGTGTATCAACCGCGCAAACGGTGGTACCGATACCCAACTCATCAATTCCGTTAATCAACACGATATCGCCTGCGACTGCTTCGTCGACTAACACGCGCTCAAGGCCTTTGAAATTGAGCACTTGATTGATACGCGCTTTGCGTGGCGTGCCTTCTGGGCCATCAATAATGACCACGTCTTGCAAGGCTTTAACGCGACCGCGTGTAATACGACCGATACCGATTTTACCCACGTAAGAGTTGTAATCGAGCGAAGAAATTTGCAACTGCAACGGACCATCAGGATCGTCTTCACGCACAGGCACGTGGCGCATGACGGCATCAAACA
>JAIETO010000102.1 GCA_019745005.1 Burkholderiaceae bacterium
ACCACGTCATGATTTTACGAGAATTAGAAAAAACGTTGATATGTGAGCCTTTTGGACTAAAAAACAAAATTTAACTAACCGCTTACAGAGGCGGATAAACCATCCCATATTTTTATACCTTAAGCGGCTGATGTTGTTTTTCGAGGCGTGGCTGCAAACAGAAATTTTCTTGTCTCTCTAAGATAGTCGTTCGAATTTTTAAATAACTTGGGGATGATAATGATATCAAGCGAAAGCTTTAAAAATGCAGTAGAGACCGGCTTTGGTTCTGTTTTAATTCAGCTCGCGCTCACAGAATCGTTTCGACCAAAGCTCACCGCGTCGGCTTTGGATCACGCAAAACTTTTTGCACAAAATTTGGTAATTTCAGAAGATAAATCTCAGACCAAATTGACAAAAATTCGTGCGCTGGTTGACTATGAAAATTGCGCGGCCATGCAAAGCTTTTTCAGTCGAACAACACTTGATGAGCGGATCTTTGCAAAGACGGGGGGCACTGAATTGATTAACGTGGCACGTCTACATCACTTTTTACCTTTTTGCTACGGATCGATTCGAAACATGATTAGCCAGGGGACGTTTTTTCTTGAACTCGTTGAAGTAAAAATTGAAAATAAAAAAAAGAATTTTGTTAGGACATCTGATCTCGTAAAGCTTATCGAAAGTGGCGGCGCGAAACAAAAAAAAATTGGAAAAAAATCTGCGTAAAAAAATGGCGTCTCTTGAAAAAGTGACGCCATTTTTTAACTTAAATTAAGTTGAATTCACTTAATTTAAGGTAACCATCCCACTTTCAAAACACAAATTCGCCAATTTTTAAGTTGAATTAAGTGAATTTAAGTGAATTCAACTTAAAAAGCAGGACGCTTTTATATTTCAGAATTTTGGGCAGTGCAATACAAGGCTGGTGTGTAACCCGCCAGCGACCAGCTTTTTTCATCTGCCCCGCTGAGTTGTTCGTGTTCAAGTTTAATGCCTAATCGGCAGACTCCAACCACAAATTTTCTGTCGCCATTGATCCATTCTGCATGCGCGCACCCGCCGCAGCCGCATGGCGTTTCTTCCATTTTTTTGTGTAAGGCTTCTTGAATTTCAAGTGAAAAATGTGAACCTATTTTTGAAGAATTTTGAGTAGTCATTTGAAAGTTTCCTTCATTGAGTTTGATGGTTGAGTCAGTATAATTTTCGAAGATTGCTGCAATGAATTTGCGTTCGCTGCAGCAGCTGCGCGCGATTTTGCGCGTAGCTCTTCGACGCTCAAAGTTGACTCTTTGACTTTGAGCATTTTCTGTTCTTTTAAATAAACATCCCTGATCGAAATTGCTTTTTGTATAGATGTGTCTAGCGCGATAATTCTGGTCGTAAGATCTTGTAATTCGCGTTCAATTTCCCCCTTTTTTTTTGCTTCGTTTAATCTTATTTGTATCTCAAGATTCATTTTTTCTAGCAAAGGTGAATAGCCGCCTCGCCGCTTGATCGCCGCAAGATTTGGTCCAAGGTGCTGCGATGGCGCGGCCGCTAATTCGCGCGCGGCGTGGCTGCGGTGGTCGATTCTTTCTCTGTGTCCAGCACGCTGAAGTGCGTCGTTCGCAAGCTGTGACCAACGCACGCGCTCGCGGTCGGCCATGTTTTCAATTTTTGCCCTCTGGCAGTGGATAGGATCAAGCTCCACGGCTTTCTTACCAAGCTCGCCAGTCGGTGAGACGCGGCAAGCAGAAAGCATGATGTGTGCGTGCCAATTGCCGTTATGGCGTCGCCCGCTTTCGTCAATTTCAAAATATTGATTCGGGTCATTTTTAAACTCACGATCAGTGATGGTTCGCGGCGCGTGCAGCGCAACGTCAGCTGCAACGCCGTAGCGGTTCGCAAGCTCGCGTGCGTAGCCGATGGCGAGTGCTTGCCGTTCCTCTTTTTTTAGCTCAGCCGGAAGAGAGACTTCAATCTCTCTCGACAAAACCGCGTCGCCTCTTTTGTGATGCTTTTCAAGTGCGTTCCAAAACTTGGAGCGCTCGACGGTGCCGCCTTCAGGCAGGATGATTTCAGAGTGCTGGACTCCGCGCTTGCGCGAGTAGTCGTGCACTTGGCCCGTCCTCTCTTCAACGATTTTCATTGCAGAGCGATATGCAGATGCGGCGATCGCAGAGCGACCGGCGGATCTGCATATCGGTTTTACTGTGAGATGAAAAATCGCCATTTTTTGTCTTTTGCTGTTCCCGTCGGAGACCGCACGTAATCGCCGCAGGTGATTACTCTAAGTGCGCCCTTCGCCGTTAATGGCTTGGGTTTTATCAGTGTGCGATTAATGATTCTGAGAATAACCAAAATCGAGACGACAAAAAAAAATCGACTGTCATTTTCTGTCATTCAATTGATTCTCGAAGAAAAAATAGAGGTAAAGCGAGCTAGCATTAATCATCTCAACAAACGATATAAAAAAATGTCAACGCTAACTGATTTAGAAATCGAAGCAAAAATTGAAAACGCAAAGCAGAAGCTCGAACAGTTACAAGCTTTTAAAAAAAAGAGAGAGATGCAAAAAAAGGCGCTTGACTCGAAGAAAAAAAGGGCTGATGAGACGCGAAAGAAAATTCTTGTTGGCGCATCAATTTTTATAAAAATTGAGCGCGGCGACTTTTCTGAAAGCTGGCTGCTTGAGATTTTAAATAGCACGCTCACAAGAGAAGTTGACCGCTCTTTTTTTAACTTGAATTCTCTTTCGAATCAATCAAATTCAGAAGAGACACAGCAAAAAATCAACTTATAAAAAAGTGGGATTTGAATGACTGAAAACATTGTCATCACATATAGACAAGTACCAATAAATGCTCCGCCAGCATTTTCAAAAGTGGTCACACCAGATCTGTTCTCTTCCATAAAAATGAAGGCAGTTGATGTTCTATTCAAAAAAGCGCAAGACGGCGCGGACTGGTCTGGCTTTTGTTATGAAAACGACTTCACTGAAACTGGCGAAGTTGTGATCGATATTAAGTGGGTTCAGGAGCACATTTATGAACCAAGCAATAAAAATATTTTGAAAATTTATCTACATGAATGCGCGCATAGATTACTGCCTGACATGTCACACAACGCAGTATTTTTTGCGTTAAATCTTTTGCTTTTTTTGCGCGCTGATAAGCACTCAAAAAATCTTTTTCACACAATGAATTTGTACGACATTCAAGATGAAACGGACATACCAAAATGTCTCGATTGGGCGTATCAGATCGCGCATAAATATGTAGATTCAAATAAGACAGCTGAGGAATGTGCGGAAATATTTTCAACGCAGTACACCGAATGGTGCACATGGATAGATGGCGCTGACGCACGCGCTGCAACGACGAGAAAAAAGTGGCTGGACTTGCATGAGAGAGTGCGAGACCTGTTGCTGCAGCGTTGGATGTTTTTAGTTGTGGGATGTTTATTGGGATTATTAATAAGAACATTGATTGTTTAATCAATCAATTACAACGAAGTACAATTTTTAGTGAGGTTTATCGTGAAAACTTTCTCTCTCATAGTTGCCGCATTGTTTGCATTAAATGCGCACTCGCAAACGCAGCAAAATCCTCCAGCTGGCGGGACGGGCGCGCAGACATCGTGGCGGCAACCTATTGATTACAGCATTGGAACAACAACGTCGAGCCGATTAGACCAAATGTATGCGGCGGGTTGCCAGCCATTTAAAGTCGGTGCACTTGACTATAACGGGTGTCCAAATGATGCACCACCCCCGCTGAATGACTTGCTAACCACTGCGCGCGGCCGTGGGTTTAAAGGCTCGCTACAAGAGCTTGTGAACGAGTGTAAAAATTTCAGCCCGCAGTCGTGCACTGTCGATACCATTGCGCATGATTGTCCGTCTGGTACGGTCTGGTCCAGCGCCGGTGGTATACCTCACTGCGTTCGCTTGGATCCGACGTGTGTAGTAGGCTATGAGGTCACCCATGATGCGCTTGCCAATCCAGCTTGCACTCCTTGCACGCCTTTGAATGTTGCTGGCTCGGTCAGCTGCAATGCGTTTTTAGGAGCCACTGGTTGGAATGGATCGGTTTCCTATGTTGATACTACCCTATGCGGTGTACCGCAACCACGTGTCTATGGCGGAACCGGGTCTTGTTCAGCCGTTCCAGTGCCTGCGCCTTGCGGCCCTGACGTAGTGACCTCCACTGCTTGCCCCGCACCTCAGACAGGTCGGATTGTTCATACAACCGTTTTCTCGGGCGCATCTTGCACTGGAACGACAACAGATGATGCAAGTGGCTGCAGCAATGCCGCAGCTACATGTACTCCGTCTAGCGGTTCCAATATCAACATTGGTTGTCCTGCCTCTTACACTGGAACCCACATCGTGCGCACCGACATTACGTGCCCAGGCTCCGTGCCCGTGACAATTGATGTTGTTGACTCGTGTACTGCCCCGGCAAGTTGCACCCCGTCGACCGGATCGGATGTCAATGTTGGTTGCCCAAGCGGGCAAACAGGATCGCATGTCGTCCGAACCGACATCACGTGCCCTGGCTCGGTACCGACGACGGTCGATGTTTTGAATACCTGCGCAGTAGCGGCAACATGCACACCAAGTAGCGGCGCACCGTATGATGCGGGATGTGCCGTAAACGAAATTGGGCAATATCTCGTCAAAGACGTCGTAATCTGCCCTGGTTCTTTCCTAGCAACAATTTTTGTTTCTAGTAGCTGCCGACGTCCAGCACCGCCACCACCACCACCACTTCCGACATTAGAATGCATCGACGGTAATGGCGCTCCGGTTGGAGTGGGAACCACCTTAGATGCATGTAGTGTTTTCCCGAATAGTGGTCCACTGTTTCAAGGTAATATCTATACTTGTACGCAATTTGGAACGGCTCCCGCGTTGTTCGCGGCTTGGAAACAAATTGGTCCTAACAAAGGCCCAATTGATTACTGTCCTTAGAAGCACGTTAGCGCACAATGAAAAAAGCCACGAAATTCGTGGCTTTTTTCATTAAAGAGAAAGAACTTAGTAAAAAATTTGCTGCGCCGCTGTTGTAAATTTCCAGTCTTTGCTTACGGCTTTCCCGTTGATCGTACCTTCAAACGATACCTGGTACGTCGTGTTAGGCTGCATTGCACCTTTCGGTGTTAAGTAAGCCTCGTTGGCTGGCAAATATTTGTTTGGGTCAGTCTTTTGAGTCAACAACCACGCGTCCAAATTGCTTGCGGTGTTAGCGATTTTGATCGTGAATTTTGTTACGACAAGTGTCTGGCTTTTTTCAGCGATAAACGAAACAGGATAGCCAATCAAATCACAAGATTTGTTTGGATCGATCTCTGGAAACGGTGCTGGGCTCTCGCTGCACATTGAAAGATTGACGTTAGTCTGATCGTTTAAAGGATAAGTCCAATAAAAATCGGACGCGTTGCGTTGTGGTGTCGTCTTGTAGCCAATATCGATAAGCAGACTTCCGAAAGGAAGTATCGTGCCATTGCGAAATACCTTAGGTTGATAAAGATAATCAATTCCCACGTCCCGATAATCCTGGCCAGCAATACTACTGCGGTGATAAACCGTATCGATAAGTCCTAACAAAGCTGCATTACCATTTGCGCCAGTAGATCCGTCTTCTGTCACGTAGTTATAGGTTGTAGCATACCCCGCGAAACGCGCACGATCTATTGGCGCAACTCCAGTGAAACCAACACCTAACGGATCCTCGAAGTGGAATGAGTAGGTAGGTGATAAATAATTATTGAACTGATAAATTCGATGATTCGTCGCTGCCACCGACAACTCGGGCGAATAGTTCAACTTACCCAGCCCAACCGACGCACGAAAATCATTCAACGCATTAAACGCGCCCAACACGTCGGCGCTCACTGTCGCGGGCGGTGAAGTGACATTGACTTGTAAATTGCCAGGTGTGACACCAGGTGCCAGCACTGGGGGCTTAGGAACGGCAAGGGGGGCAACCGCCTTGCTCGGGATGCTGCCGCTTCCGCCGCATGCCGATAACATGAGCAAAAAACTGATCGCGATGAGTTTTTGTGTTGTTTGCATGGTCAGCCCTGTTTTATTTGAATTAGAGAACGGCATCAATCGACCAGCTCAATGGCGGATTCTCAAAAGCCATACTAATGTAAAGATCCTCTAAATAGTCGATCTTTTCTACCAGCGCTGCGATGATAAAAAAATTTTGATCACGCTCGGTCAGAGTCGATAAATCCATTAATCGCATCGCAATAGAAGACGGTAGAAATACCTGCATCGGTACGAGTGGATCCGATGCGTGTCCATATTGCGTAGTGTTAAGATCGTTGTTAGCCATTTAAACTCCTAGTAAGTTGATAGTGGTTAGGTTTAACAGGGTGCCCCCGCACTCTGTTAGGCCGTCTTTAGAATAAAAGTAATAGACGTAATTAGTATATACTTATATATTAATAATTCAAGTAATTTTCATTAATTATTTAACGCCTAAATACTCATTAAGCGCATTAATTATAATTTCCGTTTCTGTCACCCGTAAGCCGGTTTTTTTATATTCAGCGTAGGCTCGGTCTTTAAGCGCTTCGAACGTGTCCATAGGTAGCTCAACGAGTTTCTGCCGTTTCGGTGCACCTGCGACCGGTCCCGGCTTTTTCTTTTCCGTTTTGATTTCTAGATTTTGGTTTTTTGGTGCTTCGCTCGCGCCATCTATAAAACTCGATACATCTGGTTTTTTCTTCATTTGGTCACCTCTTCTAAAAACGCGTCCATTTCCTCGATCGCGTGCCGGTCTTTGCCTATCTCGTGAACAATTGCGCCTTCGCCTATTGCGCGACGGTATGCCACACGCTCACATACACGCGTATTCAGAAGATTTAAATTTTGCTCTTTCAAAAATTCAATCATTTCCCCTGTGTCTTTGGTGCGCGGATCTACTCGCGCCAGGAGCACGCGCACAATAAGGTTAGGGTTATATTCTTTGGCCAGTTCGACGACCTCTAAGAGATCGGTCATGGCCGCGGCATCGAGGTTGCTGGCACCTACAGGGATAATTGCCACGCTGGCCAGCAAAAGCGAGCTTCTGAGGCCACTAGAATCTCGACCGCCCGCATCCACCACCGTATTGTCAAAACCAGCTGCAAGGCTTTTTCCTTCACTCAGAATGGCCTTTCCGGTCAAGCAAGTGGTGGTCGGACTTGTTTTATGTTCGGTTTCACGCCGCCACGCTGCCCAGCTGGCCGCGCTGGCTTGTGGATCTCCGTCGATGAGTAGAGTTTTGGAAGTGCGTGCGAGCATGGTCGCTAAGTGAACAGCGGTCGTAGTTTTACCGACGCCGCCTTTGGTGTTGACCACCGCATAAACTGTCATATATAACCTCTATTAATTAGTAATTAATATTACTAGTATATATTAATTATATAAATAATCAACGTTAAATAAATTTTTCGTGGCCATCACAAGCTCGAGAATTTTTAAAAAAAATTTAGGTTAAAATTTCGACAATTGGTAAAATAATATTTTTTACTAGCGCAAATTAAATGTTGCAACCAAGCGAAAAATTAATATTAGGCGTCTATGGAAAAAGAGATTATTCGAAAGGGTGACAGGACTAGTCACGGTGGGACGGTGCTTGAAGGCTCTCCTTTTGACATTTGCGAAGGGAAGCCAATAGCTTTTATTGGCCATAAAGTCAGTTGCCCGAAATGCAGCGGCAAGCATCAGATTATTGAGGGTGCGCCAGCGACGATGTTTTTTAGCAAAGGCGTTGCGCTTGCCGGTATGAAAACCTCGTGCGGTGCAATCTTGATCGCCTCACAGTTTGTATCGACGGTCGAAATCGCCAGCAATGCAAAAAAATATTCAACAGGCGATCAACAGGCGAACAAAGCTAACGGTGAACAATATTTTGTTGATACCGAACAGGAAATCGATACAGAACTTAACTCGCACGAAGATCGTTACGATGAACAGCTTAAGCTCAACGCGCATCTGATTGAGGGTGTGCCGTACTACGTCGAAACGATGGATGGGCGCACGTTCTCTGGCCGAACCGGAGCCGATGGCTTACTCCCTCGCATTGGTACCTACGGCGAAGATGATTACGCGGTCTATTGGGGTGACGAAGCCCTTGCAAAAATGCACAAGGAGTAAGCATGACAAAGACGCTTGTGCAGCAAGCCAAGGTACGAACCAACACCGTCAAGGATTCGGTATGCAAGATCGACGTGCCTCCCGTGAAGTTCACTGATCTATGGGATAACTACGTGACCGGCACCCCCTACAAACCAGCAGAAGGTGACAAAGCCGACTATAGCAACCAGTGCGCTTTGCGCATGAGCGCGACCTTTCACAAGGTCGGTATAAAGATGCTTTCCTTCTCACAGAAGACTGTGAAGCCAATGCCAGGTACCCAAGTGCTGGGGCGCGTCATGATGAACGGTTCTCCCGCTGCTGTACGAGCTTATGAGATGGGCGAATGGCTTAAGCTGCAGCCGTTTTGCGGCCTACCGAAACAGCCCGAGAACATCACGGGCAAGGATTGGGAAACGAAAGTCAAGGGGCGCACGGGAATCATCATGTTTCACGCCTATTGGGCTCGTCCGGGACAGACAACCGCAAACGCGAATGGTGGTCATATAGACCTATGGAATGGGTCAAAGCTCACAAGCAACGGCGTGACCGGTACGCTAGAAACATTCGCACGATTCACTTTGGGGATTAATCGCCCTTGGCCGCGTATTTATTCTGACCTTAGAGATTCAAAAATAATTTTATTCTTCGAGGTCAAATAATGCTGAAAAGGATACTTTTCTTTGTCCTCGGATTGTTGGTTGGCTACTTGTTCGATCTTGTGCCTCACGTCTTTGAGGTTGTTGCAGACACCAATGTATGTGTCGAATCATGCTCCGCACTATTGAAAGGTGTATCAACCACAGCCTATATAGCTATGCCAATTACGTGGGGAATTCTCTTTGCAACAATGATTGGGAAACCGTATGCAAAGAAAATCATTTTCACCTTCGCACTGTTTTCGTTAACGCTCATGATGCTATTAACTTGGTTTCTGTACGCGCATCAGCATCCGTGATACTCCGGCGAACAAGCGCGTTTTGTGCTCATACAACTCTCCCTTAGCGTGATGTGTTGATCGGTAGCCTATTTTTGTTCGAAATATATCCATCTGACATCGGCGAAATGTGATCAACTCGCCCCCTTTAGAATCCCAGGAGCACGGGGAGAACATGGAGCACATAAAGGACGAGGAGCACATAGAGCACACAAAAAGTCGCTAAAGCATTGATAATTAATGCGAAATTTTAAAAAATTGCGTGATATCACGCAGTATATATAGCCGATCCGTACCATACTTGGTCTTCTCAAATAGTTGAAACCGCCATTCAAGTAGTTATATCCAGCGGAATTAGTGTAACTAAACACGGGTTGCGCAAACGTTGGCCGTAACGGAAACTGGTATCAACAGAAACGAACTGACAAAGGAAGCAAGATGGCCAACGGAAAACAGACCTCGACACGCCGCCTGAAAATGGTGGAACGAGCGCAGCAACAAATGGATCTCCACTTCCCTAACGTTTCGGAAGCGTGGGTATGGCATCGGAAACGTAATGATGGATATACGACGATACCGAGAACCTTTCCGTTAGTCATGCAGGCAATTGATGACCAGACCAAGGGTCAACCAGCTGGGCATACTTTGTTTTGCTTGTGGGCCAGGTCGCCGGATCATGCTTTGGTGATGATCGAAAATCCAACAACCTTTGCCAGCGAAGCCGGCTTTGTCGGTGCTAGGGCAGTGGATACCTGGCGCCGGCGGATGAAACAATTGCGTGAGCTACGTTTCATCCAGACCAAACCGGGGTCAAGTGGCGAATTTCACTATGTCTTGCTTATCAATCCGAATGCTGCGATGGAATGGCTCCGTACTCAAAAGCGTATTCAGGACGGGTTGTACGCCCGTTTCATCGACCGACTGGGCGAAATCGGTGCTTTGGGAGAAATTGAGGCCGTCCATGCTTACTGGGCTGACTTAGCCAAAACCAGCAATGCCAAAGCTGCTGCTGCAGAAGGACAGGCCCCGCCGCCACCTAAGCGGAAGACAGCTGTTATGCCACAAAAGATTGTCCGCAAGAACCCGTCTACAGCGGACGATTAACTGCGCGATCAACTTAGTCAGCACATTAGCTACGAAACGACAGCGTGCCTGCGAGCAGGCCAATCCGCTAGGCGTGCCTATCGAAAATGGAAAATGCTGCATAGCGTCTCTCAGGCCATCATGGAGAATCGCTATACATACACTCATCACAACGAAAAAGAAGATTTTATGGCTATACCCATACCCACTTCATTTACCATGCCAGATGGTACCGTCTACAACCTAGATCACATGCAGCGTATGAATTCTGCTGTATTGGTAACAGTGAATGGCAAACGCTATCGCATTCCTATCGTAGTTATGTTCTCGACCCATTGCTACACCGACGGGAAAGACAACACAGTGGAAATGACGGATGATTTATATTTTCATACCGATGATACCGGGCATCGTGCCTTCTCAAAGGAACGTTACAACACCTCACTCAAATTGCCTGATTACGTTCGCAGCATGATTGAGAAGAGCGAACCATGTTATAAATTGAACAAGGCGAACAATTATGTTCATCTTCCTGATCCAGGAAAGCCGGACAAATGGCGTGGATGGTATGTGTTCTTCACGTTTGATCGTTCAAAAGAGGGGGGTGTTGTCGCGCTGCGTGTCAGCATCACCAGTTATCATTATCGGATGAAGAAGCCCGAAAATCTTCGCTGGATGGGGTCGATTAAGTTTCCTGCTCTGGTTGCTGAATGGTTGAGTAAGCGCGATGACGTGCTTCAGCAGTTCTTGGAAATTGTGGATGTCAACGGTACATTGAAGCAGCCGTAAAAATGGAAAAGCCCGCTCTAAAGCGGGCTTTAAAAAATGCTGGGCCTCTTGGTTATGTCCACCTTTGGCGGAAGCCAATCTAACGATTGGCGGCATGGGCGCTACTTCCGAAGAAGACACCAGCTAATACGCTCCACGAAAATATTATAACGCAATTCTAAACGTCTGGATCAAAAACGAGCAACGCTCCATGTACTCCGTCACTAAAAGCATACTTTCCTGCAATGTGGAGAGATGATTTCACGCACGCCTAAGCACTCAAGTATTAACACTCACACCGTACTACTTTTGATGCGTTTTAGGAAAAATTCCCTTTTCCCTAAGTTCTGGTATTTGAACAAACCAGAGATAACTTAACGCAACAATTGCTACGGATACCCCGAACACTTTCTTTAACAGTCTAGATTTAGATTTTGCTCCAATAATATCTTTATTCCCGCAGACTGGACACGGATCAGCATCCTCTGAAACTCTACTACCGCAAACTCGACAGTTTACCAATGCCATAAATTCTCCAAAATAAATGAGTTACAGTTCTATACGTTCCGAATATTTCAAATTATATATTTATGTCGGCGGCCACTGCTGCGCTGTGTGCTTGATGCGTAGAATTTCTATCTTCTTGACCAGAACTCGATAGATGACAACATAGTTTTCATGCGCCACCAGCTCGTAAGTACCACGCTTGCGGCCTGTCCGACCTATCTGTGGATGTGCCGCGAGTGGCGTCACCTTGCCCTCGATTAGGTCAATCATTTTCCCGGCTTGAGCTGGGCTATCCTCGGCGATGTACTGGCCAATTTTGATTAAATCGTTAATCGCCTGTTTTTTCCAGTGGATAACGTGCACGTGCTCCCCTTATACGAGCTTGAGCGCGGCGCGCACCTGGCGCATGGCTTCATCGTGTGGAATGGTCGGGCTGGTGTCGTCAAGCGCTTCCTGCACCTCAGCCTTAAGCCACTTCGTGTAAGCAGCTGCCGCATGGGCGTCTTTCATCGCCTCGGCACGATCCGGGCGCTTGGTGGCGATCATGCTTTGCGGGTCGTAGTTCACTGCGTCCACGTCAAAGCGTGGAATGCCGATCTTTTTAAGGTATTCGACCAGCGTTTCAAGTTTGCGAAAGATACGCACCTGGTGGCTACGTTGTGCGGCCAAGGCACGTTCCGTCATGCCGTACTTCACTAAGACACCCCAGCCGCCAACCTGCCCGACAACGTGCGCGCTACGCACCACACCGGCCTCAGTTAGTTTTGTTAAGGTCGCGTGGTCTATGGTTTCGGTGGTCATGCGTTTCTCCCTGTTTTTGCAGAATGTTCAATAATTGAATTATCCGCAAATTATAAAAGATTGCAAGCATCGATTTTAATGGCCGCGCTAAAAACTAGACATAACATCTCTTGGGCGTTCCATTACTCTACCAATCTGGCTTCGAGCAACTCGATGATCTGGCTAACTCCTAGGACGCGGCCAAAGCCTAAGGTCGCCCGTACCGGCTCGAATGCTGTGGTCATGCGGCGATAGCGATCTGCGGTTGGGGCGTGCGAGTTGAAATCGCGCTCCTTGAAGCGGGAGAAGCGATCCATCGTCTCAACAATAAAACGGGTAATACTTACCAATGAACTCTCATTGTTGCCGTCGAACCCCGCAAAACTAGGTAGGTAGCCATAGTTAGCTGCCTTGAGGCGCTCAGTCTCGTCTGGCGTGAGTTTCTCGATACAACCTTCGATGAAATCCCACATATCCAACGTATTGACCACAAGAGTGACGTCTGCGGGTCTGTCTATGTGTCGATGGAATAAAGTCTGCATTTCCCAAATCGGAGCCCAGTAATGTCCCCCATAGATTGTCTCAGCAACAAAATCAACATCGATTCCAGCGTCCTTGACCTTTAAGTGCTTCATGATGTCTCGCAGCATCATGAAGTTTAGCTTGTCGCCGTCCGTTAGTTGAATACTTTTACCCGTCATCCTGCCGAGTCCGATATCTACTAACTGGCGGACAGCATCAGAGCGAGAGCTGGCTTGACCCGTCTCATTTATCCAAGCGTCGATACGTTCAATGAGTTCTTCGTCAAGTCGTAATTCAAGTCGTTCGGCTTTTGCCATGAAAATTCTCCTTTGTACGGACAAGTGCCGTGTTAACGTACAAATGTACGGTAATAAAGACGACTTGTCAAGCGTAAGCCTAAAGTAATTTCAGCGACGCTCGTTGTGCCAACTAGGGCTCAAAAAGTGACTGCGCTTCGCGCAGTAGGAAAAGCAAAAATACGGCTAATCAAACACTCTCAGTACACCCGCGTCCCTGTGGATAAAAAGGGATATATGGACAACAAAAACACGTTGCCCACATACCCCATATTTACCCACAGGGAACCCTCGCGGCAATCGCCTTGCGGCTCACTGACGCGCTTCGCTTGCCTCACGATAGATAAAAGTCCAAACCTAAAAACCCCAACGTCAAGCCGTCCCGCAGGGTTGGTCTTTCGTGCTGATTCGAAGTACAGAAAAGCCTAGGTCGTTTTTATCTCTGTGCCGTCGCCGCGGCAGCCCGCGGCTAAAAGAAAGCCAAAGGCGGTAAGGCCGTGTTGTATGCAGTGGCCATGCCGAACCCCAGCCAAGCGCCTCCACATCTAAAGTCGATTTGAATGGTTGATAAACCGTTTTTGTGTTTTGCTGTAATGATTAATTAGGCTAGGCCTAGTCGTTTTGTGCCCACAGGGCACATCCTTGTGCGCCGCGAAGCGGTGCAGTCATTTTGGTTTTTAAATGAACAACAAAAATAGCCCATAAGTAAACATATAGAGCTTCAACCATCGAAAACCGCCAAAACCCGCACCAAATAACACTTTGCGTCGATTTAATACCAGAAATGTGTTTCCGGTATACCGGAAACTGGGTTCGTGTATTAATTTTTTATTAATATTAAAAAGGAGGCTTTTTTCTTTCTTGCTATTTCCAAAAATAGATGTAATATTTCTAGATATGGAAATATTAGTCAACCCTTATTTAATAAAATGGCAAAATCAAAAGTAGCAAAGGTCGTACAAGAAGACGACGACGGAAAGCCAAACACGTTCGGCTGGCTGCAGCTTGAAAAAAAGTCTGCGAGCGAGCTTAAAAGGCTTGCTATCAAGTCTCCCATAGCAATGGGGAGCCTCATGTACATGGTTGAGCGAATGAGTCGCTCTAATTCATTAATGGTTGGCCAGGAAGCCATTGCAAATGATTTAGGAGTCACCGCACGGTCTGTGAGCAGTGCAATCATTTTGCTTGAAAAACTGCAATTTATTGAGGTAACAAAAGTTGGCACCGGCTACGTTTACACAATAAATACTCGTGTTTTTTGGCAGGGCGTGCGCGGTGCGCGTTTCGCGCACTTCAATGCAGATGTTTATGCGGTCGAGAGCGAACAAAAAACAGCAATCGATGGCCGCGAAAAACTGAAATCTGTTCCTAAATTGATGGATGGTGAGCGACTTTTAGTTACTGATGACGACATCCCTCCGCCAGATCAAAAAGAATTGCTTTTGCCTTAATACCGGAAATGTATTTCCGGTATACCAGAAATACATTTCCAAATAAACGCGAAACCACGTCATGATTTTACGAGAATTAGAAAAAACGTTGATATGTGAGCCTTTTGGGGGTCGTCTCAGAAAACGGAAAATAAAGCACGCTAAGCCGGTTGCAGCGGCCGCAGCGGCCTGAACTTGCCCGCGCCGATCTTGGCGCTGCTGCGCCAGAGGTAATCACCGGTCAGGTTGATGTGCTCCCAGCCGAGGGGCGACAGGTATTGCAACAGCGCGTCATCGACGACCTGACCGTGGCCACGCAGGGCGTTCGCGGCCCGTTCCAGATAGACCGTGTTCCACAACACGATGGCGGCCGTCACCAGGTTGAGGCCGCTGGCCCGGTAGCGCTGCTGCTCGAAACTGCGGTCGCGGATTTCGCCCAGGCGGTTGAAGAACACGGCACGGGCCAACGCGTTGCGCGCCTCGCCCTTGTTCAACCCGGCATGCACGCGGCGGCGCAGCTCGACGCTTTGCAGCCAGTCCAGGATGAACAGCGTGCGCTCGATGCGGCCCAACTCGCGCAGCGCGACGGCCAGGCCGTTCTGGCGCGGGTAGCTACCGAGCTTCCTGAGCATGAGGGAGGCTGTCACCGTGCCCTGCTTGATCGACGTGGCCAGCCGCAGGATTTCGTCCCAGTGGGCGCGGACGTGTTTGATGTTGAGGGTGCCGCCGATCATCGGTTTCAATGCCTCGTAGGCGGCATCGCCCTTCGGGATGTAGAGCTTGGTGTCGCCCAGGTCGCGGATGCGCGGGGCGAAGCGGAAGCCCAGCAGGTGCATCAGCGCGAAGACGTGATCGGTGAAGCCTGCCGTGTCGGTGTAGTGCTCCTCGATGCGCAGGTCGGATTCGTGGTACAGCAGGCCGTCGAGCACGTAGGTCGAATCGCGCACGCCGACGTTGACCACCTTGGTGTGGAACGGCGCGTACTGGTCGGAGATGTGGGTGTAGAACGTCCGCCCTGGGCTGCTGCCGTATTTCGGGTTGATGTGGCCGGTGCTCTCGGCTTTGCTGCCGGTGCGAAAATTCTGGCCGTCTGACGATGACGTGGTGCCGTCGCCCC
>JAIETO010000147.1 GCA_019745005.1 Burkholderiaceae bacterium
TGTCCAAAAGGCGTGTGCCCAAGGTCATGGGCAAGTGCTATCGCCTCCACCAAGTCTTCATTCAGTCCTAGATTGCGCGCAATTGAACGCCCAATTTGCGCCACTTCTAAACTGTGGGTCAAGCGAGTTCTAAACAAGTCACCTTCGTGATTCACAAACACTTGGGTTTTGTATTCGAGTCGGCGGAATGCGGTACTGTGAATAATTCGATCACGATCCCGCTGAAATTCGGATCGCGTTGTCGATTTCTCTTCGGCGTAGATGCGACCCTTGCTATGCTCGGCGTGAGCCGCGTAGGGTGCTAAGTTCGCGTCGTAGGCGCGCATTACTTTTCACAACAAGCGTCAAATGTTGCGTTGAGCATCTCTGCTGAGACCGAGGTAATGTAGGCACTTCCCAAAGACTTCAGCAAAATAAACTTGATTGCACCGTCTTCGTTTTTCTTATCAACTGCCATCAACTCTAACCAGCGTTGATTTTCAAATCTAGGCGCAACTGTCGGCAAACCCGCCGCCTCAACAAGTTTTTGAATACGCACTTTTGTCACATAGTTGATGTGACCCATGCGAAAAGATAACTCAGCAGCCATCACCATACCGCAGCCAACTGCTTCGCCGTGCAACCATTTTCCATAGCCCAAGCCTGCCTCAATGGCGTGCCCGAAAGTGTGGCCAAAATTGAGGGTTGCGCGCAGTCCGGCTTCTTTTTCGTCTTGTTGAACGATCTTTGACTTGATTTCACAGGAACGTTTGATTGCGTGCATCAACGCCTTCGGATCTTTTTTTCTTAAAGCTTCAATATTCAGTTCAATCCAAGAGAAAAACTCTTCATCTTGAATCGCACCATGTTTAATGACTTCGGCCAAGCCAGCACTGAGCTCGCGGTCTGGCAAAGTTTGTAAGGTAGAAATATCAGCAATAACGCTCAATGGCTGATAGAACGCGCCGATCATGTTCTTGCCAAGAGGATGATTAATACCCGTTTTTCCACCAACAGACGAATCGACTTGCGCCAATAAAGTTGTGGGAATTTGTACAAACGGAATTCCACGCATATAGGAAGCTGCAGCAAACCCCGTCATATCGCCAATAACACCGCCCCCCAACGCGACCAACGTAGTCTTCCTGTCCGATTTTTCCTTTAGCAATTCGTCAAAAACTTGCATAAGGCTATGCCAATTTTTATGCTCCTCACCGTCAGGAAGGATTATGCTTTTAACCGATTTACCCAATTTTCCTAACGTTTGTTCCAATTGAAGTAGATAGAGTGGTGCAACAATGTTGTTCGATACGACTGTGACTGTTTGGCCTTGAATGAGATTCGATAATTGGCGGTGGTCGGAAAGTACATTTGCACCGATTACGATCGGGTAACTGCGTTCACCCAGTGCTACGTCAACTTGTATTGGTGCAAGTTGGCTCTCTAACTTCGAACCGAGGGGCGTCGAGGTGGAGTTGGTGGAATCTGAAATTTGTTGTTCTGACTGAGAAACGGAGCTGGGTAATTGCCCCAAAATTGTCTGCATAAGGTTTTGTATGTTCGGTCTGCCAGTGTCGACAATAATGTGTGCGACTTCTTTGTAGAGTGGCTCGCGTTGCGCTTCTAGCTCCTCTAATTTTTTTCTCGGATCACTTGTCCGCAACAAAGGACGAGACTTATCGTAGCGCGTTCTATACAAAATACTACTAATGGCCGCACGAAGGTAAATAACCGTTCCTCGCTCGTGCAAGAAACGTCGGCTTTGTGCATTTAATATGGCACCGCCACCGGTCGCTAAGACGATATTCTCGCGAGAGGTCAAGTCAGCAATCACCTCGGCTTCACGTTGGCGAAAACTTGCCTCACCCTCAATCTCAAAAATCATTGAAATAGAAACCCCAGTTCGGGCTTCTATTTCATGATCAGAATCGACAAATTTTTTTTTGAGTTGCTTTGCTAAGGCTTTACCGACAGTGGTTTTGCCAGAGCCCATTAGGCCGACTAAGAATATACTGCATGCCATCTATGAAGATATTTTCATTTTTTTTCTTAATAGTTAACTTGTATTTTGAATAACTGAATAACCCCCAACGGGCTTTTAACACCGAGGTAAACGCTCCCTTTCGTTCCCGCTGTGCAAGGCGCTGCCGGGGAAATTCTCAAAATATGTGTAGTTCCGAAGGGTCTAGATCGATTTACATTCGTTAGATCAGGAATAGACGAAGGCGCCGCAACTGTCGATGGAAATATTGTCATTTGCGCGCTCAGTGGATTCTCTGCAGATAGTAGAGTTAAATTTGGGGTTGTAATATTGTTTCTATCTGCAATATCAACCTGAAATTCCTGAGGGCTGCCTAGCGGAACGGTTGTGCAACTGTCAGGTGGAAAGACAACAATCGATGGTAAGCCATTTACAGTTACTGATAAGACATTCCCACTCGAATCTACACTATTAACTCCAGTCGTTGTACTGTTTGTGAATTGCGTAACCGCAGTCAACGACTCATTACCATTTGTCGCTGTGGCGGTAACGGTAACAATTGATTTGTTCGGGGATTGGCTACGCCAAACCACAAAACAGGATCCCGGTGGGTTTGGAGGCCCGGTCAAACAACGCGCCGTATCGTTGAGTCCTTGATCGCCAATAATAGCGCCACTGTCTGTTGTAAAAACCACAGGCGTTCCATTTGCCACAACGCCACCACTTGCATCAGCCAAAAGCACAGTGATTGTGTTTGTTATATTTCCAAAATCAAAGCCCTCAACATTGGCTTTTTCGCGCAAAATTGTGAACGCTGTCTGCGTTGGCAACCCCGTTGTTACCGCTACAGTATCTGATATAGCACTAACCGAACTGCCATCCACTGTTGCAATTACTCGCAATGTCGTAGGTTTGCTTCCTGAACTCACGGCTGCAGTAACTCTTCCAGTTGAGTCTGTTGTCCCAGAAGATGAAACCAATGAAACTGCCTCCGTGCTTTGCGTACTGAAATTCACTTTCCTGTTCGCTATACCGGTATTAGAACTATCAACCACCATAAACGTTAATAGTGCGACTTCAGTTCTTCCGTTGCCACCAGCACCTTTTATGACGATTGATTTGTTGTTGGGTGACGCCGAAACAAAATTTACCGCGGTTACTACCGCCGTATTTGACGAACCAACAGTAAATGTAGCTTTTGATTGTACAGGTGTCCCGCCTGCCAAGGTTGCTGTCGCTGTTAGGGTACCTGCACCAGTTCCTGCTCCTGCCGCAAGTGTCACTCGCGCGACACCGCTGCTATTTGTTAAGGCAGTCCCAGAGCTTGGGAGAATAACCGCAGTCGAGGTATCAACTGCAAAATTCACCACTATACCAACAGCGGGCGCACCTTGGGGGGTTGTTACAATAGCATTTGCCGTTAAATTATTTCCACTCGTAACCAAGTTCCCTGCCATATTATTCAAATCAACCAAGCCGACTTGAATTTTGCCATTAGGGTTTGCCGTAATCGGGCCAGTGTTTATTTGAAATGGTGCTGTCGCGGTCGCTGCTGTAGTACCCACAATTGTTGCTGACGCTTGGACTGAAAGCGCCCCAGCATCAGAACCAGCAACCAAAACGATTTGAGCTATACCTTTTGAATCGGTAAGAGCCGTGCCTGAAGTTGGCGCTAAAGTTGCGAGTGTGCTACTTAATGTGAATGTAACGATCACATTTGGCTTAAAGGCTCCGTTAGCATCAGTTACAGTAGCCCGAGCGGTTAAAAAACCCGCAAGCGATATGCTATTGCCGGCATTGCCGCTTGAATCAAAAAGCACCAACGTAATCTTCCCGTTGGGATTTGCGCTCGCATTTCCACCAGTTACAGTCCCCGGGGAGCCTCCTCCCCCGCTACATGCACTCAATATTCCCAGCAAAAATAATGTTAGAAGTAATCGAATAAGTTTTATCACAGGTGCTCCATCGAAAGTAGTTCATATCTTGTTAGTAAGGCGCTAAAGCTATTATCTAGAAGTTAGTTTATCCGTTAATACTTTAGGAGTTATAAAAACTAAAAGCTCAGTCTTATTATTTGATCTACCCGTTGTCTTAAATAAATTACCAAAAAGTGGAATGTCGCCCAAGAATGGCACCTTTGTTACATCTTCACGCTCTTCCTGGGTAAAAATTCCCCCCAAAACAACAGTTCCACCGTTTTCAACCAGCACTAAGGTTTTTACATTCTTAGTATTAATAATGATTCCGTTTCTCGTTTCCGTTCCAGGACTATCCTTATGAACATCTACGGTCAAAATAACATTGCCATCTGGCGTGATTTGGGGTGTCACCTCTAGGCTTAAAACTGCCTTTCTGAAAAAAATTGATGTTGCGCCGCTGCTCGTCGCCACCTGATATGGGATTTCTGTACCTTGTTCAATTCGTGCCATCAGTTGATCTGCAGTGACGATTCTTGGACTCGAAATAATTTTACCGTTGCCGTCCGCTTCAAGTGCGGAAAGCTCCAAATTTAGGAAACGATTTGCTGCTGCTGAAAACAGGCTAACTGCGAGACTTCCAGCGTTTAATCCATTTATCCCGGCTGCAGGCAAATTCACGAATTGAGTATTAGGAATGAAATTCTGGTCTGTGACTCGGGCTTGACCTGTCTGTTCGCCAACGCCTAAATAGTTACCAGTGAAGGCAACCCTATCATTTCCAAAAGTCTTATACCCAGTATCACCGCCGCGTGTTGTTCGTAGATCAACGAAACCAAGCTTAGCACCGAGATTCCGGCTAAATCGATCATCGGCCTCAACAATTCTCGCCTCTATCAAAACTTGTTTCGATGCGATATCTGTTTTTTGAATAAGCTTTCTTATTTCTTCTAATTTTGATGGAACATCGGTGACAAACAACTGGTTCGTCCTTGGTTCAATCACTGCGCTGCCACGCTTCGACAAAATTCGATTAGCGCTATTACCGCCTTCAATCCCGAAAACAGTTTTAAATGCATCGGCTTTTTGGTAATTCAATTGAAATGATTCTGTCTTTAATGGTTCAAGTTCAAGAATTTGCGCTCTTTGCTCCAACTCCAATTTTTCCTTTGTGAGCAACTCGTCCTTTGGTGCAATCCACGGAACTGTCCCATTCTTCCGCATATCAAGTCCCTTTGACTGCATCAAAATGTCGAGAGCTTGATCCCAAGGAACGTCTTTCAGCTTTAAAGTAGCACTTCCAGTAACAGTGTCACTTGCAATAATGTTTAGTCCGCTAAATTCCGCAATTATTTGCAATAAGGCGCGCACCTCGATATTTTGGAAATTAAATGAAAGCTTTTCACCTCGATAACCCTGAGTACCTTGAGTCAGCTTATTCGGATCCTCTTTGATCGGTTTAACTTCAACTACAAGTTGTGTATCGCTTTGGTAGGCACTATGTTCCCACAGGCCTTTTGGCTCAATCGTCATTCGCACATTTTCACCTTGTTGTTCAGTGCGAACAATTTGAATCGGAGTACCAAAATCAGTAACGTCTAAACTTTTGCGAAGGACTTCAGGCAATCCAACTTTGAGAAATTCGACGATGATTTTTTGACCTTGTTGCTTTACATCGACTGCGATTTGGTTACTCGGTAAATCAATTACTACACGCCCTTCGCCTGAAGCGCCCTTTCTAAAATCAATATCCTTGAGACTCTGGCGCTTAGGCGCTTTTTCGACCGTTGCCACGGGTAGACCGACAGAATTCACTGGGGTAGCGACACCACCGGACCCGTCGATTGTGACAATAATTGAATTTCCCTCTATGTTTGCTGCATAGTTCAGTGACTTATTCAAATTAAAAATAAGCCGCGAACGACCAGTCGCCTCAACGACATTCACATTACGTAGTTCACCGACGCCAATTTCAAAAAGTGATTTGCCCGACCCGTTTGTTGTGTCGGCAAAATCAAGCGCAATTCTCGCTGGATTCGATATTGCAAATCCTAAAGGCGGCTTTTGAAGCGGATTTTTTAGTGTCACCTTAACAATAATATTTGCGCCTTGCTGATTCGCTGAAATAGATTCAATACTATTTGGTTGATTTGTTTGTGCAAACGCTATTTGACTAACCGCGAAAACGCCCAACAGCACAAACCTTACCTGCGCTATTTTCCTTTTTATTTTAATTGTCCAAGCACTCATTTCTTTGCCCCTTCCTGAAGTTCCAATGTAGCTTTTCGCTCGACCCAATCCCCAGCAGCGTCTTGGACAAGTTCGTTTATTTCAATTTCCGTTTCAGAAATTTTTGTTATTTTTCCAAAACTCTGACCCAAATAACTTCCTACGTGGGCCTGATAAACAGTTTTATCCACCTGAATTAATACGTTCCGTATTCTTTTATCTTCAATCAAACCAACCATTTTTAAGCTGTCGATAGGAAAGAACTCCAACGCCTCTTTGCGCCGCTCCAGATCAGGTTTCAAACCATTACTAGATTCAGCTTTTATTCGCGCTAATATTAAAAGCAGCTTCGCTGGGTTAAATGGATCAACCGATGCTTTACCCGCGTACGCAACGGCTTCATAAGCTTTTGGTTCATTCAATTTCGGCACATTTATGCGAGTTTCTTTCTTAACTGTCTCCATCCACTGCCGAACATCATCCGTTCCACCGCCTCCGCACCCGGTTAATAAAAAACCAGAGAACATTAAAAATGCATACCTAGATACGTCTAGTTTCATTTTTTCGCTCCCTTTTTCAACGCAGCTTGCGACGCAATTTCATCAGGGTCAAGGTATCTAAATGTTTTTGCTACGACATCAAGTACAAGTTTTGCGTCTTTATTGGTATTAATAGCCAAGTTATTCAAAGTAACAATCCTAGAGAGTTTCGCAACGTCACTAACGAATTCTCCTAAATCGTGATAACTGCCGGTCAATTTGATGTCAATTGGCAATTCAGCGTAGTAATCTTTCGCAACGACCTGTCCGACCTTAAAGGAATCAAATGTCAAACCTCGTCCTGCGCCCGCATTGTTGATGTCCGTTACAATCCCTGCCATCTCAGACTTACTCGGCAATTGTTTTTCCATACGAGCGACAAACTGCAGCACCAATTTTCTTTGCTCTTTCAAAGCATCTAAACTATTTGACTGTGCAACTTTCTGTTTGAAGGTTTCTTTTAACTTCTCCTCTTCTTGCTGTCCCACGTTGATTTCGTCAACTTGACCACTCAAATAGGCGAACCAGCCCAACGCGACGACGGCAACAGCCAACGTAAGCGCCGACAAAATTCGCGGGGCAATTGGCCAGAGGCCAGGATGAACCCCATTTAGATCGCGAAACTGCGCACCTATTTTTTCGACTATTTCATTTATATTTGCCATATATTTTCTCAGCTTGTCTGATTCACTTATAGCTTGGTGGCCGCGCTCGATGCTGGCGACGCCGCCTTATCTGAAGCAGCGGCGCTAGCAGCGGCACTTGCCGCAGCCGCCTCCACTTCACGCGGGCGCTTCAATCCAACGTTCATAGAAAACTCAAAAACTGATTTCGCGTCCCTTCCTTGACCAAGCGTAACCAACTTAATTTCAACTAACTCAGGTTTTTGCATCCAATCTGATTTATTGGCGACGTTGCGGAGATATTCTGCGACTCTCTCATTCGATTGTGCATAACCAACTATGGCCACTTTCTGTCCTTCCTGCTTTAATGATTTTAAATACACCCCTTCAGGGGTGTATTTCACTAATTCATCAAGCATGAAAACTGGCTGATTACGGTCCCCTTGCAGATCTTCGACCGCTTGCTGGCGCTTCTTCAGACTATCAATTTCTTGCGTCAAGCTGGCAACTTCCTTGATTTTTTCATCAAGCTTGGCATTCTCTGCTTTGATGAACATATTTTTTTCGTTTTGCGTCGAAATTTCATGACTCAAATAAGTGAAAATGACAACGACAACCAACGCGCCGACAATGCCCGCAAACGCCAACAACGTAAAAAAATCATTTTTTTGCTGTTTCCGCCTCTCTTCACGATGCGGAAGTAGGTTAATTTTTATCATTAGCCAAATCTCCGTAACGCCAAGCCACAAGCGACTAGGTAGGATGGGGCATCACTGCGCAGTGACTTTTCACTGACATTGGAAGACAAGTCCATGCCCTTAAACGGGCTAATTACTGATGTTGACAATTTGGTTCTTTCTGCAACGATATCCACCAAACCTGGTATCACCGCACATCCACCCGCTAAGAATATTTGATCGACGCGCGTAAACGGTGTCGATGTAAAAAAGAATTGAATTGCCCTTGTGACTTCAAGCGCCGCGCTTTCTAAAAAAGGCTCCAACAGCTCCATCTCATAGCTATCTGGCAAATCGCCTTGCTTTTTCTTCGCCTCAGCTTCTTCAAACGACAAGCCATAATTTCGCACGACGTCTTGTGTCAATTGGTTACCACCAAATTGCTGATCACGCTCATACACGATTTCGCCATTAAGCAAAATGGAAATGTAGGTAACTTTTGCGCCAATTTGAAACAGCGCGTAGATTTGATCGCGCCCAGCATTTGGTTGTTGAGAAATAATACGAAGGATTGCCGCCCTCGCTGCATAGGACTCAATATCCATGACCTTGGCAGTTAAACCTGAGGCTTCAGCAACAGCAACTCGGTCTTCAATTTTTTCTTTTCTTGATGCTGCCAAAAGAACTTCAATGTCCTCTTCTGAATTCGCTGCCGGACCAATTTTACAAAAATCCAAACTCACTTCGTCCATCGCAAAAGGAATGTATTGATTCGCTTCTGATTCGACCTGCACCTCAAGGGCTTGCTCGGTCAGATTGCCAGGCAGGATAATTTTCTTCGTGATGACAGCAGACGCCGGCATGGCAAGCGCCACATTTTTTACACCTGTACCGCATTTTTTCAGCACTTTGCGGATTGCCTCTGAGACTTGGTCGATGTTTTCAATATTGCCGTCAACCACAGCCCCCTTGGGCAAACCTTCGGAAGCGCAACGCTCAAGCTTGAAGGAGTTCTCCCCACTCTGCGAGAGCTCAACCAGTTTTACGTCGGAAGTACTAATATCCAACCCGACCAAGGGGGGATTTTTTCGTCCGAGTAATGATGCGAGATCTAAAGCCAAGGATATCCCCTCAAATTTAACTTCGGCAGCGTACATGCCAAAGACACAAAATAATTATTTTTTCGCTTCGTTAATGCGGCCACCAAAAAGCATTTTTTCTTTTAAAAACCGCTATTTAGGAGACACTCATCCAAGCTTACATTAAATCCTAGCAATAAGGCTCTTGTTCTGTAAAGCACTTTCCGTCGGGTATCGCGCAAAAGCGTTGCCAAATTTCCACGTGGCACCAGTTTATCGTCGTAATTTAGCTTCATGTAACCTCAACGTCTATAATAGTTACAGATTCTTACCGCTTCTCACACTCTATGTCGCGCACAAATACAACAAAGACTAACGACACCGAGCATGTCACTCCAAGCTTCAGAAGTTTTGCACTACGAGTGCTCATTTCTATCGTTACGATACTGATCGGTTTAGGGCTAGCTGGCATCCTCGTGTTGGGTTTTGCTTTTACGATGGCGTACCCGAATCTTCCTGAACTGGATTCGATTACTAGCTACCGACCGAAGTTGCCTCTGCGTGTGTTTTCTGCGGATAAAGTATTGCTCGCTGAGTTTGGTGAAGAACGACGCAACGTGGTGGGCATTAAGGACATCCCGGACGTGATGAAAAAAGCAGTGCTTGCGATTGAGGATGATCGTTTTTACGAACACGGCGGCATTGATTACATCGGCATTTTGCGCGCTGCTTTACATAATGCGAGTGGCGGTGCACGCCAAGGTGCGTCGACGATTACCCAACAAGTGGCACGCAATTTCTTCTTAACTAGCGAGCAAACGGTTAAGAGAAAAGTCTATGAGGCAATGCTGGCATGGAAAATCGAAAAAAATCTGAGCAAAGATCAGATTCTTGAGGTTTACATGAACCAAATCTACCTCGGCCAACGTGCCTATGGATTTGCGTCCGCTGCGCAAATCTATTATGGCAAGCAATTAAAAGATGTGAGCATTGCCGAAGCCGCCATGCTTGCTGGCTTACCGAAGGCGCCATCAGCCTACAACCCTGTTGCTAATCCAAAGCGCGCAGCAGTTCGCCAGCAATATATTTTGTTGCGTATGAAGCAGCTTGGTTACATCACGGAAGCACAATTTGAAGCTGCGAAGACAGAAAAACTGCAGATCAAAACCGACAGCATTGATTTTGGTATCCACGCCGAATACGTCGCTGAAATGGCGCGGCAACTCGTGTATGAACAATTCAAAGAAGAGACCTACACGCGTGGCTTAAACGTCTACACAACCATCACCAAAGCCGATCAAGATGCCGCCTATTTAGCGCTACGCAGAGGCGTGATGGACTATGAACGTCGGCATGGCTATCGAGGCCCAGAGGCCATCATCCAAATACCCGCCAACAAAGAGGCGGCAGATGAGGCGATCGAAAAAGAGTTGGTTGAACACCATGACAGCGATGATATTTTGGCCGCCATGGTATTGGAAGCGACACCTAAGCTAGTTAAAGCCGTGCTGGCGACGGGTGAAGAGATTCAAATCTCAGGCGCTGGATTGACGTTTGCAGCGTCTGGGTTAGCAGCGAATGCGCCAGCCAACAAGCGCATCCAAAGAGGCGCTGTAATCCGCGTCATGTTAGAAGCTAAGAACTGGACCATTACGCAAATACCGGAAGTGCAATCAGCTTTCGTGGCGGCTGATACGACTGATGGTGCGATTCGCGCCTTGGTAGGTGGCTTCGATTTCAACATCAATAAATTTAATCACGTCACGCAGGCATGGCGCCAACCTGGCTCCAGCTTCAAGCCCTTCATTTACTCATCGTCGCTGGAAAAAGGACTGTCGCCCGCAACAATTATTAATGACGCGCCGATCAGTTTCGATGCTGGGCAAACGGGTGGGCAGGCGTGGGAACCAAAAAACTACGATGGCAAGTACGAAGGCCCGATGACCATGCGCAAAGGCTTAACGAAATCGAAGAACATGATTTCAATTCGCATCCTGCACAAAGTCGGCGCAAAGTATGGACAGGAATACACCAACCGCTTTGGCTTTTTACCAGAAAAAAATCCCCCCTATTTAACCTTGGCATTAGGCGCTGGTGCCGTGACCCCGCTACAGATGGCGGGCGCGTACGCAGTTTTTGCGAACGGCGGCTATAAAATCAACCCCTATTTAATCGCCAAAATTACCGACTCGGACGGTAAAGTGATTGCCCAAGCAGCGCCAGACAAGGCTTTTGACGAAAACAATCGAGTGATTGACGAGCGAAATGCGTTTTTGATGGATAGTATGTTGCGCGACGTGGTGAAGTACGGCACTGCAACCAAAGCCCTAATTTTGAAACGCCCCGACATTGCGGGTAAAACGGGCACCACAAACGACTCGATTGACGCATGGTTCGCAGGCTACCAAGCAAAAGTTGTCGGCATTGCGTGGATAGGTTTTGATCAGCCGAAAAATCTCGGAAACCGCGAAACTGGAGGCGGCCTCGCTTTACCTATTTGGATAGGCTATATGCAGACGGCGCTCAAAGATATTCCCATCGAAGAGCGCCCTGTACCGAATGGCATCATTAAGGTGGAAGGTGATTACTACTATGTCGAGAACCCGCCCGGTTCTTCGTTGCTTGAAACAGGCTTGACGGACCCCATCATTACCGAAGAGTAGTTCGCGAGCTTGAAGCCCGCGCAATGCTTGCAACGCCCTCTATGCAGCAGCTTGCTGTTTTGCGAGCTTCGCTAAGGTGTCAAAGAACTCTGTTTGATCGCGCGTATTTCTCCAACTCACACCATCGTATTTATAGTGAAAACCGCCTGACTTCGCAGCCATCCACATTTCCTGCATCGGTGCTTGGCTATTGATGATGATTTTCGAGCCGTTATTTACAAATTCGACTTCCAACACATTCCCACTGCGCTTACACTCTACGTCGAGTTCATCGCGCTCAAAAGCAAGTTCAAAAATGTTTTCCACTTGGCTGATGCAGTTTTCCGCCAACGTCAAAAACTCGGATTCTGTCATGCTACACTCCCCACACTAATTGTTGATCACGGCAGCGTGACACAATTCAACCGCACGCTGCAGAAGTTTGACAATCTCATCGACTCAATACTACATCACAAAAAATTATGCGCCGTTTCACCACACAAAAAGCCCCGATACTTAAAGCTTTTTTCTTCATAGCGGTAATCATAGGGCTGGCTGCGTGCGGACAAAAAGGACCCTTGGTTTTGCAGAATAAAGGCACGCCAAGCACTGCCAATGCCGAGAAGACACCTGAAGCTAGCAACACGAACGAGGCGAATAAAAAGTAAGCCCAACAAACCTATTCGTCCTTGAAAACAATGGGCGCAGCATGCGCGGCATGACACCCTTCATGCCCAGCAAACACCTGTCTCAGCGCTGCTAAATCTTGTGCCACATCGCCAGTCATGGTCAGGTAATCAACCATACCGATTTCTTTCCGTTTGAAATCAAAATACGCGCAAGCCACCGGCACTTGCGCAGCTAGGGCGATGTGATAAAAACCGCTGCGCCAATGAGGCTTGTATGTGCGCGTACCTTCTGGTGTGATCACTAACCAATATCGATCTGCCGCTTTCATTTTCTCAGCGAAGCGAGAAATTGCCCCGGTCGCAGTGCTACGCTCTATCGGAACGCCGCCCACATAACGCAAGAAACGGCCGACTGTCGCACCGGTCACGCCTTCGAATAGACTCGCTTTCGCAATAAAATGAAATGGCAAACCCATCGCCCATTTGGCGAGAATGCCGACCATAAAATCCCAATTTGATGTGTGCGGATAGACCACAACCACGCCACGCGGACCAGGCAAGTCTTTAAATCGGAAGCGCCAACCGATCAAAGCTAAAGCGCGCAATGCCCAGCGCTGTGATCGGGTCGACACTCGATCTAGGGTCATTAGATGTTCATCCATATTGAACTCCGGATACGAATTTTTTACAAAAATAGGGAGTATGGCAAAAAAATTGCTCTTTTACGCTTATTTTATGAGCGGGCGATGAAAATACATAACGCAGTATCAATTAAGGAAATGATTATTTATCGTCCATTGAAAACCATAGGCAGCGTGACTGTTTCGCGTGCAGAGGTCTCGTGCTTTCCGAATCGCCAAAAAATCAAGTGACGGACAAATAAAAAAAGGGATGGCTTCTGCCACCCCTTCATTGTTTTTTAAAACGACTAAACAATGTATCCGTTAGGCGCTTACTTCAAACCCGCGACATAATCAGCCACTGCTTTCATGTCGTCGTCGGACATACGCTTCGCGATGGTGACCATTTGTGCACTGTTCTTACGGACGCCAGTGCGGAAATTCGTCAACTGCACCACCGTGTAATCTTGGTGCTGACCCGCGATGCGTGGAAACTGTGCGGGAATACCTGCACCGTTCGGGCTGTGGCAACCAGCGCAAGCGGGCACGTTCTTTTCAGGAATACCGCCACGGTAAATTTGCTTGCCGAGTTCAACGATATCTTTATTCTTTGCCGCACCCGCTTTCGGTTTTTGTACCGACAAAAACGCAGACACGTTTTTCATGTCTTCTGGCGTCATGGCTTTTGCAAAAGTCGTCATCACCGCATTCATGCGATTTGGCGTGGTGAAATCCATCAGTTGCTTCTGCAAGTAAGCATCATGTTGTGCTGACAGTTTAGGATTGACCGTGATAGTTGAATTACCAGCAGCGCCATGGCAAGAAACACAAGCGACGATGCCGCGCGCCGCATCACCATTGGTGTACAAGGCTTCGCCTTTGGCGAGATCGGGTTTCGCAGGTTTGACTTCTTCCGCTGCAAACACAACTGAAGTAGAGACTACTAATGTCAAGATTGCGCCGCAAAAGGATTTCGAAAACGGAAGAAAAGCACGATTCATGCAAACACCTTAAGACTAGAAGTAAAAATTTGCCCTAAAAACGGAATAAAAAAAACCAAAATAAAATGCGAACTCAAGTGAAAACATCGCTTACTTTGGTTTAATTTACCGCCTTAACTAACCTCGTATTGTACAATAGCTTTATAGGAAATGTAGACAAATTCCAGTAAGCAAGTGCTGGCTCCGAGGTTTCGGACTTACCTTGCTTTCGTTGAAAACGACTCGCCGTTTCGCCTAAGTTTGCCTGCCGTCGATCCGCAACGCGGGATTTTTTCTTATTCGCTTGGCATTTTTTCGCGCTTGGAATTTGTTGTTTTGCCTGACTCCCACCTTTGTCGACTGCTTGTCGATGTTCATATTGACGTTTTATTTTCGTTTTGTTTGGTTACTCTATGTCGCAACTCTGGCAAGCCCGCTTTTTCACGACCGTCAATCATTTACGTGACTTACCCAAGCTCCACGTACCCGAAATCGCCTTTGCAGGCCGATCTAACGCGGGCAAATCTACCGCCATTAACTTATTGTGCAACCAAAAGAAACTGTGCTTTGCCTCCAAAACACCAGGTCGCACGCAACACATTAACTATTTTTCTATCGGCGGGGCGCATGTGGCGCAACATCGCAAGGACGCGACCATCGTGGAAGAAATTCGCGCGCTGCTCGTTGATTTGCCTGGTTATGGCTATGCCGAAGTGGCGGGTGCGGCAAAAAATCATTGGAATCAATTGCTCGGGTCTTATGTACAAACGCGTGAGCAACTCACGGCATTAGTACTGATTATGGATGCGCGCCGTCCATTTACTGACCTTGATTTGCAAATGTTAGAGTGGTTTGCACCAACGGGGAAACCTATCCATTGCCTGCTCTCAAAAGCAGACAAGCTCAATCGCAGCGAATGTGCAGATGCGCTGCGTCAAACCGAAAGCGTGCTCGCCTCATATGTTGATGCAGAAGGACAACGCTTCCCTTTCACCGCACAATTGTTTTCAGCGCTGAAACGAACGGGGCTTGACGAAGCCGATCTAAAAATTCGTAGTCTCGCTGGCCTAGAAACTGAAGCTAGCAACGACAGTGGGGCGACTGAGTAGGTCGCCCGACTTCCCGCGACGAATTTTGATAAAAAATTCAAATGTTACGAGAGGATTAAGGCATACATGCCTATGTATTTTTTAAAAATGCTTAATATAAAAGCGCAAATCGTACTTAATTCTTTTATTTTCAGGGAGTATGCAAGAATTGAGCCTACTAGATGAATTGCTTGACGCACTTTCAAGCGCTTTTATTTTTTACTGCACGATGCTCGCCCGACGTTCGCGTGCATACCTCGCTAAACAAGGCAAATAAGCATAAAAAAACCCGACGAACGTATCGCCGGGTAAATAACGCCGAATCACATAGGAATGACTGGCGCCCACTCAGAGGGGTAAGCAGTTGGCAATCTGTAATTTGCCATCCTCTAAGAGCTTGCAACTTCGAAAAAGTTTCATTAACCTGAAAAATAAATTTTCTTCCTTTGCACACCATGTCCAAACTATTCCCCCACCAATTTCCCGCAGTTCGCCTACGTCGTATGCGCAAAGACGCTTTTTCTCGCGCGCTCATGCGCGAAAACACGCT
>JAIETO010000013.1 GCA_019745005.1 Burkholderiaceae bacterium
TTGCAATATCAACCGGAGAAACTGTCGCAGCGATAGCAACCCCGCCAGTCGCATAGCCATTTCCATTAGCAACCTCATTTGTAACGGCTGATCGAAACACCCAGCTATCGAGATTAGCCTCAGTTAGCGCGCTTGTTACTAGCAAAATCTTAAATGAGGCACTAGAAAAATCTATCGCGCCTCGCGCTAAGTGCTCAGAAAGTTTTGAGAAATTTTGCGATGCCATAATTGTTGCCTCTCATTGATATTTAAGTTTTACTTGTAGTTGTATGTAACTCTGTCGTTCCACACGAATTTATATTCAGCGGAGCCATCAGCAAATTCGGTTGTAACGTCACTATCGCCATCAACTGTTATTTTGCGTATGCGCCAAGAGGCAGAATCGTTCAGCGTTCCGGCGTTTGCCTCGCCTCGATAAATCACATTTCCGACAAAATCAACGCGGTTCGCAAGAGCATTCATCAATTCCTCATCTGAAACAATATTAATCTCTGGCTCAGAAATTAAGACTTTGCCTTTTCCATACAAATCCGATTTTTGAGTGATCAATGTTTCTCGTACAGGAACATCGATTATTACGACATCTTTCATGGCACATTAAGAAAAGGCTTTACATAAACATCGGCATCAAATCGCTTAATTATTCGACCTGTTTGATCGAAGATATCAAGAAAGCAGATAGCTACGCGCCACTTATAAGACAAGCTCTGCGCACCAGTTAAAGCTAATTTAATCGTTCCGCTAGTGCCTCCTAGCGTAATTCCACCATTCTCAGTCGTTAAATTGAAAAGAACATCATCAGAATCAGTCGTTAGTCTCGCGACTGCGCGAGCCTTCATGCCAGATAAATCAACTGGAGCAAGTGGGCTACCCACTTTCCAAGTGATCGTTTGACTATCAAAATCAACCCCTTGCTCAACTTCAAATTTAATTTTTTTAGAGGACATTTTTAGTTCATTACGAAATAAACTTTGCCAAGTACCGCCCTTCGGCGCGCTAAAGAAAAAGGAATCTCTGTAGTTACTCCAACTTCAAGAGTGCACATATCGCCTTTCTGCATCGATATAGGTAAAATCGCATGCCTAACGATCAACCTATTTCCTTGCTTTACATCTCTAATTGAATCGGTGATATCTCCGCCGCCGCTGTCACAAAGTAGCTGTTTATCAAATCGCCCTGTGAAGTCGGTCATTGCATCTATGCCTATTTCATACTTGATATGAGCCACCCCGTTTGTTCTAAATGTCTCCACAGACAAAGGCTTTGTAACCATGAAAAAATTCGCAGACATGAATGTTTGATAAAGAACCACGCCAGCTATCGTCATACAAGACAACGCGAAAGAAATGACTAGCGAGGCCATTGCCTTATTCCATTGCTGATCGGCTGATAAATATTCAGCAAGTGAATGGATTGGACTAAGTAAAAGTCGAAAGAAGCATTTGATCTTTTTCATGGCATCCTCAAAAACATTTTTACTGCATTGAGAAGCGCTAAGCCAATAAAGACCGCAGCACCCAAAGCCGCAGCACCCACAATTTTTTCAACAATTACTGAGCGCAGTTTCTTTTGTTGGTCGCGGCCAGCTTTAAGATCGGCGACAAAATCGTGATGCTCCTCGTGTTCCTTTTGACTGAGGTTTCCGGTCGAACCAAGCTGCGACTTAATAGCCTCAGCGACGGTCTCAGAGATTGCTTTTGCGAGCCTCTTCTCCCGTTCTATTTCCGCCTCTAGTTCATCACGTGTCTTCAATTAAAGCTCCTCATCTTCTTTTTGACAGCACCTTGGCAAGTCCGCCAATGGCTCTCGTCACTCCGTCAACACGTTCAATTAATACTGTGCTCATTTTGTTGGATGCTTCTACGTTTTTCTTCCAGATACCAAACGCTTCACTTCCAAAAAATTCATTTGCGTCGGATATCGGGCACGCCAGAGCATCCTTGTACGATGTTCCTGAATATAAACTTAAATTTACAGCCATCCCTCTAAGATTTTCCCGCCAATCGTTTCGCAATTTCGCTGATGCAGGCATGTACTGAAAATCGCGCCGGAGACAAACTAGCTCCGCCCTCCTTTTCTCCAGAGGGCAAAACAATGAGGCCAAAATCATCAACGTCGATTGAGAAAAAGTGCTCAAGCTTTGAACGTCCTTCGATGAAAAGTGTAAGCAGTTCAACGAATTGAGATTCGGGATACGCTGCGATTACTTGCATGCGGTTCTTTAACCAGTGCGTGTATGCGACGACGCTATCAATCGGGTCTGGCGAATCCTCTTCGCCATCCATGCTCATTTGCGCAGCGATACAGCCGAGCAACCAATGAAAGCGCGCTGAGATGTTTGGCACTTCACCGATCAATCGCTCAATTGCCTCTGTGTGCGCACCAGTGAGTTGAGATATTCCCCAGCTATCTCCGCCCACAATCCCTAGTTTTTCCTGCGATGACCCGAAATCCGTAGATTGCAAATAATTTGAGTAATGGCCGTCACCGAGCGGGAAATCTGGTTCGGATTCGCTTACGTGCGCGATGTAATGCCCAACAACGAGAAGGCGTTCTTGCGCCGTCATCTGCTTTGCATTTTTTACATTATGCGAGCCTTGAGAGTCAATTGAGTCGATGACTTGATCAATAAACTCGGTTGTCGCGGACTCTTTTAGCAAGTCAGGAATTTGCGCTAGCGTTACTGCGTTGCCGATAGAGAGTTCCTTCAACTTTAAGTTGAATCGGCGGGTTATGAGAGGGGAAAAATTTATCATTTAAGTGGCCTATGCATCGAATGAATGGCTCATTGATTTACGCATGTCTTCGCGATCAAGTGCAGTGAGTGTTCCGAAAGTAATTGGAACTAAAATTTCGGTATAAAATCCCTCCGAGTCGATTGGTGAAGATAAAGGCTCTCCAATTGACTCAATGACCAAAGGTGCGTAATAACGTCGCTTGTATTCAAGTCCTAACAATGTTGGCGCTTCTGACGGTAAAAGGGCGCTTGTCGTATCGCTACCTACTTTTTTAAGTCGATCAACCAAGCTATCCGAGCTAATTTTTTTAGGTAGCGCAAATTCCCATAGTTGACGAAGAGGTCGCTCAACCTCAGAAAAGGAGTCTTTGTAGGCGCGAAACAAAAGCATTGCCGTAATTTTTAGCGGCGGCATCCCTGTAAAAATCTGGGTCGAGTTTAGTTTTGTGATGCCCGTTCTACCCTTGAATTTTTCAATGCCCTCTTCTAGCGAACTTGATCCCTTTAACTTCCCACCTATCACGGGAATGGCCTCAATGTATGGAGCTATTCCGCCGCTTTGTAAAAGCGCTACTAATGCAGGCGCTTTTTGATCAGCGCTTGAATTTTCGAATGGGCTTTGCCAGTTAAGAGTAGCTTCGATATTGCACTCAGTGAATGGCGCGTGAACTTCGACAGAATTGCCAGTAGTTCGAAAGCCTTTGTTATCCACTTCAAAAATGCGAGCAATAAGGTACTCATTCAGACCATGCCAGTCGGATGAGAGCACGTTTCCTAGTTGTGATTTTTGTCGTATGTTGCTCATAATTGGATCAATTTTCAGTCAAAGTCATCTTGGTCAAGCGCTAACTTTTCCAATAAAAAAAGCCGCCTTGATAAGCGGCCTTTTCATTTCATTTGATAAATTTGCGCTTGCTTATAAGCCCAATTTTTTACCAATTGTTCGCGATTTAAGTCGGCGGATCGTAGCGCGAGAGCTATGCGATTTCATTTGCGCTTTTCGAATACCGATCTTCTGCTTTGCGGTTAAGCGCACAGTGCCAGAAACACGTTTATTGATCCGAACTTTCTTCCCGTGTCGAATCACCATTGTTTTTTTATAGACAGCATCCATTGCCATGCCGTCTTTTTTTCCGACCTTATCATCACCTTCCATGTTGGCTTTATCGAAGGTCGATTCCTGCGCATCAGTTCCGAACGCAAAATCATCCATTTCGTTGGCGCTAGCTTCTTCGCCATCGGGCATTTTTGACGCAACCAAATCAAGCACGCGCATCGCCGCAGAATCATCCCAATCATTGAGAAGCATTGAGCAATCTTCATCGGAAACACCTTTAGACGACAAGTAGTCCCATGCAGCCTCAAGAGCCGCTTCAAGAACCGCTTGCTCATCATCATCAAGCTCCCCATCTTGGTTCGCGTCCGCAATACCAACCATGAGCATCAAAAGGCGATCAGCCAATGTTTCGCTATCATCCAAGTCATCGGTTTCAAGCCATTCTTGAATTGTGGCCGCAACAGATAACTTGACATTGGTATCGGCATACATCGCAGAGGATGACATTGCCGGAGCGCCATTTAGCATGCCGTTATCAGTCTTGCCAACGGTCTCGCCAACAGCGTCCAAAATTGCTACCACGGGCTTTTCTTTCGCGATCTCAACCTTCTTCGCCAAAGGAGCTTTTTCGCCTTGGAGATAGTCGCGGATTATTCCTGCTGCTGAATGTTCCATTTTTATTACCTTTCTTTTGTAAAGTCAGTTCTCAAATCGCCCTAATTTTGACTAGGGCGGTTTAATTACTTGGACAACGTTTGAGAAACAACAATTTGGCGAACAGTACCGTCATAACGCAAGGTGTATGACACATCCATTCGATCAACTGGCCGAGCAGCATTGGGCACAACAGAGTATTGGAATGCCAATCCGCCGAGCGCGTCGGAAGGAACAAGCCATCCAGACGATTGCGCGCCTTCGAACAGAGCTTTCAAGAAATCGTTTGTCTTCTTGATTGCGGTCTGCATTGGTAACTGCAACACCTCTTTGCCAAACATGGTCACGATGTTGTCGATAGAACTCGACATCTCGGCAACTGAAATCAACTTCTTGAACGATGCTGATACCTGCGCGCACGTCAAAGAGTCATTGAAAACATACTTGCCGCCGCCGTTGTAAGACTGGTAAATCACCGCATTGATCTTATTTGCGGCCAAATCGCTTAACTCTTGCTCGGTAGGGTTGTAAGTCTGGACAATGCCCGTCCGGTTAAGAGGGAAGTTTTTACCTGCAATCGGTGTATTTTTCGGCGCGAACCCTTTGGCATTCGTCTGCGCATTGCGTAGGCAGGCCAGAGCGATGTTAAAAGTGGATGTGCCTAGCAATACCTTCCCGTTCAAACCTAGAGGATCGTTAGATCGCAACGGCGACCAGAATGCGTGAACATAGTGGGAATCGATGCTGTACTGGGCAAGCTGGGTAATTGCCGCCGCTGGCGACAACGATCCATCAAGATCAAAACGGAACTGCGTATTCGTATCTTTTGCCAACTGAACCAGATTGGAGATTAACGCCGCAGCTTGTGTCCCGCCCGAAGCGATGTATCCGTAATTTAATTCTGTATTTTTGAGCAAATTGACGCAACGCACATAATCCGCTGTTGTGTAACCGAACCCGCCTTCAGTGAAGTAATTCATGATCGGCGTAACGGCAACAAGGTTATTGTTGTTTGCGTCACGTCCGTATGCATTGGAATTCACTGGTACGCTAGTTTGAGCGCCAACAGTTACAACAACGTTTGTTGTATTGCGTTCAACAACATCGGTTATTAACTGACTTTGTGACTGGTCATCGGTCAATGCAACGAGCGAGCCATCAAACTCGTATTGCAAGACGCCATTAGCATCGCGCAATTTAAGATTGATTAAGCTATTTGCTACAGGTAAGCCACCCGATAATTTCTGATCCGCGTGAAGCTCAACCGACAAGCCATCGTTAAAACATTCAAGATGCTGAATCGTGAGCATGTATGGCGTTACCGGAATCGTCGCAGATACCGCCGCCTCGATGTTGGCAACAGCAACAACAGAGGTCGTGACTCCTGCAACGTATCCAGTACCACCAGTATTCACCGCGACCGATGTAATCGCGCCAGCGGCAACTGTCGCGGTAGCAGTCGCACCAACGCCACCGCCAGTACTTGAAATTTTGATAGTAGGGGCAGTCAAGTAGCCAGAGCCACCATTTGTCACTGCAATTGCGGTAATAACGCCAGCCGCCACCGTTGCGGTCAAGACCGCGCCACTACCAACTGAAATAGAGATGTAGCTAAGCGCAGCCGATGGCGTTACAAGCCGTTGTACAACCGCCTCGTATGCGCCGTTATTCAACGCTTCAAAAACGTGGATATGCGCCTCATTCAAAGCGCTAGCGCGAATCGACTCACCACGACCTAATTTTTTGGTAAAGTTGTTGCGATTAACCTTGAACGGTCTATCAATACGTCCGCGAGTAGCGCGCATCACAATTCCAAATACTTGATCTGAAAAGTCGGCGCTAGGCGCGTCAGAATTGTCTTGCAATGCATTTAACTGCACGCCGGACTGAAACCCCAACTGTCTAACAAAATTTGCACTCATTTTTTACTCTCCTTGAGCAAGTATTTGTTTAATGCTGTTTTAAGTACGCTTGCGGCAAATACTTACTTATTTGTTTTTTTTGCCGCTGCTTTCTTATCAGCTTCAGCCTTCGCGAGCGCTTCCGCTTCTGCTTTTTCGGCCTCTGCCTTAGCCAATGCTTCGGCCTCTGCTTTCTCGGCTTCAGATTGCGCCAAAGCTTCAGCTTCAACCTTCGCGAGCGCTTCAGCTTCGGCCAGTGCCTCGGCCTTCTCTAACTCACCTTCCGCATCGTATTCAGACGCGAACATGAACGTTAAGGCGTTCTCATGCTTGGTCAAGAACAGAAGTTGCTCAAAATCAGCGAGGACTCGCTTCATTTGGCCTTCATCTTGAATGGTGAATCGGCAAACGTTGTTTTGTGAAAGCGTTGAGCCGAGATGAGCCGCGATTTGCGGAATCTCAAAGTCTTGCGGCGTGTTGTTGACAACCACTAAGTCAACTGGGAAACCGTTTGCAGAAAGCTCGTCGTGCGCAACCGCAGTGCCGCCCGCACCGATTCCAATGGCTGCGATAGCGAGTCCACAAAGAATGATCGTTTTTTTCATTTTATTGCCTCTAAAAATAGGTATTTGCTTTAAAAAACCCGCTTCGATTCTTGCTCGAAGCGGGTCTCATTACCAATTAATTCGACTCAGCTATTAAGCTAAGTTGATTGCGTTAATCAGTGCGCAACCAGCCGCAGATGGGGCATGAGGGTTCACCGCCGTAAAGTTACGAGCGTAGAAACCAGCACCAGAAACTTGATCGCGGGTAGCAGTCAATGGAATGATGGTTGGAGGAACTGCGTCACCAAGAACGAACGGATTGCGCGCAACTTGCGTAGAGCGACCAATACACAAGATCGTCGAAGCAGTAGGCGCATCGGTTGCTTGTGGGTTGTAATAAACTTCATACAAACCGAACAAGCGACCTACGCGGTAGATACTTGGCCGAGCAGTGATGCCGGAAGGTTCGAAAATTTCACGATCAGCGGTCATCAAGTTAGCGACCATCGTTTTACCTACGTACAAGTGGGTAATGCCGTGGTCAATTGTGTCTTCCGCCATTTGCTGAGAAGCCGCGTTGAGCACCGCCGCAAAATCCTGCCAGATTTGAGCGCGAGTTTTTTGCAAGCCTTGAGTCGCCCATGCGAAATCGAATGTACGAGTCGCGTTTGCTGCGATACGAGCCGCTTTTTGCAAAACGTTGTAATGACGCTCGTTTGCGAACTGATTGCGGATCGCCAACATCGATTCTGCCGCTGGGTCTAATCCCAATTCATTCGAGAACTGAGTACGAGTATCAATCGTTTGCTCAGTATTCACTTTCCAAGGATTTGCGTACAAATCATAGGTCGTGGCGATAGTGCCAATGAAAGGAATTGATCCGCTTGAACGTTCAAAGTCAATGAAACCTTCTGCAACGACCTTTGTACCCGCTGGCAATGGAACGTCTGTCGTGATTGAAACCGCGCCAGTATCCACGTTGACCGTGCCCGACAAGGTGTAAGTCACGGCGGAGATAACAATGCTACCGCTTATAGCAGAAGACGGCGCTACGCCGTTGTTGGACACTTCGCGAGCCGCCAAAAATCCGTTGACGTAAATATTTGTACGTCCGCGCATCAATTTAACTGCTGCTGCACCCTGATTACACGTTTCAGAGTTTGTTTGAACCGATGTAATCAAATCAGCAAACGTGTTGACAGTGCGTGTCAACGAGTGAGTGCGACCAGAATTGATGTAGGCGCGACCGCTGTTGATGCCGTCCATAATATCGTTGACCGCGTAGCCGCCGTATAAACTAGCCGCCTGATGAGAAACGATAATCAACTTTGCTTGGTTTGAGCCGATATCCGCGCTCAAATAATTAGCGACAGGAATTGCTTCGGCAATTGCTGCGGTAATCGCAATCACTGCGCGATTTGGCTGCAAAGACAAAGTATCTGAATGGGAGTTCGATGCGGAGTCCAATGAATACTTGGAACGCGCTTGCTCGGTCGTAGAAAATGCCTGATGGATAGCTGCCTCGATAACGTCAGCCGTTGGCGCGACACCATGCTGGCGTTCGTAGGACTGAATGCCGTCCAACATGCCTTTAATGACGCGATCCTTTTTGCCCTCTGGCATTTCATCCAAAACGGCTTGCAATTTTGGCGGGATGGTTGCGCCGGACTTGCTGGCGTATTCGCCCATAAAATCGTTCGCAGCGGCGGAATCAAATGTGCCGTTAGAAGAAACTGATGTGGCGGTCAAGCCATCGACAAAACTTTCAACCTGTTCGGTTGCCTTGCTGTTGTACTGCGCTGATTGCTTACGCATAATTTGCCTCTCAAGAAAGTTAGAAATTTGCTTTTCACGTGAGACAACTCACGTAACTCTTGCAAAGACAATTTTCAAACTTGTGAAGGAGGCTAAAATCCGTACTTTTCCAAAAAACGAGGTTTATTCGCGAGCATTCTTTTTGTATTCGGATTTACAGGTATCACTGCAAAATAAATTTGCGCATGCCTCAAAGCAATTGAGGCAATCTGACTGTGCAGAGTTTAATTTTGCGCTTCGATTCAATTGCTTAGGGTTTTTTATTCGATGAAGCGATGAGTCTCTTACCGCATCGCTTCTTCCTATTTTCTTCATGTTGCCTCGACCTCCTCCTGATCTAATTTTGCAATCTCCTCCTTGGTCGCGGAAATCGCCTCATCTAGCGCCTTGATCTTTTCAGAGAGCGCAGATTCTATTTTTGGCGCTGCGCTCTTGATTTCTTTTGGTAATTCGACTCGTGCGGCGGCAAGTTTCTTCTGAAAAGCCGTGCGACCCGCTTCCATGCGCGCAGCGATTTCGTTGATTGCTGCTTGGTGGTCGTCTTGATTTTTGATCGGCAATACCTTGCCATTCAGCTTGACTTGAAAGATATCGCCAGTTTTTTTGACGAGTAACGTAACTGTTTGGCTGTCATTGAAGGTTAGAAGCATCTCGCGATAGCTAATGCCGGAAGTGCGCTTAACGCCCTGCGAAACATCGCCCTGCACAACTTCAGCCTTTGCTTTTGCAAATGCCTTAACAATCGCTCGCGTTGCTGCGTCCTTTTTGTTACCCATATCGTCAAAATTGAGAATGATGTTCTTCATGATCTATCCTTTAAAATTAAACTGGATTACCAGTCTGAGAGCCGCCCGAAGCTACGCCGCTATGCTTATGCGTATCACCAACGTTTTTACCTTTGTGCGTCAAGGTGCCGTTATCTAAGGCAATGTTTCCGTGTATCGAGGTATTGCCAGTGACCTCAAGTGTTCCGGTCTCTTTAATATTTGGAGCGGTAGCCTCTATGCTGGTTGTGCCTATGATCTGCACTTTGTCAGCACGCAGAATTAAAGTGCCATCTGCATTCAATTCGATATTCGCATGGTGATAGCGACGCCAATCAAGCGCGTTGCCGACATTTTTAGCGCGACTACCTGTGATAATCGGGTATCGAGGATCGCCAAACTGGAATGCAACCCATACCAAGTCGCCTGCCAATATCTCAAGTTCCGTGTGCTGCGATTTGTCGCCAACGGGGTAAAGAATCTCGGCCAACGGCAAAATGTCCGCGCCGTCAGTAATTCCATCGATCCTCACGCGACACATGCGAGTGTCCTGATCGTAGGAGTCAACTACAGCGGGAATAAAGCTAGGGAGCATTCCTTTTACTCCTCTAAGCTGGCGAGCCAAAACTTCGAATAGGTATCCACCTTTTCGCCCTTTGTGCCGCTGAAATAGGCATGCGCCGCCGTGATGATTGCGTACTTTGTTTTTCCAACTTGGATGACGCCCCCAGCATTTACCGTTGGTGAAAACTGCAATCTCGCCGTTTTGCGCTTGACTAGATACCTTGTTAAATTATTCAGAACGCGACTATCTGCCCGTGGCTTGTACTGCGCTGATCGCACCTTTGATCGATTGCCGAAAATAACGTCACCACTCTCAACGAGCGAATAGAAGAACGGAACCTCATGCCGCTCTAAGAACCCGCTCTCTATAGCTTGCGCAGAGTCCTCATCAATCGTGATCGAAGGTGTTTGCTTGAAAATATCCTGTAAGCGAATGAATTTCATGCGCCCCTTATCCAGAAACAGAGCGCCGCCCTCTTCTTGGAGAATCATCGCAATGTGATAGCTTGGTACGCCGCCTATCAAGCATCCAAAGTTGGAGACCGTAAAATCTGAATCAATCTTGATGGCCGCGCCGCATGCTGCATAGACGCCGCCGAGCGTCGCACCCTCTTTGATGACGGCGGAACTGCGTCTGAATGAAATTTTGTGGCACGGGTCATAAAGAGCCGTCACATTAATCGGTGGATAAACGTCGCTATTTTGTGCGCCTGCAAACTCGGTAGTTTTTTCTACCTTTACGATGCGAAATTCATACCCGTAGTTGCCAGCCTTAATAGTGTTGCCCTCTATGGCCTGCGCGTCGATCTCCTCGGAGCCTCGTAGCGAGACTTCCAGCGTTGCCGGAACAGGAGACAAATCGGTACGCAATACCGCCGAGATGACGAGATCGCCACTCAACAAACTGCCATTTTGCAGCGTGATATTCATCTTAGATACTTATTACAGGCTGGTAGAAAGCTAATCGCGGGATCGCCTCCTCCATTTGGGTAATTTCCTGAGAAATTTCTGATGATTGGCGACCGTATACATCAACCCCTAATTGGCGCGACGCCTCAAGGTGAATGGCGTTTTCGCGCTCTACATAAAGAATAAATAGAGGCTTAATGACGCCCCATTCCTGTTGCGTTACATCCGTAAGGGCGTCCACCCAGTCTGTCGCTGGGACTGGCAACGCATTCAACACTGGGAAAAGTGGATCAGTGTGATCCGTGCCCAGTAACGCATCGACAGGTAACTTACTCTCAATCGCACCGTATGCGGCGTATGCGCGGGCAGCATTAACCGCTTGATTTATCACTGTGGATAATTCAATCACCGTACCGATGGGGCGCTCATCTTCATAAAAGCGCCCCGCTAGTGTAGTAAGACTTTTTTTAGCCATTTTCGACTATTTTTGAACGAATTTTTAAACTGGAAGGCGATTTCCCGCGATCTCTTCGCCGAAAAAGTGATAGTGGATCGTGCCAGAGATGGTCAATACCTGAGCGCGGTTTTCCCAATCACGATCAGGATCGTCCATAACTAAGAAACAATCTACGACGCGCTTTGCCTTCAAGAAAGAATCCGGCGTGCCTTCGTAAATTTTGGCGTTAAAGCGACCACCACTGCGCAACAAGTTCAACATCAAGCCAGAGATATGCCCCGCAGTTGTTTCGAAGAAGGTGACTTGGCCTTGGTGGTAGATTTTGGCCTGCTGTGGCTGCGCGGAATTCATGCCCATAGGCATAGGGATTTCGATTTCACCCTGAGAAGATGATACGGGAAATGGAAATTGCTTCGTCAACAACCACATGCCCTCATAACCCTCGATCTCAAACGCTGAGTCAGACGAAACCGCCTTATCGCCCATCGCTCGAACTGAGTTATAAAGCCCCTTGAGCGTATTAAGTGCTGAAACTGTCATTTTCCCCTCCTAGTTACAGTGAAATCTCTAAAGACTTCACTGTAAGGAGGTGGCGCTATGTCAAATTTCTGGGTTTTCCAAAACTAGGCGTGACTTGGCAAAAAAATCCACCTAGGAATAATTGTCAATCTTGTGCGCAATGTTGTAACTTCTCGACAGAGAATAATTTAATTTTTTTAAATATGTTATATTGCCCATACGTTTTCTAGCCGCTTCATCGCGAACGGCGCAATAGAGAATGCATTTTATAAATGCTAGGCAATTAATAAAAAGTGACCAAAGTCGCTTTTTTTTGCTTTAAGCAGGAATAGCTGAATAAACGACCAGTAACAGGCTTGATGTTTTCTGGCTTTATGCTAAAACACGTTGTGAAACGTCTAGTTATTTGTTTTTCAAACCATAGGGAGGGTTTATGAAACTCTTACGATTAATTGGCGACGGTCTGATTGCAATGGCTGAACCATATGCAGAGCCACGCAAATACGCCTATCCGAAGCTTAACGGCTTCAAAAACGACAATAGCAAACTTAAGGGTGATGTTTCCGTTGTTGGTAAAGGTGTAAGCAAATCAATTAAAGAAAATGGCCGGAAACAGTCATACTAACCTCCGAGCGGTCAATGGCGAAGGGCATCAAGTATCTTTGCAGCACACCTCAACAGATAGCCCAATACTTCCAGCCGAAAACCTCAAGCAACTTTACGCCATTGATCCAGCTTTAGTTGACTGGGTAATTAAGCAAACAAGCGAAGAGGCTGAACACAGAAGACAGCAAGAATCCCGCATCAACGTTTTTGTTCTTATCGAGCGGATGGGAGGGTTAGTTGCAGGTCTTTTGGTCTCTTTGTTTGGCATATCCGCAGGCGGCTATATTATTTTGCAGGGGCACGATTGGGCTGGCGTTGGGATTTGCGGCACTGGATTGGCTTCAATCGTATCAATTTTAGTGGCAAGACAAAAAGCAAACGAAAAAAATAATCGAGCCAATCCTGCACCAAGTAAGCCTCGCAGAAAACCACAGCCAAAAAAATAGCCGCGATCTACTCGCGGCTTTGAAATAACCAGATCGAAACTACTTTCTAAAAAGTATCTTCAGCGCGGAGTTCCCCGCCCCAGTCCCAATCATCGATAGCATTGATAGCTGATCATCAAGTGCCTTTATGCCAAATTGCATTGCTGCGAACTCGGCATAGGCCGCGTCAACATTGTGCCCGTCAGCGTGCATTTCGGTGAGTAGTGCCTTTATTGGCGAAATAAACTTTTCGTTTGCAAAAGTGCGTAAATCTAGCTTTGGCAACAATAGATTGCCGCTCTCGTCTTTTGGGCAAAAGTGTTTTTGGAGAAGTAACTCTTTCGGGAAGTTGTATTTCTTTTCTGCGATTACTGGAACCTCCGGCGAATCAAGTAATTCCCACTCTGAGGCGTGGCGCGTAACCAGCGATAGCGCCTCGGTGAACTCAGATTGTGGAATTTGACGGTAACTGACGCCGAAGTGAGCCTTAAGGCGCGACCATCCTTTGATCATGAATGCAGCCTGAGAAGCTTTTGGCAGAAGGTCGCAGCGCTGTTTCAGGGCTAGGCGCAGTTCTTCGGCTTGCGCTGCGGTTAGGGTATCGGTTGGATTGACTGCGTAGGGAGCGCGATATTCTCCAGTCTTGCGGATTGCTGGGAGTATTTCCTCCATGACTTTAACCTCAAACGCTTCGGCTTCAGGCTTGCGGGATTTGATGATTAGGCGGTAGAGATTGCCTTCATTGATGAAGTTCGCCTCTTGTGATCTTCCCATGCTGTCGATGACCTCACGTTTCGTGACCCCATTAAATTTGCAGTGTTTTGAGATTGCGGCATGGGCATTTGTATAGCCAAGGATCGCGCAAACGTCATTTGCCATGAACAACGGCTCACCGCGCTCGTCGGCGACAACGTGGATATCGAGGGAATTGAAATTGAATACAGTTGGTGAGACAAATGTGGAAATTTGATTCATGGTATTGCTCCTTGTGATTTTAAATCCCCGTTATTAAGCGAGGGTGGGCAGGATGTTAATAACCGCACAAGAACGGCTGACAGTATTTCCCTTTCGGGTATTGCATTCCTGTCACATCCCGCCCTAGGAGCACTACATGAAACCTATGGGCGAAAAAAATACATCAAACTTTCGGGGATGTATTCCGTCTTATGAGGCGTTATTAAGCACCTGAACCAAATCTTAGTGCCAAAACTCACGAAAGTCAACGAAACATCAAGCCGAAGCTGTATATTATCTTAAGGATTATAATATCCTTATTTGGATAAAACAACAGGTATTTTTAAATATTAAAAAAATAAGTAGATAAATGTTTTTTCGATTGATAACCTGTTGCTTTTAAAGCTATCTTGCGGCGGTGAAGAAATGAAAAGATTTTTTTGTGTAATTTGTAAAATTTTAGTTATATACATCTCTTGCGGACAAGCTTTTGCGGTCAGCGAGTTAGAGGTTTTGCAGAATGCGCGAAACGTAGCTCAAAAAGCCTTCTCAATTTATAGGGAGGGTGGCATGTCCGGCCTGATGATTGAAAGTCAAAATTGCTGGAAAGAAAACAACGTCAACAAACTTTGTTTGTACCATGATTTTGCATCTTTTCGCATTGAACAACTAGTCATAGTAGGCACAAGCATTCCTCCTCACGAATATTTTTCCTCAAACAAAATTCAGGATCGATCGGGAGAATTTTTTGTAAAAAATTTTCGCAATAAAGATGATGCTAATGCTTACATGGCAGGGATAGAGCACATAATTAACGCCTCGGTCGCCGATTCAATTGCGGAGGCGTATGCGAAAAAACAGAAAAACAAGAAAAAATAATCTATTAAACAAAAAGTGATTTATATGCTAAAAAAAATAACCTTTGCATTAATAGCGGCAGCTCTATTGGTTTTCATTGCAATATTTTATGCAATGCCCTACATAACATCGCAAAGAATTGAGCGGGCACTTTTAAATGAAGATGCCGATGCGCTTTCCAGACATATTGATTTTCCATCGTTAAGAGAGAGCTTAAAAGCAATTTTGAGCGCCTCAACAATGAATAAAGTTTTGACATCTAATGATAATGGTAGCGCGTCTGCTTTTGGTGCAGCATTAACTGGTTATTTTACAAACTCCATTGTAGATTCAATGGTGACGCCTGAAAACTTAAGCCAATTAATGAAAAAAAGCACTTTTTTCTCAGACATTGGGAAACGAATGCATGAAAAGAATATGGGTGGAAAATCGAACTTCAAAACAGAAATTGGCTATGAGGATTTTGAGAATTTTGCAATTTCTATAAACCGGAATTCTTCCAATTCGTCACTCAAAATTATTCTCCATAGAAATGGTTTTTTTACTTGGAAAATTTCATCTATTCGCACTGAAGACAAGGGATCAGATGCACCTCAAAAAATAGACGCAAACAACAACGATACAAAATCCACAACCGAACAGAGTTCAGAAAAAAATACGCTTGAGATACCTCATGCCGAGAAAGAAATTGTTACCAAAAATGCTGAGCCGATTGAGGAGATAATCGCCCCGCCAGCAATAGAAAGAGAAAATACTA
>JAIETO010000103.1 GCA_019745005.1 Burkholderiaceae bacterium
CTTAGCAACTTTTTCCTTTACTTTTTCATATTCGTCAATTTGAAAAAAAACTTTCCGGTTTTTGTTATTCATTCTGCCACTCCGTTTAAAAATAAAAATGAAAAAGCTATTTCGATTTCGAAAAGCTGGCTAACGCTTGATTTATTTCTAGCCAAAAGCATTTGGGCAATAGGCGAAATGTAAATAACTTAGATTTGGATAACCCGCACATTAAGCGATTTTTGTCTTATGAAACCTCCTAGTGCACGATATGTTTAATGTTCAAAAAACTTGTTATTTTTTTGCTGCGTCCATCAAATCACAAGATACTTCATTCGGTCAAACGATAATAAATAAATATGACCTTCATTTAGAGCATTACCCAGAAAAATTTGTCTTCAACTCGCACATCGAAGTGGAACTCATTAAAAATCATTGAAGACGCGCCCGCCGTCGGGCATATGGAACCAAGTGCGCAACGCTTCAACCCTTGAGAGTGGCCAATCACCCCGAGTTAAAAAGTAAGTCGAGTCCCAAATGCCCTCCCGTTTAAGAATCTCACCCTCTGCGATATCAACTATTTTCACCGCAGCTAACTCTGGCCATAGACGCAGTGCGTGCTTCCATATTGCCCCTCTATTTCCAGGGTGTATTGCCGAAGACGTTGTCGGATCGTCGTCGACTTGATGGTAAACGAAGCCGATTGGGGTATCCCACCAAAGGGTCGCACCAATCGAAGTGGGACGTTCTATTGTAGGCACAAATTTGGCTTGCTCTTGAGCCCATGTGTCATAAGGCATTAAGAAGCACCTTAGCCTAGAGTCGTTGCTTTCTCCTTGCGAGTTTTCCCATCGTTGACAAAAAATGGCGAGAGATGCCTCTGAAAAATCGACGCGAATATCGCCTAAATAACCACTAATCCAACCGGAGTTCTCGGAGGGCGCCATTTTTTCTACGCGCACATGTGGGAGCGCTGTTCGCAGCCATGCAAGCATTTCTTTACTCGCGCGCGACCTGCCAGCCGCCTTTGGATTTTCTAGTCGGGCTTCTTCAAAAAATCGAATAAAATAAATATCCTTTTCTTCTTCACGGAAAATTTGTTCCGGTGTTCTGATTAGTTCTGGCATATAAAGCGTCCTTTCATCATGCGATGATCAGTTGTCTTCTACGTCTAAGAAAGACACATTTTTTCGAAGCGGGCAGCCACTAGTTTTTCTAAAGCAGCGGCCTGCTTTTCCCAAACCTTTTTAAGTTCATCAAGTTTGGTGTTGTCGTGAACAGTTTGGCCGCTAGGATCAATGAATTGAATCGCTTGGCCAGGAAAAGCCAGTAAGTTTTCCATTACTTGGCGAAGCTGTCCTAGAAGTATCGCGTCATCGAATTCTTCAAAATTGGAAAATCTCCACGTTTCTTCTTTGTCCAAATGCTTGAGCCAACGCTTCTTCAAGTTCGCTATTTTTGCGTTGCCGCGCAGCAGGTGACCTTCTGGATCGATAAACCGGATTGCCTCACCTGTAATCCGTAAGTAGCTTCGGATGATGTATCGAAGTTCCGTCAAAGTCTCCCAATCATTGCCGAATTGCCAGAGAAGATACGGATCCATGCCCGTCTCCTGGCAAAAGTACAATGTAAATGGATGAAATTCATCGAGGTAATCTGCACTCAACCATGTCAAGTCATCGTATTTTTCCCAAAGTCGACCATCTTCAATATGCCAAACGGGTAAAAATTGATCCTGACTTAACAAATGGCCGCGACGTGCACACAGCCATTTTTTTGAGACATATTTTGCAAAAAATGTCTCAAATACCTTTGTTGAGCCCGCTATGCCAATAACAGTAAAGTTATTTGATTTGTCGCAGTTAAGATTCTTTGTCGCCGCTAGATAAAAAGTAGCCACAGCGCAGGGATAGTTCGAAATATGCTCCCGTACCGCATCTAGAAGGATGGATTCTACATACCCAGGAAAGCCCTCAGGCGCATCGCGCTCGACTTCTATGGTCGGTAAATATTCTGCAGACTTGAAATGCAGAGTATTGGTGCTTCGAACTTGCATTGTTCCTCCTTGCGCTTGGAATGACCTGCTCGTGTTCATCATCAATATGCGAAGCTGGCATTTGTATGCCTTTAGCTAAACGGACGTGTCATCAAATTCTCTAAATTGATTGATCTGGTTCCCACATGCCTATGAAGGTTTTAAGTTGTGTATTACCACGAACTGGGTTGCCGTCAGGGCCAACAAACTGAATCGCCTGCAAGGGAATATGAAAAGTGCTTCCCACCAAATCACGAAGTTGTTTCAATGTTGACGAGATGGTCCAAAGTTCGTTAATACCTAGGAGATCAAGACCATCGTCCAAACGATCAAACGCTTTAGCATCGAATGCAGGGTCATCTTCCAGCATAGGATCTTGGAATTCAGGGTGATCTTCTAGGTATTGATTATCAGCGGCACTGGTGCAGATCCAATTCAATTGATCCGCTATTTCCCAAAACAAGCCGTCTTCTACATGCCATTTTCGCTGGCATTCACTTTGGCTAATCATGTCGCCATAACGCGATCGAACGTCTTTTGTTGATGCAAATTCTGTGCGTAATACTTTGAGGATATCCGCCGAGCCCGCCACACCAATCAGCGCTGAATTAGTTAGTTCACCAAAGCTGACACTTTGCATGAAATGTATGTAAAAAGTCGCTCTTTCGGCAGGATGTTTACCCACGTATTTATTGACTGCTTCTTGCAATATCGATTCGATCGATACTTGTTGTCCGTCGAGTGATCCAAAATCGACTTCAATCGTGGGCAAGGCGGCTTTTGATTTGAAGTGCAGCGAAGTGGCAGGGCGAAGTTGCATGTTTAATCCTAAAAAAGCAGTTTCTTGAAAAAACAAAAGAACAAAGGTGAAGGTGCTAGCGCACGTTAAAAAATGCCGTTTTCCCTTTCCTTACAGATCAGATTATAAGGGCTGATGCGACATAATGTGTCGCATATAAAACCCCCCGTTCTATTTTATTTTTGATGAGAATTATTTATTCAAAAAAATTCAAATGCGTCACAATTTGTCGCGTGTATAAGGAAAATCGTGATCGGCGAAATTTTTGTTTGCGCAATTTTCACCATTACATTTACATCCAAAAATATGACAAAAAACATTTCTGAATTAACTTCGCCCGCCGCGCGCCTGTTCGCCCAACGCTGCATTGAGGCGCTTCCGGCTTTGCACGAAAACGGAGACTTTCTCCAGACAGTTGAACGGATCTTTCAAGATAGCTTTGTTCGATATGTAAACTCGGACCTCTCGTTCATTCGGCAAATGCATATCATCGCGTTCCCCGAAAATGATCAACATATAGCGGTGATTTACCTCATGTTCAGTGATGGGCGTGTTCAGGGTTTTAAATTGACTGGATCATACGGAGCTGAAGCTGCAAGTGTTCGCGCAGTTGTGAACGAAATCGAATGCCTTGCTCAGGCAGAAGGCGATCGTGTCGACGCCATTGATCGAGAGTCACAGCTCGCTGCACTGCTGGCGCGACAAGACAGAATCGGTATCATTATTTCTCACTTTCAGCGCGAATCCTATACGCCTACCGGAGAAAACTTGACAGTTGCGCTGAACAGCATTTGCCACGTCTTGGTACGAGCTATCGATGTGAAGATCAAACTAAGTCCCACAGCAATTGGTGCGTTCGGCAGTCTTGTGGCTGAAGCCTTTCCGTCATTGTCGAGCGGGTCGGATAAATTGAACGAGTTTGTTTGTCATTTAGACGCTGGCGCTGTAGCTGCGATTGGTGAGCTCAAACAAGTTGTTAACCGCGATTCGATTGAAAACTCTTATGACATCGCGTTTGACCAACTATCTACTTATAATTATTTTGCCGTCGGGAATCCAATTCTTAAACGAAGACGTGTAGAAGCAATTTCCGCGTTTCCCTGGATGGCACCATATGTCATGGAATACGTGCAAGGGCAGCAAAAGTTTTCTGAGGCGGCTAATTTTGACCTTGCGTTATCGAGTGCGTCACTTTGCCACTGGGGGCAACCACTGAGTGAAACAATAGATGCTGGTCGACCGCTGATTTCCGCGGCAGCCAATCTGTTCGGTGTCGCCGACGAGGTAATCGAATGGAGCAGGGGACGACCAATTATTTTTCATGCACCGGTATCCCTGAAAAAGATAGATGACTTATTGAGAGTCCTATCGTTTCTTCGGCCAGAAGATCGGCCGGATTCGGCGTCAGGTTGGCGCGACCTACGATCAGCGCTTTCGCATCTTTTGCGGAGTCTTCAATATTGTCTTGATGATGGAGACAGTGACGGCGACGCTTTTGATGATGATGAGCGAAACACCAATCTGCTGGCAATGCCTAACATGCAGCAGATTTTGCGACAGCGCTTCGAAGAACTTTACCTGATGAAAACTTCGCTAGGTAAAGTAAAAAATTGGTTTTGGATGCATTTCACAGGCGGCGGTGATTTTTTGGCCACGATGCGTGATGCAGCGAAAGCGCGATGCGCAGAATATAACGATAAAGATGCGACTGAAACTACGCGATCTTCCGCTATGTTAATAGCCTGGCAAGCGGAGCGCACATTGCGTGAGATTGGCGATGCGTCCTTGAGATGGTACATCGAGTTACAAGAGGAACTTGCATTGTTGGGCGATGCTTCCGCCGCTGTCCGACCCATCGTACTCCAGAAGCCGTTTGAACTTGACGAAGTGCATGTTGTCCAAATCACGAACTATCAACAGCTGGTCGACGAAGTAAGGGCCATGCATTGCGACGTCGCTAGATACAAAGATTTTTGCTTTTTCGGCGCTTCGCAAATATTCTCCATTAGAAATCGAAACAACGTGCGACAGTCGACGTTGGAGTTATCGTCCTGTGTTGACGAAGTCGACGTCAAATCGCATTATGGTTTCGAGAATGCTAAGCCAAGTGACCTCTGCAAAAAAGCTGCGACTACGTTGGTCGAATTTTTAAATTCGCTTGATTGTTCAAAATTATTCGATGGTTTTAGGCATGTCTCGACGGTCAACTTTAATCGGCGGAAGGCGGAAGCAATGACACGGAAAGGGGCGGTTGCAAACTTCGATATTGTCGCCGAGGCAGTCGCTTGGCGATGTGCTTTCACTTCGGAGCAGGAAGCACAACGCTTCTTGGAAAGATTTCGTACAGATTGATCAAATCACTCAGCGACCGTTGGTACCTGCTCAAAAAATAATTCTCTTCACAGGCTGATCGAACTTTTTGCGGGTCAAAAACGAATACTGATAATTTGTCTTGGGTTCAATTTAATTGAATGGCATCCCTAATTTTAAGATTCAATTTATGACGCATCACGATGCTGACTTACTGGCGTTAAAAGCGCGTGCTATCGCGGAAAAGTGCATCAACATTTTTTCAGAATTGCAGATTAACGGCGATTTTTTAAAGGGCATAGAGCGTCTAGTTAGCCTGAGCTATGTGCGACATATCGTGTCAAATACTTCATTTATTCGGCAGATGCTGGTTATTACCTTCCCCGAAAAAGGTTTTCAAATTGCGCAAATTTATGTACTGCATGAGGATGGGCGAGTGCATGGGCTCAAGTTAACTGGTATTTCTCACCTGGGTACCGACGGTGTTTATCAAATGGTTGCTGAATTGGAGTCGCTTGTCCGAACTGACGACGGGGGTGTCGACGTCGAACATAAAAAAGCGCGTTTCGCTGCTTTGATAAACCAATCAAGCCATAACTATTTAACTGTTTGGACGCTCGAACGCGAAGAATATGCACCACGTTGTGGATTTTTGAAATCGGCTCGCCGAAGCATAGTCGTCAGCTTACGAGAATTACTTCAGGTCGAATCAACTAAAAAAAAATCAAAACAAATTCAGGCAATCGTCACAGAATTTTTTCCGTGCTTTTCAGCCTGCGTCGGTAGCTTGCGCTCATTTTTCAATCACCTTGATCGTGAGATCATCGCTCAAATCGACGAACTTGAACGCGTTTCTAAGCTTAGTGTTAAACGAATTGGCCTTAAAGTCAGATTCACCCAGTTGTCGACCTCCAATTTTTTTGCAGCAGGCGATCCGATACGTAGGCGCAATCGCTTACAAGCAATTTCCGAATTTCCATGGATCGCTCCGTTCGTGATCTCGAAGTGGCAAGGCGTATCAACGTATCCTGAAACGACTCAATTTGACTCGGTTTCCTGGGGCGAAACGCTTCGAAAATGGGGGCAGCCATTAAGGGAAGCGATCGATTCGGGGCGCCCGCTGATCACCGAGGCGGCGAGGGTCTTTGGCGTGCCAAAGGAGACGATTCGTTGGAGTGTGACAAGGCAGCTTGTTTTTATCGCCCCATTTTCCTTTGAGAGAGTCGATGCTTTATTGCGACTTATTTCGTGGATACCGCCCGAAATGCGCCCGATCAATGAAGCCGAGTGGAGATGCCTTCAATCATCGCTTTTTTATCTTGTTCGGATTTTTAACTGTTGTGTGGATCGTGGAAATGACGTCAACGTTCAGCTGAATTCGCGAAATGACGACGCCAAGTTATTAGCAGCCCCCGCCATGCAGGAAATTTTAAAACAGCGCTTCAAAGAAAACGTAAAAATGAGGTTTCCCGAAAGAAAAAGTGATCAATTACTCTGCCAATACTTACCCCGCTTGCCCCCATTTTTTAAAATTGATCAATGGCTTTGTGAAAATCTTACTGACATGCACGATTTTTTGGCGACCTTAGGTAAAGCACGGCTGGCGCGAAGAACCAGTTTTCACAAGTCACTAGGCGCTTATGTCGACGATACGCCAGCATTTCTTAAAACTTGGCAGTCGCGTCTCACTCTGCGCGAAATCGCGGTCTGTTCGACAAAGTGGCACGATGAATTGCAAATCGCACTCAATAGTGAATTTGCATTACATGAGCAGCGAGGTATTCCAAACGGAAAGGTCTTGGATGAATGGCCCCCCATTTTAGAAGAACCATTTGAGTTCGGTTCGTTACGGATCGTTCAGCTTATGAATGGAGAACAACTGAGCAAAGAAGGACTGGTCATGCAACATTGTGTTGGAAACTACTACGCTGATTGTCTTAACGGCGTCTCACAAATATTCTCCATCAGGACAAACGAAAATAGTTATTTATCCACGCTACACGTGCAAATTGGTGATCAAAATAATGGGAGAGCCGCGACAATTTCTCACTTTGGCTTCAAAAATAGCGTACCAAACGATTATTGTAAGAAGGCTGCAGCCGGATTGATAGACCTTCTAAATTCTCCGCAATATGCAAAACGCCTGTCTGATTTCATTGAATTCAAGGCCGTTGATCGTGCAAAACAATACGAGAATAAAAGCGAAAGACGCGAGCCCCAAGAAATTGATCGCGCAAAGTACGACAGCATCGCTGTGGCGACAGCCTGGCGATGTGCGTTCCCTTCTGAAAATATTGCCTTGTCTTTCGTGGAAAGGTTTTATACAAACAACCAAGGTTCGATTTCGCCCGCTTCCTTTGATGATGATTATGTCGCGCTCTCAAAGCTACTCAGCTAATACGATGCTTAAGAGCCGATGCCTATGATATCGCCCGTTACTCGGCCTCCCTCACCAGCTGCGCACTTGCTCGCAGAGGAATGTGCAAAAATATTTCCATCAATGCAGGACGACACTAAATTTTTGCGAGAGGTTGAACGTATTTTTGCATTTAGTTATGTTCGGCATGCAATCTCATCGCATTCCATTATTCGGCAACTGCTTGTCATCGCCTTCCCCGACACAAGTCGTCAAGTGGCACGTATCTATTTATTGACTGCCGATGGCCTTGTGCATGGCTTTGAGTTGGTGGGCCATTCCCAACTAGGTACCGACTTGATCTCAAGGTTCGTGGACGAGTTGGTAACGCTTATACATCTAGGTGATATGGGCGAGGATATCGCGGTTCAGAGCCTGCGCTTTACTGCGTTAATGGATCAGAAAAATCAGGATTGCATGACGATGCAGCGCTTTCAACATGCGCCGTACGCACCTGTCGAAGAATTTTTGAGCACGGCGACGAATAGTATTTGTATTAGCTTGCTGCGAATAATCGAAGCACAACTTAGTCCAGAGAAATTGTGGCAATTGCATGCGATTGCGTTTGAGCACTTTCCAATGTTTTCAGCGGGTACGGAAGCGCTACAAGCATTCAAAAACCTGCTCGACCCAAAAATCATTGCACAAATTGAGGAGCTGGAATGCGCTATTGAACCTGGCTTTGCACAACTAGCGACCTATAACTTTTTAGCGGCAGGCGATCCCACACGGAAGCGTAATCGCATGCAAGCATTGTGTGAATTCCCCTGGATCGCGTCAATCCTCATCGAGTACTGGCCAGGAAAGCCAAAACTTTCTACTGTGGCAAACTCTGGCGCCACACACTGGACCACCTTTCATCGCAATAGGGCGCAGTTACTCAGCAATGCAATTGATACAGGACGCCCACTAATTGCGGTTGCCGCGGATTTGTTTGGTGTGCCTAAGGAAACGATACGTTGGTGCGCGCGCAAAAAGTTTGCTTTCAACTCGCCGTTTTCCCTTCACAAAATTGATACGTTTCTGCGTGTGATTTCGATGATTTCGCCAGAAAAGCGCCCAATTCGCAAGGAAGAATGGCGCGACTTTCGAACGGCTATCGAAAGTATCTTAGACGCTTTCAGGTATTACGTCGAAGCGGGTAGCTGGGTAGACAGTTCAATTAGCAAACGCGATCGCGACATGGAGTTGTTGGCGATGCCCGCCATGCTAGATATTCTGCAGCAACGCTTTAAAGAGTTTGCAAAGATGAAAATTACAATGAAGTCTGTTGAAGGATGGTTGACAAAAAATTTCGACAGTGCCCATGACTTTTTGACGACTCTGCGGAATGCAATGCAAATTCGTTGCTATGGCTATTATGACCCTCAACATACTATCCTCGATGGATCGCCCGCGTTCTTGCTCGCGTGGCTTGCGCAGCATACCCTTGGGGACATTGTTTCCATTTCTGCTAGGTGGCACCGCGAGATACAAATCGAATTGACCCGTTTGTTCGCTTCTCCCGAAGAACTTGCCAACTTGAACAAGGATTCTTTTGCCGAGTGGCCGCTTTTTTTATCCCTCCCATTCGAATTCGATGATCTGCGTATTGTTCAACTTATCAACAAGTGGGAACTGATCGAGGAAGGGCGGTTCATGCAACATTGTGTTGGCATGCACTATAGTTTTTGCTTGAACGGCACGTCACAAATTTTCTCGATTAGAGCGCCTGACAATACGCGTTTATCGACATTTGAAGTGTGTATTGGCAGTCTGAAGGGTGCGCATGCCACAATCTCTTCACATTTTGGCTTTAAGAACGCATTACCAAGTGAACGCTGTAAAAATGCAGCGGCTGCCCTAGTCGATTTTCTCAATTCGCCACAATGTGAGTGGCTGTTTGAGCGCCAGGTACAGTTCAAGGCAAAGAAATTGCGACACGAAAAACCATCTGGGTGCGACCGTGTTGTGGAAGCTGTTGCGTGGCGATGCGCGTTCACGAATGAGCAAGCAGGGAAGTCCTTTCTGGAAGAGTTTGGTTCTGTGGTGGCGAATACGCAAACGCCTGTCCCATCCCCTCGCGAGCCAAGTCACAATCTAGCAACACAAACAAGCGTACAAAAGGATGGGAATCTATTGACGGACGTGCAAAGCGAAAACATCGAAGAATAATGGTGAGATCATGAGTGAACAAAATATCGATACAAAGCTGATTCGTGCCTCCGAATTAATTCAACAGGCTGATGGGCTCATCATCGCCGCCGGCGCGGGAATGGGGATTGATTCTGGCTTGCCAGACTTCCGTGGAGACCATGGGTTTTGGAGGGAATATCCAAAGTTTGCAAAACTCATTATGCGTTTTTCGGATGTTGCTTCCCCCTACACGTTTGACGCATTACCCGAGATCGCCTGGGGGTTTTATGGACATAGATTGCAACTCTATCGAGAAACCGTTCCGCATCAAGGATTTCAAGTTTTGCTAAAGCTTGCGCAAAAAATGCGAAATGGGGCGTTTGTTTTCACCAGTAACGTCGACGGCCAATTTCAAAAGGCTGGTTTTGATGCTGGCCGTGTCATTGAATGCCATGGTTCAATTCATCACCTGCAATGCACGATACCTTGTTGCGACGATATTTGGTCGGCAGAGGGATTCGTGCCACACGTGAAGTTGGAAGAATGCCGCTTGGTCAATGCAGCGCCCTTGTGCATTCATTGTGGCGCGTTGGCACGACCGAATATTCTCATGTTCGATGATAGTCAGTGGATAGCTCAGCGCAGTGCGCAGCAGGGTGACCAAAAGCAAGCTTGGCTGCAGTCAATGCAAAGACCTGTTGTTTTGGAGATAGGCGCTGGTAAAGCGATTAGCACAGTGCGTAATTTTAGTAAGTGGGTAGTACAAAAACAGCGCGGGCATCTCATACGAATTAATCCGAACGAGTACACAGTGGGACGTGAGCAAGATGTCGGGATTGGTTTGGGCGCCTTGGAGGCGATTTCTGCTATTGAAAAGCTTTTGTGTTGAGGTTTAGCTGAGCTCTAACATTTTTTGGATGGTAACCATGGACTTACAAATAATCCTTAACACGTTTGCATCTGATGTATTTCGGAAGCAAGCCGATCACGACTACATCGCTGCCCGAGCAAACTACCGTATGCGCCTACGACAACAATTTCTTTGGTCTGCGCATCAGGCTGTGGAGAAATATCTGAAAGCTATTCTCCTCTTCAATGGGAAAAGCGCAAGGTTCTATACGCTTGCTGGTAAAACGAAGAAACACGAGTTTGGGCATAATCTAGACGCACTCTTCTCCGAGGTAAAGAAAATTGTTATGTTAAAGATTGAAATCGAGCGTGAAGACGAGAAATTCCTTTCCTATCTGTCTCGCCAAGGCGGTGCTAACAGATATCTCAGCACTTCTGCATACAATACCTCTGACGCAATTCATCGACTCGACAGGTTGGTTTGGCATATTCGGCGCTACTGTCAGTACATTGCAGATCGAGGGTATGGTTGCCTCGAAGCTATTCCTGGTATGCAGGAGGCTGTTCTCCGCTCTATCACCGATCCGTCTAAAAAAGCGACTCCACACTTATTTGCTTTAGTCGGTGGTGAGTTAGAAACAGTGATTAAGCGCGATCAGAAAGACGCTGCACGCAAGGCGCTTGTATGGGCAAACCTTTGGTACGGAAAGAAAAAGCGCTTTCACGTAGTCTATGACAGCTTTAGTTCGTCAGAAATTCCTCCAAATGAGCGCGAATGGACTGGTGTTGACTGGAAGCAAATCGAAGAATATGTTAAACCTTGAAATGAGCGCTAGTTAATTCTCAAATTAACGACTCCCTCCAAAGTACTAGAAGTTAACAAATATTGACGGCATAAGGAATAAGCCAGCAGCCGCCTATCCGGCATTTGGACTAATCATTCCGATCCTGATCGTAAAGCTATCCTTAGGAATCAGTGCGCGCTTTGCAAGCGCCACTGCGCAGCTTCGAGCTCCGTCTTGCTAAACAGTGATTTAAACTCTTCTTTTTGCATAATGTGCTCTAGCGATAAATCCGGCCGGCCTAGCTTTTTCAAGGCATCTAGCCCTGTCTGTAAATCACTGGACTTGACCAGTTTCTTGGCTAGTGGAATCGCGCCCATTTCATTAAGCATGGTTTCGAAACGATTTGGTGGATAGCCTATGCGTCTGGATTCTTCGATCGCTGCGCGTAATGCTTCTGAAAATTGTTTTTCGATTGTCATAAGATTTTTTCAGATTATTTTTTAGATTTAGTTCACTAACAGTCGGTGCGAGAGGCTAGCGCTGAGCAAACCAACATCGATCGACTTATAAGGAATTGAACTAACTTTTTTCATGATTTCAACGAATTTTTCTTGTAGTTCAATTGGGGGGCGAATAATCTCAAGTTGTTCTATTCCACCTTGACTGATAGTATGTTGCCCAGCAGAGGTTTTTATTCGTTTCGCAATTACATTCCTGCCTGCATTGCTATTGAAGAAATATGATAAAAATTCAGGAGAGTATTTTTTGCCAATTTTTATACGAATCAAATGATCGTTGTGAAAAATCGGCTCCTTATATCCTTGAAATACGGTTGATCGTCCGACATAGTCTGGATTACCGTTCACTCGAATAAATAAAATATCAGCGTTATCTACCTTAAATCTGGAACGTTCGCTACCTTCAAGATTTATTCGATTTAGTTCTTTTTCAAAGGTGATCCCTGTGTACTGAACGTCTTGAAGGCGCAGGACGATACTGCCCCCAGTTTCTCCAGGCGTCGCGCGTCTCGAGAGTCCATTGTTCGCGTGAACAATTTGATCCTTTAATGCTGGTATTTCCCACCCTTTTGGATTTAGATCTGGATCACCAAACATATCGATGAAGGTGGCGCGTAGGAAATCGTCGGCGAGTTGGATGGCTTGCTGGCGTTTGCGGCGGAGACTGTCGGCTTTATCGAGGATGGCGGCTATGCGTTTTTGTTCTTCGATTGAGGGAAGTGCAATTTGTAAATTTCCAATCTGTGAGAGACTAAGGTTGGAAATAGTTGCCGTTACTTTTGCCCCATTTATTTGTTTTAAGGCATCTGGTGACGCTAGCCAATGCTTCAAATATTGCGAATTTAAAGCTAATTTTGGGCGAATTAAAGCGATCGCTTGGTTGCAGTTAAGCCTTGGAATTTCGTCTGGAACTACAACCGTTTTTCCAATTGTTCCTGCGATAGAAATCAACACGTCGCCTGGGAATATGCGAGAACGGCTTAAGGTGAGATCTGCAACTTCATCAATGTAGTTTACGCCCCCATCTAAGTTAATCTTCCCGTCATCTATATTTTCTATCTTAATAAAGGGTATTCCTGAATCAACGAAGTCAATCCCCATAGTTTTCGGAGTGGTGCCTTTTGTAATAACTTCGCAGTAATTACTTAGCGGTGCTGAAGCCATCACAACATTCCTTCCAACTCTTTCAATTCACGCTGAATCTCTGTTTCCAAGGCCATCAAGGATTTCAAAATCTCTCGCGGATCGTCATGCTGTTCTTCCGAATGGACTTGTTCCTTGTAGCGATTGATCGACAAGTCATAGTTTTGCGCGACTAAATCTGCTTTGCTGACGGAAAAAGCCTTCTGAGTGCGGTCACTAAATTCACCTTTACCTGCGTTCCATTGCTGATATTGCGTTTTGAGATCAGGCAAGTCGTTGTCATTGATCGGTTGACGCTTATCATCAAGCGAATAACCGTCTGCATGCATATCATAGAAAAATACTTTATCCGTGCTGCCACCTTTGCTGAAAATAATGATCGCTGTCGAGACACCGGCATACGGTTTAAACACGCCGCTAGGCAGACTGATGATGGCCTCAAGCTGATTGTTTTCGATCAGATGCTGACGCAGTTGTACGTGAGCCTTGCTGGAACCAAATAAAACACCATCCGGCACGATGGTGGCAGAGCGTCCACCAGTTTTTAGCATGCGCAGAATCAGGCCAATGAACAGTAACTCGGTCTTTTTTGTTTTAACTACGCGCAGCAGATCGGGGGCAACGTCTTGCTCGTCCAGGCTACCTTTGAACGGAGGATTAGCGAGGATGAGATCAAAGGCATTTTTGGATTGCTTGGGTCGCTTCTCTTCAAAAGATTGGCTCAACGTATCTTGATAGTGCACATCAGGAGCGGCAACGCCGTGCATGATGAGGTTCATGCTCGCCACGCGCAGCATGGTGGCGTCAAAATCAAAGCCGTGGAACATGTCATTGTCGATGTGCTTGCGATGCGGTGTCAGCAGATCACCGGAAAACAGCGTGGTGGTTTCTTGTTCGCCACGCTCATTGATAAAGGTTTCTGTATGTTTGCCAGCTTCACTGGTGTGGGTGCGCATCATGTAGTCGTAGGTTTCGACCAGGAAGCCGCCTGTACCACAGGCTGGGTCGCAGACACGATCAGTCACTTGTGGCTGCATCAGTTCTACCATCAGGCGAATGATGTGGCGCGGCGTGCGGAACTGGCCATTAATACCTGCTGTTGTGAGCTTACTGAGCAGGTATTCATACAGATCACCCTTGGTGTCACCTTGATCCAGCGGCAGATTATTGACGGCCTCTACTGCTTTCGACAACAGATTTGCCTTTTGTATCATCATTTGCGCGTCTTTCATAAATTCAGCAAACAGGCTGCCTTCATTACCACTGCGTTCAGCCATCTCGCTAAAATGTTTGAAGACTTTGTCGCGTACGTGCGGCAGCATTTGCTCTGCACCTAGATGACGCCAGTTTTCCCAACGGCAGTCTTGTTCATTGAGTGCTTTGCCGTTTTTATCAAGTTCACCAGGCTTACCATCAAGGCGGAAGCGGCGGGTGAAATGTTTGCCAGTAAGCTGACTGCGTTTTTCGTCTTTGCGTTCTTCCATATCCAGCAGACGTGAATACATGAGGAAGGTGATTTGTTCTATGACTGTCAATGGGTTGGCAATGCCGCCTGTCCAGAATTCTGTCCAGAGGCTGTCGATACGGTTCTTTAGTTCGCCGGTGATCATGTTGACCTTAGTTAAAAATGTTAAGTGAGGTAATACTGCGTTGTCCGGCTTTATACAAACCATTGCGCCCAGAGTCGGGACTTTGGGCGCGAACGCTGTAGCCTAAATCACGCACATAGCGCAATACTTCTAGCGGATCGCTTAGTTCGATATGATCAGCTTTCGTATTGCCGCCTAGGGACACTCTATAAGCGATTACACCTGTGCTGCGGTTTTTCATTAAAACGGGATAGAGTTGATCACCTGATGAGTGTGTAAGACAGAAGACATGTTTTTGATTTGGATCTGACATTAATTCGATTTCTTAATAAAAATTATTTTGGTGTGATTGTTGGTGGTTCGCCAAAGCTACGAATAATATTAGCGAGTTCAGCAAATTGGTCGTCGCGAGTAAACACGCCACCAATGCCCTCGGTATGGATCTGGGTAAATGGCATTTCAAATAAGGCATTGAGTTTGAGCCCGCCTTGCGCACTGATCTGGTCTTTGAGCATACTTAAGAAGCGCAGCTGCACCGAAGAAAGCACATATTTCTGCGCGAATGTGGTGAAACGGTTTTCCACCGCTTGGTTATTCATGCCAATAATGCCGCGCAAAATATGCGCTAACGGTGCGGCGGTGTCGCTATAAAATTCCTTCAGTAAATTGAGATCAAGATTGGGGTGCTGTGTATACATATTTACAGCCATGGGACATTCCCTATTGATCCATGAACAAACACGTGGTTGAGTATTGATTCATGAGTAAATATG
>JAIETO010000142.1 GCA_019745005.1 Burkholderiaceae bacterium
CACATCGCTAAGTTTGGAACTGTTGCCGTTGACCGAAAATTGACCCACTAACATCGAGACGCATTTGAGCGACCAATAAGTTTTTAGGCAAAAGACCTCATAGTGAAATTTGTCGAAAAACATCACTTTGCTTGGTTAGGTTTGCTTCAGATGATATATTCAAGCTTAATTTTTAACTCGGGTGTTCGGTCATGTCAGAGATTTTTTTGTTAATTGAACCAGTTTGCTTGCGCAGATTGCCGCTAGTGCTACCTGTCGGTTTGGCACACCCCAACCATAAATATTTTTAGCCTTTGAGTGATCTCGGAGGCCAAGCCTCCGATAATGAATAACCCCGGTTGGCTTGCTCCCCGGGGTTTTTTTATTGCCAACTGGATTTTGAGAAATGTATCTGACTATCACCATTACACATCGTCCTGCGACCGACCTTGGCTACCTACTGCATAAGAGCCCGTTTAAGGTGCAGACGTTTACTCAGTCCTTTGGTAAGGCACATGTTTTTTATTCTGAAGCAACCAAAGAACGATGCTCTGCTGTCCTTCTTCTGGATATAGACCCCATTGGCCTAGTTCGTCGTGGCGGCAAGAGTGATTTTGCTTTGGAACAGTATGTCAACGACAGACCATATGTAGCCTCGTCATTTTTGGCAGTGGCGCTGGGTGACATATTCAGATCCGCTGTTGCCGGACGGTCAAAAGACCGACAAGAACTTGCGGATACACCGATAGCACTTGAGGTTACGGTGGGTGTGCTGCCGTGTCGTGGCGGTGAAGGATTCTTGCGAAGACTGTTTGAACCGCTGGGGTATGAGTTAGAACTGGAAAGATTGGTTCTGGATAGCCAATATCCAGCTTGGGGAGAAGGCCCCTATTTCAAAGTTTGCATCCGCAGAACCTGTCTATTAAGGGATTTCTTGACGCACCTTTACGTGTTGATTCCGGTTCTGGACAACGACAAACACTATTGGGTGGGTGATGACGAAGTCGAGAAGCTGCTTCGGCATGGAGAAGGCTGGCTCTCAACACACCCAGAAAAGGAGCAAATCACCCGAAGATTCCTGAAAAACCGCGGCAATCTCGCACGGGATGCGCTGGCGCGATTGTCAGAAAGCGATGCCGAGGATGAACCATTTTCGATTGCGGGAAATTTGAAGATTGACCGCGAACGGCTGTTGGAGGAACGGATTAGTCTGAATGAAACCAGACTAAGGAAGGTCGCTGAAATTATAGAAAAGAGCGATGCGGCATCCGTTATCGATTTGGGATGTGGAGAGGGAAAACTTCTCTCTGGGCTCATGAAGATTAAACAGCTCAAATCTGTTGTTGGGATGGATGTCTCGATCCGCTCTTTGGAAATTGCCAAGGAGCGTTTGAACTTTGACCGACTTCCACCAATTCAACAGGAAAAATTGAAGCTGATCCACGGGTCGCTGATGTACCGCGATTCAAGACTGTCTGGATTCGACATTGCTACCGTCATTGAAGTGATCGAGCATCTGGATTTTCCGAGATTCAAATCATTTGAACGCGTACTTTTTGAATTTGCTCGACCAAAAACGATTGTGATGACGACCCCAAATGTTGAATACAACGTCAAATTTGAGAATTTGAAGCCGGGCGAATTTCGGCATACCGACCACAGGTTTGAATGGACGCGTGCTGAATTTGAGGCTTGGTCCAATGAGCGTGCAAAAAAATATGGTTACGCCGTCGAATTTCATCCTGTTGGCGAGGCGGATAGTGCCATAGGCGCACCCACACAATTGGGGTTATTTACTCGTTTGGAAGCTGCTTAATGAATATCACAATTCCCGAACTATCCCTAGTCGTATTGGTTGGTACCTCTGGCTCAGGCAAATCAACGTTCGCCAAAAAACATTTTTTAGCTACGGAAGTCGTTTCTTCGGACGCGTGCCGAGCATTTGTTTCCGATGATGAAAACAATCAAGCGGCGACCAAAGATGCATTCGAGCTGCTTCATTTTATTGCCGCTAAACGTCTCGCCGCTGGACGTCTTACTGTCGTTGATGCGACGAATGTCCAACCAGATGCTCGCAAACCGTTGATCGAATTAGCGCGGAAATACCATTGTCTGCCCGTGGTGGTGGTTTTAGACATGGCAGAAAAAACCTGCCAGGAACGTAATCGAACCCGTCCAGACCGAAATTTCGGCGACCACGTCATCCGCAACCAACGTCAGCAATTGCAAAGATCAATTCGGAATCTGGAAAGGGAAGGATTCCGTCACGTCCATATATTTAAAGACCCAGAACAATTAAGCGAATTAACGATTACTCGGCAACCGCTTTGGAACAACAAGAAACATGAGCACGGGCCCTTTGACATTATCGGTGACGTTCATGGCTGCTATGACGAATTGGTCGAACTTCTGGTGAAATTGGCTTATCGGATTGGCTCGGTCAATGGTCAAAGCATATTGACCCACCCGGAGGGGAGAAAGGCCGTTTTCGTTGGAGATCTGGTAGATCGCGGGCCGAAAACACCTGACGTTATTCGCTTGGTTAAAAACTCGGTGGATGCCGGTACTGCTCTTTGTGTCGCAGGGAACCATGACGTCAAATTGGTCAAAAAGCTGCGAGGTCGTGATGTCAAAATATCACACGGTTTGGCCGAGTCCTTACAGCAATTGGAGCTAGAACCAAATGACTTTAAGAAGTCCGCAGAGGAGTTTCTAGATGGTCTGGTGAGTCACTATGTGCTGGACGACGGTCGCTTGGTGGTTGCACATGCCGGGCTGCGCGAGGAAATGCATGGTCGCGGTTCAGGTCAGGTTCGGTCATTTGCCATGTATGGGGAAACGACAGGTGAAATAGACGAATATGGCCTGCCTGTCAGACACAATTGGGCAGCGGAATATCGTGGCAAAGCCATGGTCGTCTACGGCCACACGCCTGTGCCGCAAGCAGAATGGTTGAACAACACCATTTGTATTGATACCGGTTGCGTATTTGGGGGCACTTTGACCGCGTTAAGATACCCGGAGCGGGAAATCGTATCTGTCGAGGCGAAACAAATCTATTACGAGCCAATCCGCCCGTTAGTTATGCCGGACGTCGCGCAACTTTCTGCGCAACAGCTGCACGATGACGTGATTGATATTGAAGATGTGATCGGCAAACGCTTTATTGAAACGAAGCTGCGGCAAAACGTCACGATTCAACCGGACAACGCGACCGCTGCAATCGAGATAATGAGTCGGTTTGCGGCCAATCCTAAATGGCTGATTTACTTGCCTCCAACGATGTCACCGTGCGAAACACACAAGGAAGGCACATGGCTCGAGCATCCGGCCGAGGCGTTAGCCTATTACCGAGGGCAAGGTATCGACGAAGTTATTTGCGAAGAAAAGCATATGGGTTCTCGCACGGTCGTGATCGTATGTAAATCGGAAGAAGTCGCGAATTTGCGGTTTGGTGTTGAAAATGAAGGGATCGGTATTGTTTATACGAGGACTGGTCGCCGATTTTTCAACGACACTGCTGTGGAGCAGGCGTTTCTCGCTCGGGTTAACTTAGCATTAGAGCAGTCTGGATTATGGACAGAATTGGATACTGATTGGCTGTGCCTAGACGCCGAACTTATGCCGTGGTCTGCCAAGGCGCAAGATTTGCTGCGTAACCAATACGCTGCTGTCGGGTCGGCGTCGATTCACTCACTCACGGATGTATCGGATCTATTGCGCAAAGCAATGGCAAATGGTGCCCCAGTTTCTGCGCTATATGATGAATTTGAACCGCGATTAGGGTTGGCTAAAAAGTATGTGAACGCGTATCGCCAATACTGTTGGCCGGTTGATGGTCTAGATGATCTGAAACTTGCACCCTTTCATATCTTAGCCAGTCAAGGGAAAACCTATTTCGAAAACGATCATGAATGGCACATGAAAACGCTCGCGAAATTATCTTTGGCTGATCCGAAACTTCTCGTTGCTACCCCTTACAAGCGAGTAAAACTTGGCGATGTCACCAGTGAAACCGCGGCGATTGATTGGTGGTTAAAGCTTACGGAATCTGGTGGAGAGGGAATGGTAGTTAAGCCAATTTCGTTCGTTGCGCACGGCAAGCGAGGGCTTGTGCAGCCAGCGATCAAATGCAGGGGGCCAGAATATTTGCGGATTATTTATGGCCCTGAATATTCAACTCAAGTCAATCTTGATCGCTTGAGAAATCGAGGTCTGTCGGCAAAACGAAGTCTGGCACTCAGGGAGTTTGCTCTCGGATTGGAGGGGCTTCAACGATTTGTCGACCAAAAGGCACTTCGACATGTTCATGAATGTGTGTTTGGCGTGCTTGCGCTGGAAAGTGAGCCCGTTGATCCTCGGTTGTAGTGAGGATTGGAAGCTGTGCGCGTTATGTTGAAAATCGGCACGAGGCAAAATTTAGATGTAGATCTAAAAGAACAGATCCTCTCTTCAGTTCGGAAAGGCAGTTGCATCGTTCATCTTGACGCGGAAATAACCCATGCATGTATTTGTATTCCAAGGCATGGGTTTTTTCACATTAAGCTTTTAGAAAGTTTTAAGCTCGATGACACTCGATGAAAATTAATCAGCCTGTTTGTTTCTTTGTGCAAGTTTTTTTAGCTTCGTCTGAAACAGAGATAGTTTCGCCTTTTTTTGTAAACCAATGATTTACTGTTTCTATTGGAATACCCCTACCTTGAAGATCATAAAACTTGACTTCACGTGCCACAGTTAATAATCGCGCGATCTCGCGTAAAGTTGGTACACGTTGAGGCCCTTCAAGCGAATTATCAGCGCGACTTCCTGAGGCTACCCAAACCCCATAACCAAAATTACAGGAGGACGCTTTAGCCGGGACGCCTGCCAAATAATCGCGTTCAGCGTCTTTGTAAGCTTGCATTTCTAGCTTGGACGGGTCGTGTGAGTTGCCAACGCATGAGGGAATGGGACTCTCCTTGGCTCCATTTGCTTTAAAAAAATCCATCCCACATTCGTAAGAGCTTTTATATATTGGGTTGGCTTTGTTATCTGCGGCAGAAAAAGCGAAGGGCGAGAGAAAAACAAAAAGAATAAACAGACATTTTTTCACGGTAGTCTCCAAAAACTCTCATTGGGAAAAGCATCAGGCTGAGAGGAATCAACATGTGCGCGGATTTATTTTTTCTTTATTCGTCGTACATAGTACCTTCTTTGAATCAAGCAATGTGCATTGTGTTGTCGCTGACGCAAAATTGCCCGATGTACCGAAATTCCGTTAACCCATCCAGCACCATCGAATACTAGAGTCTTTAAATGGGTTGCATCGATATCAAATGGAGTAGTCGAATGTTAGCATCTTGGTCAATTTGACCTTGGTGACAACACCTTGCTACTTTTTGCCGTTGCACACACTATTTTTTTATTCGAACCTTCGCGATTCAAGATTTCTTCAGCCATATATTCCTTAAGTGAGAACAGCCAAGCCTTGGCACTCTTTCATCAAACAATTTTGATGATTTGTATCACTCACCGTTAAGGTAATCATGCACAACAATCCCCTCTCATTTTTCTCATGGCCATTTTATCGGCCTCGCAGAAACACCTTCTTTCAAAGCTGTATTTATTTTTTCATTTCATTCCTTGCCTTCGTTGTTTCCGCCTCCACCAATGATGGTGTCGCTCTTGACATCTTCATTTTTCTTCTATGCTCGTTAGTCATAGCCATTGCCAATATTTGGCTATTGCACAACCCAAAAAGCAGAATTTAGGCATCGGCGAGCTCAATATCACTTCAATTCGCAATCGCTGACTGGCGCATCTGCGTTAATCAGTCTGTTGTGATTTCTTTCCGTCTTCATCCTATTTAATCCATGGAGGTTCAATGGTGTCCAACAATTCTCCCCTCGAATTTCTTACGGCGTTCGCGATTGTTTTTATCAGCGGCGTCTTATTCGCTGTGAGCGTGATCCACTGGAGCAGCAAACATCGGTACTGTCGACATGATGTGCACCCTGCCCATGTTTAATCATGCATCAGCATTTTCTTAAAGGCACCCGTTACCTCTTTCTTTACAGGAGTTTGTTTCATGCTACTTATCTGCCCTGAATGTCATTCTTCCCGCATCAAAGCAAAAAACAGGGCTAAAAAAGCGGGTAGCGCAATCGGCACGGTGGCGGGCACGGCAGCTGGCGCAACAGGCATGCTTAGCGGCACAGAACTAGGCGCGACGGTGGGTCGGTTTGCAGGTCCTGTTGGTGTCGTTGTTGGCGGTATTGCTGGTGCCGTCCTTGGCGCGCTGTTTGGCGGCGCAGTCGGTTGTAAATTAGGCGGCAATCTTGGTGAAGTCATCGACAAGAATATTCTCGATAACTATTACTGCCTGTCCTGTGACCACAACTTTACAGCAACGTCATTTGAATCACATGACTTTGAGGAGAGGCCCATCCACCCATTCCCGTCTACAAAGCCAACGCATGGTTTTTCACATCCGCCGAATGATTTGGACGATGCATATTAGTTTTGTTGCTTTTTTGTTCAAGAACTAGACTGTCATCAACCTTTAGTCATTTTTCTAGCCTCTTGAACCTCTGATCTGCAGCTACACGGTAGAAGTCCCTCCTCTAGTTTTTTCACTTTTTCATTCTCCCTTTTTTACTTCCTTTCGTTCCTCATCTCGTCTTTTTAATTTCGTTTTTCTTTTCGTTTTTCCATCGTTTTTTTCAGCGTCGCCTGTGGTCAAGTTTTTATTGACGTCTCACCTCGCTGACTTTTTTACTGCGTTGGCGCGCCTTTGTAATTCGGTATTGACGTTTTTTATTTAAGTCCGCCCTTACGACACCACGCGCGCCGATCTTAACAATCAAATTTATAAGGAATTTTTACTATGGCACATCTCATCGAGAATATGGCCTATGTCAACGCAACACCTTGGCATGGTCTTGGTAATCAACTCACCGCAAAACAACCTATCGACGTGTGGGCGCAACAAGCCGGCATGGCCTTCGAGATTAAAGAAACCCCTGTACGCTTTATGACGGAGAGCATTGGCAACCTCGGGGCGATTATGTCGTTTCCTGAACAGAAAGTGCTGTATCGCTCGGATACCAAAGCGCCACTTTCCGTTGTCTCCGCCCGCTTCCGGGTAGTGCAACCGCGCGAGATTCTGGAGTTTTATCGCGATCTCACTGAAATTTCAGGGTTTGAATTGGAGACGGCGGGGGTTTTGAAGGAAGGTCGTAAAGTCTGGGCACTAGCTAAAACCAATCAATCCGCTGTTCTAAAAGGGAATGACGTGGTGAAAGCCTATCTACTGTTAGCCACCGCATGCGATGGCACTTTAGCGACTACGGCACAATTCACTAGCATTCGAGTGGTTTGTAACAACACTTTGGCGATAGCGCTGAAGAATAATGCCGGTGCGGTGAAAGTGCCGCATAACACGCACTTTGATCCGCAAGCAGTTAAAAAGCAGCTTGGCATTTCTGTTGCCTCTTGGGATGGCTTTATGTATCGCATGAAGACGCTGTCTGAACGCAAGGTGAAATCCCACGAAGCGATGAACTTCTTCTTGCGGGTATTTACGGAGGCTGACAGTGTTTCTGGGGGACTGGCGAACGAGCGTGCGATCAAGAAAGTGCAAACGTTGTATGACGGTCAAGGCAAAGGCGCTGAGCTCGCCTCATCCAAAGCCACGGCTTTTGGTTTATTGAATGCTATCACTGAGTATGTCGATCATGAACGCCGTGCACGCAGTACGGATCATCGTTTGGAATCGGCTTGGTTTGGGCAAGGGGCTACCTTAAAGCAAAAAGCCTTGGATCAGGCTTTGTTGATGGTGGCGTAGTACTAGTCATCGATCCAACTTCATTAATACCGCTCAATCTCTAACGCTTCATCAATACGACTTTCAACACCCTGCCCAACCGAGTGCATCTCGCTGGGCTTTTTTATGTCTTTTTTACGCCTTCTTTTAAAGGAAACGCTATGCGTCTCGTTAAACAAATTCAAAAAGTAAAACCCAAACAACATGCACTGCGCTTAGTCGAAACAACTACCTTAAGCCGCGACGACTGGCTGACCGTCAGAAAAGGCGGTATCGGTAGCAGTGATGCGGGTAGCGCCGTGGGTTTAAATCCTTATCAATCTCCCTTGGAACTGTGGATGATTAAAACCGGTCGTGATGCTGAATTACCAAAGGTCAATCCCAACGATGAAACCAGTCCCTTGTATTGGGGCACCCTGCTTGAACCTATCGTCGCCGCGCATTACACGCGACGCACTGGAAACCGTGTGCGCAAAATCAATGCGGTTCTGCAGCATCCCGATCCTGACAAGGCGTGGATGTTGGCGAATATTGATCGAGAGGTCTTGGGCACACCGGATGTACAACTTCTTGAATGCAAAACAGCGGGGGAATTTGGTGCCAGGTTATGGCGTGATGGTGTACCAGAGTATGTGCAATGTCAGGTACAGCATCAGTTAGCCGTTACTGGAAAAGCCGCTGCAGATGTGTGTACTTTAATCTGTGGTCAGGAAATTCGTGTGTATCGCATTGAGCGCGATGATGCGTTAATCAACCGACTGATTGAATTGGAACGGCAGTTCTGGCATTACGTGGAAACGGATACACCACCACCTGCAGATGGTTCCGCCTCGGCTGAAGTGGCATTACGTTGTTTGTATCCGCACGATGCGGGCAACACGTTGGATTTACGGGATGACCGCGAGTTCTCATCCACATTTGCCGATTTGGTGGCACTGCGCGACGACATCACTCAGCGTGAGCAACAGGAAGCGCTGTTAAAACAAAAGCTTCAACAACGCATGGGTGAAGCCAGCATTGCTTTGTTTGAAACGGGCAAGGTGAGTTGGAAGCGTTCAAAGGAGAGTCAAGGCATCGATATGCCGCGTCTGATGGTCGAACAAGCTGCGTTATTAAAGGGCTACTTGCTTAGCAAACCCGGCAGTCGGCGTTTCTTAGTCACGCCTACAGCACCAGAACCAGTGTAAGCAAACGAAACGCATTGAAGAAATGCGTAGCGCAGCGTGAAGCATGTACTGAAAGCGCGTAAAAATCATCAATGCGTGCGCAACGGTAAAGAGCGCAACAATCCATAGCAATAACTCTTATCGGCTGGCACTTCCTATTTGGAAGGGTCAGTCTTTTTTATTTAGGGAGAAATACATGATTAAAGGGCTCGCGATTACACCGCCCATCTTAGGGCGCATCAGCATCGGTAAAGTCGTTGAAAGAAATGGCAAACGCTTACCGGAAAAAGATGATCAATTTACGATTACGTCGCAAGTGCAACATCGCGACGGTTGGGTAAATCATCCTTTTGATGAAGAGCTGCGGCAGAAATCTGGCAATGGAAAATTACGTTCAATTCCCGTGCGCGTACTTTTTAATGACCCTGATTTGAATTTACGTGCGGAGTACAGCATGTTTGATCGTCAATCTGGGCGACCTTTGTGCGTGGGGAATGGCGAGACGTGCAGGCGTTATACGACGTCAGGAGTGCAAAGCCTGCCCTGCCCTTCGCCAGACGGCTGTGAATTGGCCCAAGGTGGGATGTGCAAACCCTACGGTCGACTGAATGTGAAGATTGGGGATGAGGATGAATTGGGGACATTTATCTTTCGCACCACAGGCTTTAACAGCATCCGCAGTTTGGCGGCAAGACTGAACTATTACCGTGCCGTATCGGGTAATTTGTTGGCTTGCTTACCGCTGGAATTACGGCTACGCGGTAAGAGTACGACGCTGAGTCATCGTGCGGCGATTTATTATGTGGATTTAACGATACGCGAAGGCATGAGCTTGGAGGGGGCAATTGCGGAAGCTAGGCTAAATGATGAAAGGCGTAAAGCTGGCGGGTACGATCAAGCGGAGTTGGATCTTGTTGCTCGTGAAGGGTTTGGCAATGGTGCGTTTGAGGAAAGTGAGGAGGAAATTGCTAAGGTTGTTGAAGAGTTTTTTCCGACTGATAACGGCAGAGATGAAACTGCTCATAAGTCTGAATCAGCGAAAACTACTGTGACTATTCCGGAGGGCAAAGACAGCTTAAGAGAAAAATTGACTAAGAAAGCTGCTGGACTCAATAGTGTTGCCACTTTACCAGCAACATTCTAGGATCATTTGTAAACTGAAAATTTTGTCCGCGGTGTGTTTGTTCACCTTGCACTTGCATAAAAAGTAAAAATAACAACAATCATCGACACTTTTAAAAAACATTATTCAAGAATGTTTCGACGGTTTTCCTGTCTTTTTTTTGGCCTCAATTTTTTTAATTGCCTCAGCGATTTTTCGAAATAATTGAGTGAGAATTGTTCTATGATTTTCACTCAAATTTTCTTTGCGCTTTGCTGACCAAATTTACATTTATCGATGTGTCAGTGAGGTGGCACCCAATCATCATTCCAAAGGCTGCAGTTACTAGCATTTAAAAAATGCACATTGGAAGATTCAATTTTTTTAGAAATCGTATGCCGCGAACTCACGAACTCAGTATCACCAATTACAAGAATTGGTTGGTGATAGGGCTGTGCTTCGAAGCGATGACGCCTTAATGCGACTACATCCAAAAATTCCTTTTCACATTGAGAACAACGCAAATAAACAGGTCTAGGCGGGGAATAATATTCATTTAAACCTGTCCACTCATGAAATTCTAATTACCGCGTTTGCCATAAACCCATGATGTCCTCTGACATCTCGTTTTACAAAAGAGCGAAAAACCAATTACAACCAAATCACAAGAATTGTTCAAAATTTAGAAATACAGTAATCAATTTTCAAAAGTAGTGTTCTAAAATTTTTCATCGTAACAATTTAATGGCCATTACCTAGTCCAGACAATGCAGCCTTTCAAACGAAAAGAAATGGGTTTTTATTTGTACCCTTAACGTTATTTCACTATTTCCATCAATTTCCTAAAGCTATTCACCATGCTATATTTAACATTCTTTGGAGCAAATTTTTTGTTGATTTCTTCAAAAAATTTTTGAGCACACTGAATTTTAATTTCTTCGATTGGACGAAAATCCATCGATGACATCGAACCCTTGGTTTCCGCCACAAAGTACACGTGTTTGACGGTGCCTTCCTTAAATGAAACTGCCCAATCAGGGTTGTAGTCGCCAACTGGTGTTGGAATCAAGAAGCCTTTTGGCAATTTGGCGTACACAACCACATCCAAACAGGTATCAAGTTCCGTTACAAAATCTCGCTCTATTTTTGAATCGGTTATCACATAGTCATAGATATGCCGTTTCAACGTTTCGCCTGCATTGCTAAAATCCTGCTTACTCTGACCTGATGTGAAAATGTTCATATCAAACTTATCTTTGACCGCATCATAGGCCAAGTGCTCAATAATCATCGTCGCCTTTTGCTCGTTGATCAACCGCACAGCTTCCGCGATAAAGCTCTCAGGATTGGTGCGGAATTGAGCAAATACGGCAACGCTGATTCCTTTAAGGATATCCGCCGTCGTGCGGCGCGTCAATTGCGTACCCTCAGCGATCTTGCCGATGAGGTCGTATTTCACCGTAGAGTGAATTGAGTGCTTGTTTTGCTCAACCGTCGTCTTAGAAACCTTGAAGCCCTCACCACTTTTCAGTGCATCGGCGGTTACTTGATCAGTCTGCTCACCAATCTGAATCGTGTATTGCAGCGGCGTTACGCGTAGGCTCTTGTCTATTTCAGCCACGGCCTTCGTTACCAATTCAGATGAATCAAAGTCAACGGTATAAGTGGCCTTGCGATTGATTCGATTCCAAAGCTCCTTGAATTCTTGTTTGTCAAAATTGCTGTTGAGCGGATTCTTCTTAGGGCTACGGTCATTGCCAATATCAAAGATTTTGCTGTCGCTGAAAACACTGTCAATCAATTCAAATACCTGAGCGGCATGTGCTTGCAGCTCCGGCGGCAGCGGTGCCAACGTGCCCTGCCTCTTGGAGTCAGTGTACGTGTCTGTGATGCGGTCAGCGTCGTCGGTGTAGTCGTTTTTTAGCAGATACTTGTATATCTGCTTTGCCAATTGAGGCGTAACTTCAACATTGCCTGTGGGCGTTTTAAGAACCTTGCCGGTGAAATAGGCTTCGTTCGCCACCTGAGGGCGGGCGGACAAGGAATTGCTGATATCTTTCTGTAGCGCAGTGACAAAGTCTTTGAAGCTTTCGCTCGCGACTACGGTCAGCACATTGACGTCATGGACGATGGCTGGATGGTCTACGCGGTCGCCAGTCTGATTGACACACAAACGCAGACCACGACCGACCTCTTGTCGGCGCGTGACCTCGTTGTTGTAATCGGGGTGTTTCAAGAAGCAAATCACGAAGACATTGGGGTTGTCCCAGCCTTCGCGTAGAGCAGAATGCGAGAAGATGAATCGTACCGGCTCATCGAAATTAAGAAGCTGTTCTTTTTTTCGCAGAATCAGATCATAAGCATCCACATCGTCGGACAAGCCTTTGTTCTCGCCAGTCTTCGCAATGCTTGGATCGACGTCCCGTTTAGTTTTTTTGTCGATAGAAAAGTAACCGCTGTGCGTCTTCTCAGCCGTAATGCCCTTCAGATACTTGATGTACGGTGTTTCATCCAGATCCAGCACTTCGTTGAGATATAGCTGATATTCCTCTTCAAAAATTCTCGCATAGTCGCCTTTTTCATCAGATGATGAGTAGTCGCGGTATTTAGCGACCTCATCAATGAAGAACAAGGTCAACACTTTAATGCCTTGCTGGAACAGTGCCTGCTCCTTATCGAAGTGCGCCTTGATTGCCTCCCGAATCTGGATGCGGCGTAGCGAGGCTTCATTCACATCGCCAGTGGCGTCGCCAACATAAAGCTCAACGCCGTTAGTGAAGCTCAAGATGTCCGTGTTCGCGTTGATTTCCGCGATCACAAATCCACGGTACTGATCCAACTCATTTGAAAAGCCATTTGAAAAAAGGTTATCGCCTTTGGATAGCTTACGTGTTACGCGCTTGATTTCACCGCTCTTGAGCTTTTGCTCAAATTCGACGCGCGCCTCAGGCGGCTTCTTGGTTGAGATTTCGATGGATTGCAGATACAGGTAGGCATTGGTTCCTGCCAGCCCCTTTACTGAAATGCCACGCACGGCGATTTTCTTCACCAGCTTCTGGTTGTAGGCATCTAGCGCATCTAGGCGGTGTATCTTGTTGTGCGTGGTCTTGTGGGTAGCCGAATAGCGCAGCACCATAAGCGCCTTGAATTCTTCTAGAGATTTCAGCGTGGCTGCGCCTTCCATTTTCTGTGGTTCGTCCAAGATCAAAATCGGACGGTTGGCGCTGATCACATCAATCGGACGGCGTGACTGGAAGTCATCGAGCTCGTCATAGATACGCCGGTTGTCAGCACCACGTGCAGCAAAAGCCTGCACATTGATAATCATCACGTTGATACCGGCATCCGAAGAAAAGCTTTCTAGGTGGTGCAGCTGCTTAGAGTTATAAATAAAGAAGCGCGCCTTCTTTTTGTAAGTATCCAAAAAGTGTTCTGCCGTGATTTCTAGCGACTTGGCGACCCCTTCACGGATGGCAATGCTCGGCACCACGATGATGAATTTGCTCCATCCATAGCATCGGTTTAATTCAAAGATCGTCTTGACATAGCAATAGGTCTTGCCGGTACCAGTCTCCATCTCTACATCGAGATTGACCCTGCTCACCTTGTTCTTCACCAGTGCAAGAGATTGCGGCAAATTTTGTTGATGCTGAACTTGAGTGATGTTCTCTAGCAGCGCAATATCGGTTAGCTTCAAATCGGCGTTTTTGAACCCATCGTTGGAGAACAGATCTTCAACACCCTTTTTCGCCTTGCCCGGATCGATACGGTAACTGATGGCTTCCGTCGTCGCGGGCGGTTGATTTTTAAAGCAGTCGATCACAGCTTGCACGGCAGCCGTCTGATAAGCCTGCGTTTTGAATTTGAGTTTCATTGCTTAAGCACCGTTTTTATTCTGCATTTATTCTGCAAATATTCTTTTTTATTCTGCAAGATCTACCCTTGGTACATCAAATGCACTTCACCTCGGTGACCGGCGATAGGAGCTTGAAAATCTGCTCAACGTTGATCTTGACGGCGCTGTCTTTGTAGCCTGCGTCGCGGAACACGACGCGCAGCGGCTGCTCTTTGGCAAGTTCTTTCACGAAGGCTTCGTCAACGCTGCCGCTGGCGTCAAAACACGCGGCAAGCACATTTTCATCGACAAAGTACACGTCTTTGCCTTTAATAGACTGCTTGGCAATTGGCAGAGCCAGATCAAGACCCCAATCTAACATCACCTGGAACAGCAGGTCTTCAGGCGTGCGGTCTGGTTTGATGTTGTCAACGAATAGGTCGAACTTGCCTTTATCGATCGCATCTGGCGTGTAGTAAACGTCAGCCATGTTGGATGTATCAACTTTGAGCAGGCGAAAGCCGATATCTTTTTTCCAATTGGAATGACATGGGGTTTCAGAAAGCATTTTTCCTGCGCGGCGAATCCTCTCTAAGGAAAGCTCGGCAACGTTGGAAAATTCCGATTCTGTCGGGTCTATTTTCTCTGGAAGCTGGATTAGAATAAATCGCCTAGCCCCCCATCGGCTGAGTTTGAAGCCATCACAGCATGTGCTGTAGTACCTGATCCGGCAAAAAAATCTAATACGGTAATATCTTTTGCGGGTTGCATATCGATAATTCGTCGAACCATAGAAAGAGGTTTCTTCCCATTTTGAAAAATGACGCCACCTTCTTTGGATAAATTTTTTGTTTCACTGGCGTAATCCCAATACGTCCCTCGCATCTCTTTTTTGTAAAGTATCCCGTCTCGTTCTTCAGCAACGTCTTTGAGCCAAGCAAAAAGCCTAAAATTTTCTCCCTTATAAAACTGTTCATAAACAACCCCTTTGTTTCGTCCGGAGCGGGGAACATATTCAATAGAATACAATTCTGATTTAATTCCTCCATTTCCTAACACGTGCGACATAACACGCGGACGAATGCTACTTTGTGGCATTTGCGTCTGAAATATTTTTGTGGAATATTTTCTATAAACTTCCTCTTCCGAAATGTTTAATTCATTCTGAAGCTGTCCGATCGAGCGGATAAGAAAATTCTTCCGTTCAAATATCTTGATTTGATTGCCTTCGCCATCTAACGTTGAGCCAATCTCGGACTTTTCTCCCGGATCAACTAGAACACTTGTGTATTTCCAGCTTTTACCCTCATCTCTGTATTCATCAATAAGATCAGTTATCGGGAAGTAATCGTAGGCGTTCTCAAAGCCCTCGAAGTTCACTCTGGACTTAACATAAACGTGAAGATATTCAATATTTT
>JAIETO010000282.1 GCA_019745005.1 Burkholderiaceae bacterium
TTATTAATCATCTGGTGGCGAGCAAATGAAATCCTGAACGCTTTGTAAAAAGTCGCTTTAAAAAAATATACTGCCACTTTTTTTATTTTTTTATACCTTTTTGCGCTTTCAATTAAAGCGTATTATAAATATACTCATGTTGGTATTTCAAAATATCGGCAAATTGAAGGGTAAAGCTAAGCCTTAGCTCGCATTGCATTAAGCTGCCTTGCAACCCAAAAAATGCCGATACCCAAACCCCATGCAATGAGGCCCCAACCTGTATTGATTTGGCTTTGCAGTGAATACGCGTTACACAAGCGTAAATCGGTTTGCAGAAAATAGCTGCCTAACCAGAGCATCATGGCGAGAAAATTTCCCAGAAAAAAAAGCTGAATCAATGCGGGCGCACGCACGCTAGAGTGGCGAAGCGATGCGCCACAAGCGAGTAGGCTCAATAGCTTGATCACATCAGCAGAAGGCAAGACCACCGCACGATCAATTGCGGAAGGTAACATCCAATACGTGATGGTGATAAAGCTGAACACGAAACCTGTCAGCCCGTAGACATTCCATTCACTTCCCTGCGCGTTGCTTGGTAACTGCGAATGCTGAGTTGTCTGCTCTACTGTAGCCGTCATTGGCGCAGGAAAAGCACTCGCCATTAGTAAGCAACCCGCCAAGATCAGCAATGGCATTTGTATCGCCATATGCCACAACATACTTTGTTCGATTAAGTTACGAAATGGCGGCACTGAAAGACCGATGCTGCACAGGCTGACTAGCATCGCAAACACTAAGCGATTAAGGTTTTTTTTGTTTCCCTGTCGTTTGAAATAATGACGCATCGTTGCTTGTGCTTATCGTGCCTTGCGCTGATGCGCAAGACTTAAGGCGAGATCGATGACGATATCCGCTTGAGCAAGATCGACAATTTGAACTAAGTTGCCCTCTGACGTCAGTAGATGTAAAGCGGCGTTATGTTCAAACTCACCCAGCGGCGCAGGTATTACGATGATGCCAAAACTATCTAACAAGGCGCGGCGATCACTTTCAAATTGCAGGCTGACGATTTGCCACACTGCCGGATCAAGACGCATGCGTTGCTGGTATTGGTAAAGCGCGGCGGGCGTGTCGTTGCGCGGATCGAAGCTAATTGAGAGTAGACCAACTTGATCTTGCAAACCCTGTTCGATGATGTTTTGCTGCAGGCGCTGAAACACCGTACCTAAGGCGCTGCAAAGTGTTTGGCAGCGCGTGTACACGAAATCGGCGATCCAGATTTTTTCGTCTTTGGCGAGGAATTGATGCAGACGTATTTGTCGCCCAAGGCTATCAACAAGCGCGAAATCAGGTGTTAAACGCGCATGTTGGGCAACCTCTGCGCGACGCAACTGCTCGGTGGTAAACGCCGCACCACCGTCTGTCGCGCGAAACAAAATCACGATGCCGCCCAGCAGCAAACCAAAACTAAGCGCAAACGTGATGAGTAAATCTTTACTTCGAATGACTTGCACGCGCGCTTATTTGGGATCTGACTTGGTTTCTGATTTGAGTTCCGCCCCACCCGCATACGGCTGCGTGCGGCTAGCGGTCGCCGCGCGTTGCGCCTTGATGGTGTCGGCCTTGATTGGAGACGCTTTGTTGCCCCAATCAGAACGGATGTAATTGATCACCGCAGTAAGTTCGTCGTCGCTCAGTGTTTTCCATGGCGGCATTGCACCTTTATAGACAACGCCCTTCACTTCCATTTCGCCATTCACACCATGCAGCAAAATATTCGCCAATATCTTTTCGTCGCCTAGCACCCACTCTGACCCAACCAAAGGCGGAAAAACACCTGCAACGCCGAGACCGGTGCCTTGATGACATGCGACACACTTCGCGGCAAACACTTGTTTGCCATCTACCGCGCCTTCTGCGGGTAGCGGCGGGCGCAAATCCGCCACGGTACGTTGGTCGCCAAATGCCGAGTCTTCACCAGACGGTGTGATGTAAATATAAAACGCACCCCACATCGCCATCGCACCCAAAAACATTACCAAAAACCACGGCAAGGGGCGCACGCCCTCATCGGGATCGATGTGTTCGCGTTGCCGCGCGGCGTTGACTTTTTTCTTTTTAACGGGCGGCTGGTTTGGCTCATTCGCGCCATTGTTTGGGGCATCAGTCATGGCTTTTCCTTCGATGCTGTGGTCGCTTTCGGCTTCGCAACCGGCAATGCGGGCAAGGCGGGGTAAGTACGGTCTAGGGCTAGCAAGTAGTCCACCAAGGCCAAGGCTTGCGGCTTCGCCACGACGACCTCACCGGGCTTTGCGAACGCTGGCGGTAAATTCACCACTGTTTCACCCGGCTTTGCCGCGCCTTGTCGGACTTCAAACAGGTACGGAAACGAAGGCATGTTAGACCCCGGCGTATAGGCGCGTGGCTGATACAAATGCCCTAATTGCCAGTCTTTACTAGGCTGGCGCGCGCCAATATTGAGCAAATCTGGCCCAGTTCGCATCGTGCCTAAAAGATGCGGCGCATCATACGCATAGTCACCCGCTACCGACGCCCTGCCCCATCCACGCTTATTGTCTGGCGCGAGTTTGCTGTCGCGTGGTTGCTGCGAATGGCAATACACGCAGCCATTGGCTATGTATTGCTGACGCCCCGCTAACTGTTGTTCTGTGTAGGGTTTGAGACCCTCTGGCGGGCGGACATTTTCAAGCAAAAGATAGGGCAGCAGCACCAAAATGCCTGTCGCGCCGCCGAGGATGATCATGCCACCGATGATGATGCGCAGCTCATCCATTTCCCAGAAGCTTTTTCCGCTGCTCATGCTGTTGCTCCTTTTCCTAATAAACGGGGAAACAAAGCCGGCCCAAGCAAGGCCGCACCCAAACGCTTAGGTCCAAATTTCCAACCCATGGCAAAGAAATGGAAAGCGAAAACCAAGTGCCCCAAGGTCATCAATCCACCGCCTATGGATCGTGCTTCTAAGTACGGGAGGGTCAACTTCACAGAATCCATGAACGGTTTGGTTCCGTCCAACATCGCCATGCCTTGCAGCCAACCGCCGATGGAAAGCCAGATAAAGTAAATCGCAAAGCCGATCAACACAAGCCAGAAGTGTAAAGAGATCAATTTAGAAAATGGCCATTCCCAACTCATGACACGGGGCATGATGAAGTAAATTGAACCAAACATCACCATCGTAAAGAAGCCATATAAGCCTAAGTGCGCGTGCGCCACCGTGTAGTGCGTGAAATGCGTTACAACATTGACGGAACGCAAGGCTTCCAAAGAGCCTTGTACTGATGCGGCCGTGTACATCATCGCGCCCAACACAATAAAGCGTAGCGTGGGCGAATACAGCAAGGCTCTAAAGTTACCTAGCACCGTCATGTGCTGGTTCACCGCCACGGCAAACACGGGGATCACCATCATCATGCTTTGCACGATGGAGATGGTAATTAACCAAGAAGGCACCGGCCCGCCTATCAAATGATGACCGCCCACTTGGCTGTAGAAAAATGCCAAAGACCAAAAGCCCAACAACGACAAGTTATATGAATGAATTGGCTTACCTAAGACTTTTGGGATGAAGTAATACGAGGCGGCCAAGCCCAAGGGCGTGAACCACAAGCCCAGCACATTATGTCCAAACCACCAGTTCATCGTGGCTTGCTGCACACCAAAATGCAGACCTGGCCAGTTGGCAATTAAGAACAAAATAGGGAACCACAGCAAACCAGCAGCGATGTACCAAACGGAAACATACAGGTGTTCAACTTTGCGTTTCATCAGCGTCAGCCACAAGGGGAAGCCCACCAATGCACCGCCTATCACCAATAAAATATCGATTTTCCAAGGGTATTCCAACCACTCCATGCCGTCAGAATAACCCATGGCAATTGCTACCGTACCTGCAAATACGCCAATGCTCCAAATACCACCGCCAATTAACGCGTATTTAGCGCCCACTAATTCGGTTTTCAGTAAGCGCGGTATCAACCATATCGCCACACCTATGCCCGCTAGCGAGCACCAACCGTAACCGACCAAATTCAAATGGATTGGACGTATGCGCCCAAAGGTAAGCCATTCATATTGCACCCACCAATCAGGTGAATGGAGTTTGATCGACGAAATCAAACCAGCGATGGACGCCAATACCAACCAAATCACGGCAAGCGTGAGACAAATACTCACCACCATGGCCGTGGAGCGGTCGGCACGCGCGCGGAAATCGAGGTCGGCTGGCGCCATTTTGGGTGCACTTGCTGCCAAATCCCCCATCGCGTGCTGTAGTTCAGACTTTTGCGTGGCAGTGGCGGCGGGGTCTTCAATTTCCCCCAACTCGTTCGAAGCAAAAATCTCTTTCGCTGCAGCCGAGCCGTCACCAAACAAGCCCTTTGCCATCGACCAGATAAACACAAACAACGCGCCAATTGACAGTAAAAACGACGCCAATAAAACCGCAACCGTGAAATCCATATTCTTCACTCCTTACCAAGATGACGTCAGACTCGCCTATCTGAAAACGGCGTTGTGCTTCTGCGTGGTGCTGCTGCGCGGTGCTGCTATTTTCCAACTAATCTAGTACTCGTTCGTGCTGGTTCTTAAATCGACGTGCAAAGAACGCTTTTTGATAGCCGTGCAAATAAGGTTACGAGCACGACGTATGCCCATTGATCTGCGCTTCAATGGGCAAATGAGTTTGACTGCATTTGAATTTGCTGAATTTGACTGAATGCTTTGTTGAGCGTACTTCCACGCTGAGAAAATTATAGGTGGTTTCATTTTTTCTCGCTGAGCCTTGTTTTTTTTTGCTTCAAGACCAACGCAAACCCCATTTTCTGATTTTCAAAGCAGACATTTCTCCCCTATGATGCACTTATCAGTTGCCGACAAAATTGAACAACCGCAAAGCCAGACACGCAAATGAAATACGACGACTCTGAGTATTACTTCATGGATTTCCGTGAAGAGACGCCAAATGAAGCGGCCGCCACGCATATGGGCATGTTCCTAGCGTGGATGATCTTGAAAAATTTATCAAATGATGAGTTGCAAGAAACCGCACCCAAGCTTGCGCAAAAGCGCATCACAGGGCGCGACGTATTATTTGACTACTGCGACGGCAAATTATTTGATGATGATTTCAACGCGGAAGGGAACGCGTTCGCCACTTGGTACTACAACGATATTTTTATTCACGATTACTTAGCTGAATTTGACCTGGAGGGCGAGCAAGCGGCTACCACAGAAGGGCCAGACTACCTTGCCAAAGTGGACAATAACTGGGCAAACTATGAAAAACTCGCTGTGCAACTTGATTCGCGCTATCTCGAATGGAAGCGCATACCACCCGCACCGCAAGCTGATGCGCCTTTTACTGCACAAGCCTGCCTAGACTACATCACGCAACAATTTCGGCAACGCTTTTTAGTACACGGCTTTACTGAAGACAGCCAAGCGCCAGACCACGCCAACAGTGGTGCCCTAGTCGGTAAAACAGACGAACAAAAAGTAAAGACCAGTACGACGGTCAGGCTTCGTGGTGCAATCAAGCAAGGTGTGCGCTTGACTTGTACGCAAGTCAACGAGAAACAAATTGGCTTAGCAATCACCTTTGAATTTAGTTGCCTGCCTATTTCTGGCACTTGGCGTCAGTTATGGAAGAAACACGTCGATCCCCAAGTCAACGCCTACTGGAAATCAGGAACGAGTCCATCGCTTGATTTCACGCTGCGCATTGACGACCTCTACGACAACGCTTACACCTATTTACGCAGCGATTGGTATGTGCCATCTTGGCGTGGCGTGCAACAATGGTTGCATGGAATTTTGTACTTATTCCCTAACACCTTGATCGACATACTCGACAACATTGACAGCCCCAGCAGCATCGCGAAGTTCATACTCAGCCAAAAGCAATGGAATCGGTTGCGCGACAAGGATGACTTTTCGTATTGGGAGCGTTTATCGCGCATCGTTCTAGTCTGCTTAGGACCGTCCGCACACATCCCTAAGTGGCGTGCCAATTTTTCTCTACGCATGAACAAACAGGCGCAGTTTCTTTCACCTGAGCTAAGTAGTGAGGCCGCTAACCTAGCGCAAGAGCGCACTTGGATTCCACAATTATTTGATGCGCTCTGTTTAGCGGAGGGCAGCGAGCAATTAAAGCGCCTTCGAGCAATTTCAAGTCCCAAAGAATGGACGGAATATCCATCTGCCATGGCTCTAGCAAAGCGAATCGAGCAAACTTTAGCCGCTTTCTTCACTAAAGAAGGGTTTATGTTTGACCCAAGTGGCGACCAAGATGAGAGCGGCTTGAACTTGATGCGCACCTATAAAGCGAAGTTTCAAGGAGGTGAACATCGGCTGGTCTTTAGTATTCAAGACCATAGACCAAAGAGCTTCTTTTTCGCCGTTGATGTACACACCCGCTTAGGTCTTTTGGCGCAGGCAATTGTTGAGCAAAGTCTGCAGCAAGTCATCGACGATGATGCGCCAGAAATTCGCACTACCGCCTTCCTGCCGCAAGTGAAATGGTTAGGGACTGCCTACGGCGTTGGGATAGATGATGTGGATGAAACTGGCTATCTCCTGATGCATCCAGCGGACGTAGCGCCAGCGCTCGCCCATTTGCGGCATCACATGGAAACACGGCTGTCGCCCCTATTGCGCCAATTCGAGTCCTTGCGTGGCCTCGATGCGTTATATGCCACCTCGCCACTCTCACACTCGATACTGTTCGCGGGTTATAACCGATTGGGTTTTTTACTGTGCGCGGAACTCACAGGCAATGCACGTCTGTTAGAAATTTGCGCAGAAGTCGAGGAACATCTCGCCGATGGCGATAACGAGATAGAGAATGAAAGAAACAAAGTCATGCGCATCTATATTGCCCAATTGCGGGAGAAATATAGGTCAAGATTGCACTGAAACATCGCGCCGCACCCAACCAATCGACAACACCAAGCGGTTGCCACCAACAACTTTTGACACACTGTGCTCACAAGCATCAGGACGAAAAAGCTTGATGCGCTTACTCGCGAAAATAGGCGTGGCACAATAAAATTCACCACCTGATTTGCAAGACTTCAAGATGATATTCAAGCGATAGTGCCGACCGGCTTTTACCGGGTCGGTATGCGCTGGGATCTCTGACCCTTCAGGGTAATTGATCAGATAGCTATCAAATGGCACAGGCCAAAGGCCGGTGAGCAACAGCATTTTGTCGTAGCCCGTGCCTTGCCTGCCGCGTTGCCAACGGAAAGCCGTCGCGAGATATTGCGCAAAACCAGATTTCTTCTTTTCCGCTGGGCTTTCTTGACTTGGCGACATAACTGATTCTCGTTTTCTCAAATCGCTGGTGCACTCAAGGCTTGTGCTAGCAGCGCCTGCATATCTTTGAAATTAGGTTTGCCCACATAACGCTGCACAATTTTTCCGTCGCGCCCAATGATGAATGTTGTCGGCGTCAAAGTGATATCCCCAAAGGCTTTCGCCGCTTCGCCTTGTAAATCCAGCGCGACATGAAACGGAAGTTGTTGGGTGCGCGCGAAATGCAACACGTAATCAGGTCGGTCGTCGCGCATTGCTACGGCGACAAACTCCAAACCCTGGGCGTGAAATTGATGATAGGCCTCAACCATGCTCGGCATTTCCTTCACGCAAACCGAACAAGTCGTCGCCCAAAAATTCACAACCACCACTTTGCCGAGCAAACTTTGTGTTGAGATTTTCTCACCTTTGATGGTAGAAAATGTCACCAAAGGCGCAGGCTGCGCACGCAACAAGGCATACGCCAACAAGCCACTTAACAGGGCAAGGAAGAGTATGGCTATGGTTGAAAAAACTATCAGTTTTTTGGGCGATGATGGTGCTAGCATTGGGTTGAACTAGTTTGTGTATATTCCTCATTATACGGTTTAGCAACAAGCAGACGCGGGAATGGTTCATAGCTTCAACTTGGAGCAGTTGAGAAAAAAGGCATCATCACTTACACGCACCTAAATTTCGTTTAATGTGAGAATCAAAGGCATTGAATTAAAACTCAACATCGACCTGTAAAGGTTAAGTCCACTATGCGACCAATTTACCAATTTTTTTTATTGCTGATGCTTAGTTTCAACATGTGTCAATCATTTGCATGTACGCCGTTACCTCGAGAGCTTTTTTCGCACTCTGAGACACGTGTGAGAGAGAAATTTGAAAGCGTTGACTCGGTTGAGTTAATGACGTTTCTTGATACTAAGCTCGTTAAAACAAAACTAGCAGGACTAGATTTTGAGGTTGACGTGCCGCTAGCGACATTTCGAGTGGATCAGGTTTTTAAAGGCGATGCTAAAGTTGGAGATTTGATCGTTTTCGAACAGAGGTATGCTTGCGCGATCGATGTCAAAAGCGCAGGTCGCCTTGAATTCAAAGGCAAAAGTAACTCAGTGAAAGGTAGTCTTGCGTCTCGACAATGGTTGATTTACCGAAGGGCTATGAATCAAAGCCGCACGGAGGAAACCGAAGGCCAGCCGGCCCCACCGACAAACCAAATTGAAGACTCTCCAATGACCCGACCCATCGGTGAGGCTTTTAGTGAAATAAAAATTCTGCTCAAGTTGCAGAAAGAAGCTGCGGCGAAAAATTAACAGTAAATTTATCGGAACCCTCTCCACTTGAATAAAGTTCGTTCTCAGCAAGACCTCGCCGCACGCATCCTAAAAGTAAATCATGCTGGCGAAAATGGTGCTGTGCATATCTACACAGGGCAGCTATTTTTTGCGCGCTTTACGGCACCGCACATGCTCAACGAGTTAATTGAATTCAAATCGCACGAAGAAAAGCATCGCGCATTGTTTTGGAATGAGTTGCAGCGGCGAGAGCGTCCACGATGCAGAAGTTATTGGCTGTGCGGTCTTGGTGGCTTGGTCTTGGGCTTAGTAACAGGCGCACTTGGCGCGCGCGCCATCGCCGCAACGACGGTAGCCGTTGAGCGCGTCGTTCTGCGGCATCTTGAACAGCAACTAGCGCAATTACACGAAATCGACGAAGATGCGGTACGCGTTATTCAAGCGATTGTTACAGAAGAACGCCAGCATCACGACCTCGCTGCATCACATCTGCGCCCTAGTCAATTTTGGCATAGGCTCTTAACACCAGTTGTTTCGGCGTGCACGGAAACCGTTATTTGGGTTGGTATGCGAGTCTAAAAAATATCTTGATGAAATTGATTACGCTTCGCCAATCATGAGGTTTCATCAAGCAATTCTGCCCAGCGACACCAACACTTATCCACCTTCAACACAGACAACTTCACCACCACCATGAGCCTAAAACGATTACCAAAAAGCATCTGGATTTTAGGGCTTGTGAGCATGCTCATGGATATTTCTTCGGAGATGATACATAGCTTATTGCCATTATTTATGGTCAGCGTCTTAGGCCTTTCCGCGGTGAGTATAGGCCTAATTGAAGGCGTGGCGGAAGCGACTGCGATGGTCGTAAAGGTGTTCTCGGGCAGCTTGAGTGATTATTGGGGCAAGCGTAAAGGCATTACCGCGTTTGGTTACGCCTTAAGCGCGTTGACGAAGCCGCTATTTGCTTTGGCGAATGGCGTGGGATTTATTTTTACGGCACGCCTGTTGGATCGTGTCGGCAAAGGCATACGGGGTGCGCCGCGTGATGCTTTGATTGCTGACATTACGCCTGCCGAACAGCGCGGCGCAGCCTTTGGTATGCGCCAGTCTTTAGATACCTTGGGCGCATTTATCGGCCCCTTGGTGGCAGTAGGACTGATGTTGCTGTGGGCGAATGATTTTCGGGCAATTTTTTGGGTAGCGGTGTTACCAGCATTGCTTGCGGTGACGCTTATCTTTTTCGGTGTCACGGAACCGGAACAGCAAGAGAAAGCCAAGCTAGGCAACCCTTTGAGTCGTGCGCATTTAACTCAGCTTGGTCGCCCCTACTGGTTGGTTGTTTGCATTGGTGGCGCGTTCACCTTAGCGCGGTTTAGCGAAGCGTTCTTGATTTTACGCGCCCAACAAGTAGGTGTACCGATCGCCTATGTGCCCTTGGTGCTAGTGGCGATGAATGTGGTGTACGCCGCCAGTGCTTACCCGTTTGGGCGTTGGTCTGATCGTTGGAATCGCGCTACTTTGCTTGCATGGGGCTTGGTGGTCTTGATCGCCGCTGACCTAGTATTGGCAAGTAGCACCAACTGGATCAGCTTACTCGTGGGCGTGGCGCTTTGGGGCGTGCATCTTGGCATGACACAGGGATTATTAGCGGCCTTGGTAGCGCATACCGCGCCCGCCCAGTTGCGCGGCACGGCTTTTGGTTTGTTCTATTTAGTTTCTGGCTTGGCGCTTTTGATTGCCAGCACCGTGGCGGGTGTTTTGTGGGATCGCTTTGGTGCCGTCACCACGTTTTATGCTGGTGCAATTTTTTGTGTTTGCACCTTGCTGTTGATGTTTGGGTTAAGAGGCAACTTGTTTTCGCAAGTGCCTGAGCTTCCATGATTTTTTGGCGCGCTTTCATATACTCCCACTAAATTTAAATTTTATTATGTCATTTGCGCTTGTTAATAATAGCGATATCAAGTAATACATAGCCAAGTATATTGATTTACTCGATGATGTGAACCACACGTCGAATTCAGGTGCGCTTTTGCCGACTTTTTTCATTCCATGCCTCTGATTTTGCAACCTGTCGCTTTTCGTCGGCGCTGACACTTACTTCCGCATAAGCTTGAGGCTAATTCGATTTCCAAATTAATCCAACAAACTAGAAAGAATTTATGCGACACCTTTTCGCCCCCTTCGCCTTCGCGTTTTGCACTGGCCTCGCCAACCTCAGTCACGCGAGCGATGTCAACGGTTTGCTCAGCAAAGCCTTAGAAGATCACAGTATTCCTGCGATGGCCGTCTTGGTGATTAAAGACGGCAAAGTTGAACAACAAGCCGTACAAGGCGTGCGCGCGCTGAACTCGAGCGCCAAAGCCAGCTTAGATGATGCGTGGCACATCGGTTCCGATACCAAGGCAATGACAGCGACCATGATTGCCAAATTGGTCGAGCGTGGCGTTTTGTCCTGGACTGCGCCCCTGTCTAGCATGCTCCCTAATGTTGCTATGCACGCGGATTACCGCAATGTGACTTTGGCCGATTTATTGTCGCATCGTGCTGGACTACCGCCCATTATCGATGAACAGAAAATTGAGTCCTACCGCAAGGACCCACGTTCCTTGCGTGCGGTGCGCGCTGAGTACACCAGCATCGCCTTAAGCGAAAAGCCCGTGGCGGCCGCGCGACAAGAGGCTAACTACTCAAATAGTGGCTACTTAGTTGCCGCAGCCATCGCCGAGCGCGCCACGAATAAGTCTTACGAAACGCTGATGCAAGACGAAATCTATGGCCCTCTAGGTATGGTCATCCACAATGCCGACTTGCAAACACACGAGCTTTTGGGTCATAAGGCGGGCAAGCCCTTGAGTGGTCCTGAATCGGACATCCCTGCTTTTTTTGCGCCCGCTGGTTCGACCACGCGATTAACTTTGCAAGATTGGGCGAAATTTGCTATCGACCAAATGGCAGGCGAACGCGGTAAGGGCAAGATACTGCGCAAAGAAAGCTACCAGTTTTTACACACGCCGCAGGGCGATACACCTTCAGCGTTGGGTTGGGGAATCAAAAATGGTTGGCCAAAAACTGCCCCAATTCGCATGTTGACGCATGCGGGTTCCAACGAATACTGGTACGCCTTAATCGCCTTAGCGCCTGATTTTTCGAGCGGGGTTTTGGTGGCGGCTAATGCAGGCGAAGATACGGGCGTGGCTGTTGCCGAACGCGACTTGCTGCTAAGTGTAATGGCAGACCTTGCTGAAAAAAAATAAACAACTACGCTAAGAAACAGGGCGGCGGGCTTACAAGCGCTAATCAATCTAAGGTTTTTTGGGTTCTATAGCCTTGGCGCTCGTGTTAGTTTTCTTTGTTGCCGCGACAAAACTCGATAAATCATCCAACACGGGCGCCAAACCGCGCAGGGGCCACGCAATTGTGCCCACCAAACTAGCATGGCTGGTGCTCTTGTAATAGGTCTCGGTAACCTTCACGCCCGCTTCGCGCAGACGCTTGGCTAAGCCGCCCGTATTGCGTTGTGGGTTCACTAATTGATCTTCCTGCGGCGCAATCAAGAGGCTGGGCGGCGCGTTGGCGCTGACGTGGTTAATCGGCTGCGATTCGGCGGGTGTGTTGGGGAAGAAAAATACGGGGCGTACTTCAGGATTCACGATGGGGATGAAATCATAGGGCCCTGCCAAGCCTATTAAGCCGCGTAAGTTCTTAGCAGACACGCCTTGCTTCGCCAACCAACGCTCATCTAAAGCGAGCATCGCAGCGTTATACGCACCGGCGCTGTGGCCCATCACAAAAATATTTTGTGGGTCGCCACCATAACGATTGATTTCCTTAAAACTCCACGCCACTGCCATTGCCACATCATCTAAAAATGCGGGGTAACGCACTTGCGGGTAAACGCGGTAATCAACCAAGACGGCCACCATGCCGCGTGCAGCCAAGGCTTCGCCCACAAATGCGTAATCAGCGCGCTCGCCGCGGTTCCACGAACCGCCATAAAAAAACACCACAACGGGTGCTGGTTGGTTTTGCACGGTGGGGCGATAAATATCCAGCTTATGACGCGCATCGGGACCGTAGCTTAAAGCCAGTGTCTTCTCTGAATACCAGCCCGGCGTGGCGGCATTAATCACGTCGAGCGGGCGCTTAGCGAACCACACACCAAGACCAACGAGAAGAAGTGTGATGAAGCCAAGAACGAGGAAAGACGTGCGCATGGTGAAGTTCTTTCTAGGGAGTGAATGCAATACAAAAGGGCAGCAATTACGTGCTAATCAAACTAGGCACAGCCACGGGTTTGCCGGCGACATGCGTGGTGAGCACAATCGCCGTTGAGGTAGAACCAAACGCATTCAACGCGTTAATAATGCGCTGTAAATGTTCCACGTCTGTGGCCAAGACGCGCATCACCGCGCCATCTTCACCCGTCACCGTGTAGCAATCGATAATTTCTGGGCAATTTGCCACGAAGTCTGCATAGGGGCGCCCTTGCTGGGTGGCGATGCGTATCATCGCGGTAATTTGGTAGCCCAGCGCTTTGTGATTGATCTCGGCGCGATAGGCGCGAATCACGCCGCTGGCTTCCAAGCGTTTAATGCGCTCGGAAACCGCCGGTTGGCTTAGGTGGACTTGCCGACCCATTTCGGCATGCGAGAGACGCGCATCTTGCTGTAACAACTGCAAGATTTTTTGGTCATACGCGTCAATTTTTTGATTCATAAGCGCAAACCCCTTATTTCCATGAAATGCTGCCAAATTAAACCAAATTGCTTATTGGATCAGCTTCAAGAAACTATTTTAGCTTGTTACAGTTATACCTCGCCTAATTTTAAATGTCCCCACCATGCGCCACCCCTCTTTCACCATTAGCTCACAACAAATTGCCGCCATCGCACAGCGTTACGGTAGCCCTTGCTGGGTCTACGACGCGAACGTGATTCGTCATCAAATCGCCCAACTACGCCAGTTTGACGTGATTCGTTTTGCGCAAAAGGCATCTAGCAATGTGCACTTGCTGCGCTTAATGCGTGAACAAGGCGTGTTGGTTGATGCGGTATCGCTAGGCGAAATCGAACGTGCATTAGCGGCAGCTTATGTGCCCGACGCAAAAGCCCAGCATGCGCCGATTATTTTTACGGCAGATTTACTGGACGAAGCGACTATTAAGCGCGTGGTCGAACTGGGCATTCCCGTCAACTGCGGTTCACCGCAAATGTTGGAACAATTGGGCGCGGCAACCAGCGACATCGACGCGAAACGCGGGCATCCCGTTTGGTTGCGTATCAACCCCGGGTTTGGCCACGGCCACAGTCGCAAAACCAATACGGGCGGCGAAGGCAGCAAGCACGGTATTTGGTATGAGCACCTGCAAGAATCGCTCGCCATCATTCAACGCACTGGCTTGCATTTGGTCGGCTTGCACATGCACATCGGTTCCGGCGTGGATTACGCGCATCTGCAGAGTGTCTGCGACGCCATGATTGCGCAAGTCAAACACTGCGGGCAAGATTTAAGTGCGATCTCGATCGGTGGCGGTTTGAGTATTCCTTACCAAGCGGGCGAGGACGTCGTCGACACAGCGCATTACTTTGCCATTTGGGCAAAAGCGCGGCAAGAGATTGAAGCGCATTTGGGTCACGCGATCAGTATGGAAATTGAACCGGGGCGTTTCTTAGTTGCGCAAGCGGGCATTTTGATCGCGCAACTGCGCGCGCAAAAGCCTGTTGGCAACAATTATTTCGCCTTGGTCGATGCCGGCTTCAACGACCTCACCCGCCCTGCGATGTATGGCAGCTACCATCAGATTTCGGCATTTTCCGCCGCAGGCGTACCGCGCACGGGTGCGCTGCGGGCTACCGTGGTAGCGGGGCCTTTGTGCGAATCGGGTGATGTCTTCACGCAGGAAGAAGGCGGCGTTGTGACAACCCAAGATTTGCCTGCTTGCGACATTGGCGATCTGTTTGTCTTTCACGATACGGGCGCTTATGGTGCCAGTATGTCGTCTAACTATAATACCCGACCGCTGATACCTGAAGTGCTGGTCGATGGCGGGCACATTCAACTCATCCGCCGCCGCCAAACAGTGCAAGAACTGATTGCACTGGAAATGCTTTAATAAAGCGAAAGAATCACGGCAAAGGCGCTTTAATAGAACGAAAGATTCACCGCAAAGGCGCAGAGAACGCAGAGAAGATCAAAAGCGAGATCTTAGTAAGATAAATTCCTGCAATACTTTCAATCGTCGCCCTTTGCGCGTCCGAGCCCCAAAACTCACTATCCTATTTAACGAGTAAAATCT
>JAIETO010000257.1 GCA_019745005.1 Burkholderiaceae bacterium
AATTATCCGACGCCGCTTTCCAGCACTACCGCGATCTGGTCTACAACACAGAAGGCTTCGAGCAGTATTTTTGGGAATCTACCGTCATCTCAGAAATTGCTGGCCTCAACATCGGCAGCCGCCCAGCCTCACGCAAAAAATCCACCGCCATTGACGACTTGCGCGCCATCCCTTGGGTGTTTAGCTGGTCACAATGCCGCTTAATGCTACCGGGCTGGTTTGGCTTTGGCGCCGCTGTGCAAGCCTACCTGCAAGCCCACCCCAAAGATGGTTTAGCAACGCTGCAAGCCATGCACAAAGAATGGTCATTTTTTTCCACCGTGCTCTCCAACATGGAAATGGTCTTAGCCAAAAGCGACATCGGCATCGCCAGCCGCTACGCGCAATTAGTCAAAGACGAACAACTACGCAACCGCATCTTCCCAAGACTACAAGCAGAACACGAAACCACCATTGCCGTACTGATGCAAATTTCAGGACAAGACGAACTGCTCTCTACCAACCCCTTACTGAAACGCTCGATCAAACATCGCTTTCCCTACATGTCACCACTCAACCACGTGCAAGTAGAACTGCTCAAACGCTACCGCCAAGGCGACCAAGACGAGCGTGTTCGACGTGGGATACATTTGTCGATTAATGGTATTGCGGCTGGGTTGCGGAATAGTGGGTGAGGGTTTGTTTGCTGCCCCCTTTATTTTTGAAAGCGAATAAGCCAACGAATCCAGTAGACGTAAGCCTCTTCAGTACGTAAGCTATAGCGCTTGTCGCGTATGCAATTTTTGACGCGACTAAGCAACTTAGGTTGGTTAAGAATGGATGCCGAAGTGGTCTGAAAAATGTCCATGGAAGCTGTCTGCCTTTCCTCGTTATTTAGTATCGTGTTTATGTTCTGTATATTGCGGAGGGCTATATGTTGCAACAGTTACCAGCAGATTACCGCTTCAGGATGGGCGGAATTTTTTTTACTCTAATTGAAATTAGCCAACATCATGACCTTCACGGAACTGCTTATTGATATTAGATCTGTTTATGTGGACGCGTTGGCAAAAGCTGCCTCAGCACAAAGTGCCGTTATCGAATCGGCATATCGGCTAAACGATGGCTCATTGGCGACAGAAGGGGCTCTATCTCTGCCTTGTCGGACGGACTTGATTCCGAAAGAAGGTGAAAATGCGAATCAACCTATCATGGTGGATTCAAACTCGAAACTGCGATTTGAGGCTATTTCCTTCGAGATCCAGTCTACGAAAATTGACATCTTACCTTTTGGTTGGGATTGGATGACCCTAGAAGTTTGCGGTATCGAATATGAAACTGCCACACAAACGCTGAAAGAATGGTTTCTGTATTGGTTTGACACTGATGATAAGAACGAGCCAACGTCTCAGGGTCTGTATAACGTAGTTCATTTTTTGTCAGACCCAGAAATTACGACAACTGGAATCCGCGTAAACATTGACCTTGGATCCTCTCCCACAGCCGCTTTTGAAGATTTGCTTTTCCGTTTATCCGATGCAAATGCGACAGAGGTGCATGTTGGCTAACATCAGATTCGAAAACGACGCGCTAATATTCGGTTTTGTAAAATTTGATTACTGGCGAGCGAGCCTTTCAACTCAAAGTTAAACATTAAGGAGTATTTCTATGGGTGCTTGGGCAATTGACGCATTGGGTAATGATGATGCATGTGACTGGGTTTACGGTCTTGACGACTGCACTGATCTCTCGCTTGTTGAAGACGCGTTAAATAAAGTGCTTGCTGAAGGCGACGAGTACCTTGAGTCGCCAGATGCCTGTGAGGCGCTTGCGGCAATCGAAGTAATTGCTAGGCTCCAAGGTAACTGGGGCGAAAAAAATTCATACAGTGAGTCGATGGATGCTTGGGTAGAAAAAACTGAGCTTGTTCCCAGTAAAGAATTAACGGAAAAGGCGCACAGAGTAATCGCAAGAATATTGGCGGACGATTCTGAACTAAAAGAACTATGGCAAGAATCAGAAGAATTTGATGAGTGGACATCATCAGTAAAAAACCTCGCAGGCAGAGTCCATGTTTAACAAGACGCTCGATACGGAATCTGCGCATGTTGGCATTTCGACGTACAGCATTTTTTCAAAATTTCGCTCTTCGGATTCGGTGCCTTGCGCGCAGTCCCGATCAGCTCAGCGTTGGGCAATTGCGAATATTCCTACGCTATGAGCATTGATCAAGAAACAGTCGAACGCAATACGAAGAATGACCGGGCAATTGTGACGTGGTTGCTTGTTGGTATCGTCGTCATTACGATTGTTGCTGCTTCATTCGCAGTCTGGCGCACGAGCGTCTCACGTGCGAAATGGTTCGATTTCACGGCGCAGATGGATAGCCAAGGCGTTGAAGTTGATGCTATCGTCGTCGCGAAACAATGTGGTGCAAGATCTGTAAAGTATGGTTGGAGGTGGAACAACAAAGACTTTGAAGGTAATGGCTGGTCGTGCAATACCACGTGTGCAGACGTAAAGCTTGGAACCGAAGTGCGCCTCCGCTTCTTGCCATCAGACCCCAAAACTATCGAGTGCGTACCAGACGACATCTCACGCAAAGTTGGACCACCAAGCTATTTTGACCCGATTCTCTTGATCTTCTTTTTCTTAGCAATGATCTTGATTCCAATCCTACGCTACCGGAAGTAGAGAAGAATGAGTAAGCCTTTTCAGCGCAACCATGCAATCAACTCGGACGCACTAAACCGCGCCGGTTATTTTTGAACGTTAACCCACAAATGACCCCTTCCAATGGCGTGAAAATCGCGACGCGTTTTGGCATAGCCTCAGTCCGCGTAGCCCGCATTGGTAGGGCGTCATTAGCCGAAGGCGTAATGCGCCGTTTGAAATGCTGAAAAAAGCCGCTTAACTAGCATACTCCCGTATTTGCAATAAAAATATAGGACTTCGCGCTTATCTATTAAGCGTGTGTAAAAAATACAGATATGGGTATTTATTAATGTGCATAACTATAAATTCAAAACATTTCACTCCTTGTTTTTTATAAATTATTGAAAGCGCCTAATGAAGCATGATCTTTAAAAGCAGGTTACTTCGTTAAGGTCGAAGGAATTTTTTAGGAAGCTCTGATTAAGTTACTGCGCGACCAAAATTTGTACCTGCGACACCGGCTAACGTGCTCGTTGTACGCACATGCAAGAGCGTTTTTCGACCCAAACTTTGACCGCTCGCGCCACTTAATCAGAGCTTCCTTAACTTAATTCAAATAGAGCGGTACAGATATCATGTTCAAACAATGTCGCGCAATGGCCATCGTTTTACTCTCATTGAGTTTTGCACACGGTGCATTTGCTGCGCAAGAAAATGAAGCAACGCCTGTCTACGTGGATACCAAAACTGGGCTTAAGTTTCCCCGCAGGCTTGGGCCATTAGATTTTGTTAATACGTTAGAGTACCCAGAAAAGAACCTCGGTTATTGTGTGCGTTACGCTTCGCCACAAGATCACGGTCAACTTTGTGTCTACGACCAAGGTAATGCGAACCTACAAACTGGAATTGATAGCGACGACTTTAGGCAAGAATTTGACGGCGTGGTAGGGGCAACGCTTGGTGTACTAGCCACGCATCCTTACCATGACGGGAAGGTCATGTTGGACGGCACGCCTTCGATTAGTGCAGACGAAAAAACTGCTGAAGCAAAGATGAAAATCTTCACTTCAAAGCTTGCACTGCTAGATGGCAGTGATCAGAACAACATGCACTTGGTTTTCATGACAATTGGATTGAAAAAATTCGTCAAATTGAATTACTCAGCGAAAAACATGTCACCTGCCGATTTTACGCAGCGTTCGCGGGATATTCTTGAGGCATTTATTCGGTTTAATGGCGCAACGATGGAAGCTTTTCTTGTTGACCGAAAAAGCAAGGTCGAGTAGCGTGATAGATGCCAATCGAAGCTAATTTCTTTAGCTGGTCTGCGCTGGCTCGAAAATTTTGTTAGCTATCCCAATAACGCATCAGATGCCGTGAACATTAAAGCGATTGATTGTTCCGATGTAACGAAGTCACGTAGATTTCGCAGTCTAAGTTTGCCATTGTGAGGATGCCGTAAAAGTTAATTTTTTCGTTTGCTCCGTCTGTGACTTTAAACTTCAGCGTTTAATAAACCCATACAATCAAACGCTCTTCAAAGGAGGCCTATGCAGAAAGTTTTTATTCTTTTTCTTTCGTTGTTTTTTTCATTCTCGGCATTTGCGGGCGAAATCACAGTGCCCCTTTCCGGACACGATGACCTAGTCCTCGAATTACCCACCGGCTGGGTTGCTCGAATCAGTAAGCCAAGCGCCGACCTTCCGCCAACAATCGATATGATTCCCACCGATGGACGCTCTTTTCAGATACTGATAACACCACTTTGGCCGCTGGGCAATCAGAAGCCGCCAACGCTTGGTGAAATTCGTGGTCTCGTGGAAGCAGGTGCGCGGCAAGTGCAGCTACAGGCAGTCGAGCAACGTCTCCCGCTCAAAGAACTCGTTGGCAGCGGTACGATTGGCTACTACTTTTCTGCAACTGATCGTCAACCCGAGCCCGATGGCTACAAGTACCTGACGCAAGGCGCTGTCATGTTAAAAGAACTGCGCATTACGTTCACAATACTGGTTAATGGTGACCATCAGAAATTAACGGAGCAAGGACTAAAAATTTTACAGAACGCGCGCCGCGCGCCGGCGCGTGTACGTAAGGAAAGCAAAACTTAAGCTTTGCAATTGCAGGTCGAAATTTTTTTGAGAGAGTGCAAACCTGTCGAAATAGGTTAACGATGTTATCGGACATCCGAATGAAGATAAGCAAAACGCGAAACCACCATCGTGTTAATGATGCAAATTTCAGAACAACACGAACTACTCTCCACTAACCCTTTACTCAAACGCTCCATCAAACACCGCTTCCCCTACATGTCACCACTGAATCACGTGCAAGTAGAACTGCTCAAACGCTACCGCCAAGGCGACCAAGACGAACGCGTGCGACGTGGGATACATTTGTCGATTAATGGTATTGCGGCTGGTTTGCGGAATAGTGGGTGAGGGGTTTGTTGCTGCCCCTTTATTCTTGACAGCGAATACGCTATCGAATCCTGTAGACGTAGGCATCTTCAGTACGTATTCTATAGGGCTTGTCGCGTATGAAATTTTTGACGCGACTAAGCAACTTAGGTTGGTAAGAACTGGATGCCGAAGTGGTCTGAAAAATGTCCATGGAAGCTGTCTGCCTTTCCTCGTTATTTAGGACTGTGTTTATGTGCAAAATATTGCGGAGAATTTTATGATGCAACGGTTACCAGCAAATTACCTCGTCAGGATAGGCGGACAGTCCGCCAAGATAGGCGGAATTTTTTTTCACCCTAATTGAAGTTAGCGTTTATGATTCAGAAAAAAGACGTAGCGTTCCTGTCCGTCATTCTTTTAGCGTTTGCTTTAGGAACCTCACTTGGTGCATGGTCAGAGCGTAAGAATTGGCGTGACGCCCGTGAATATGTCGAAAAGGATTTAATAGTGCGTGGCTTAGACCCGCAGCACCTTGGCGCAACGGAGGTAACGGAAACGCCGGGAAAGGCGCTGAGTTATGGTTTTACTTACATGCACAAAGACATTCACCTTAAATATGTTGTAAGTTTTTCTGGGCCGCGGGGGTTAGAAGTTCATCTTTGGAATCATGCAAGAGATGAAGAACTCTAACAAAACGGTCGGCTGGGAATCGCCGACGACGCTTTCTCTCATTATTAATTTTCTGGTGGCGGCGATCCCGCCACCTCTGCGTTAGGCATCAACCATGTCGAAAATTCCGCTGTCACTTCTAGACCTGTACAAAGCGGCCGAGGTCGTTGCCAAGCAGTTCGACCGTACAATCGAATCGGTCTTTGACCCTTGTGGTCTTATTCTAAATAGCCCACCGCTTCAAGGTTACTATTGGTGTACGCCAAAAAATGCAATTACCTTCGCGAGCACAGGCGGTGACGGGGTTCATTACAGTTATTTGGATGTGCCAGATTGTAATCTCGGATGTGGACCAATCGTTATGACAATGCCCGCAAATGACCAACTAAACTTCGTGGTTGCAGAAACGCTTGAGGAATTTTTAGGGTTAGGTTTTCACGTAGGATGGTTTGCGCTCGAGCAAATCGCGTATGAGCCAGATTGGGCAATAAGTTACTTTAGTGGTTCCCATGAAGAAGCGAAAACGTATCAACAAGATCGATTGCTGCCACTGCGGAACGAACTCAATTTCAAATACATCGCTTTAGATTTGGCACGAATTGATGCGCTCACTTGTAAGTATGCACAATACTTACGGGTACCGCTGGAGCCACAATGATTCCTAACATGACGCGCGAGACGGAAGCAGCGCTTAGTCGCGTTCCGATGTTCTCGATTTTTCTAATTATCGGCTTTTCGGTTGGCGTGTATGATGCGCTGTTCCGTTCAGCTCTGCGTTATACGCAATGCTAATGCTTGTCGAACGCAATTCGCTGCGTCAGATGTTTCGTGCATTTTTGGGATGGATCCCGATGCTGGTTCTGACCATACCTTTCTACCTTTTAGTCTTTGTGATTGTCGGAAACTGGGCCCTCAGCATGTTCATGCCTGCCGATATCGCTAGGGCATATGCCTGGATTGTCGGGTCAGTTGGTCTTCTAATTTTTGCGCTAGCCTATTTGCGGTACGTATCCAATTTGTTAGGTGCGTATGTGCTCAAGTTGGAGAATGATGTTCTCTGTGTGGAGGGTTCCCCTGGTTGGCGCTTGGTCAAAAGGGCACTGCCGCTTGGCTCTATCGATAGGATAGTCATTGGAGATACTTTCACAAAGATTGATCAAATTGTGACAGTGACGCAGGGCGGAAAATCATCTCTATTAGGCGAAATAAAGGCGGGAACTCTCGTCTTCTTTCCGAAGAATGAAAAGCCATTTAAGATGGTCTTCGCAGATAAAGCTTTCAATCGTGAATCCTTGGAAGTGTTTTTGTTGAATTTGCGGTCCAGAGGTTTATGTGTCGAAGTCAGCGCATAACATTTCGCTCGGCGCGGACACGCATCAGCAGAATGCCGCTTCGCGGCGCATGCTGCGTGCCGTGCAGCTCGAACGTTAGGCATAACAGGAAAATCATGGTCTCAATTGGTCGCTATCTTCGCAATGAAGCGAGCTACAAGCCCGACGCATACGCCGTCCTAAAGCAACACTTTTCAGGTAAACGGGCGTTTGAACAGTTCTACGCCGCCATCCCCGAGTCGCGACGTAACGATTTTCTTCGCGTTTGCGTTTCGTACAGGTATTTGGCCAAACATGGCGATTGGAAGATAAATGTTCACGGTGTAAACAGCGTAGTCGACTACATCACTAACTCCTACAAGCTGGTGGCCGTATTCTCGCTCATCGAGTCGCTATCGGACCTTGACCACCTAGATTTCTACCAATGGTTAATCGCAAAGAAACAAAAGCTATCGTTTCCCATTGAAGATCGACGAACGCTGGACGTGCGCTATCAAGAATACAAAGTCAGCTACGGCGCCATTCGGCGCTGCGAAAGGTTCTTCTTGAGCCTACCGCTCGAAGAGCAGCGATCCCTGTGCGGCTCAGTTACGCTCAACAAGAAGCCGTCCGCTGAGATCAAAAAACTTGCGGGATATCTTTACCAGCTCCGCAGCAAGTTTGTTCACAACGGCGAACTCGTGCTCGAGCTTGGCGGCCCTCTCTACGTCGTAACGAAGAAGGGGCTCGTGCACAGTAGTCTCACTGTAGCGGCAATATTTCGCGCGTTCGAGCTTGGCTTGTTGGCGCACTTCAACGGTGAGCCTAATTAATGTTGGACGCTGAATTGATGACTCGGGCTACGCTATTTGTAGAGCACATTGAAAATTCAGATGATTTCGATCTCGTGAAAGATGGGGTCACATCTTTCTATGCCACTTTTTACCTAGTGTAGAAACGCTGAAGTCAGGTCTAGACATGCCACTTTCTTACCCGTATAAATCACATACTCCCGTATTTTTAATGAAAATATAGGGCTTCGCGCTTATCTATTAAGCGAAAGTAAAAAATACAGATAAGGGTATAAGAAAAAAATGGTCAGGTTCTGTATTAACGGTGGGTGAATCAATTCATGTGTTATGTCAGTACTTGTTCGTTTTTTTGGGCTGATCAGAAAGCGTTATGTCAAGATGTGCCCCTTTTTTTTGCGATTTCGCTTCGCTTTAATCGTACCTTGCTCTGGCATGGTGATTTAAATTAATTTCTTCCATTAAGTGATGGCAAAGGATTGTTTTGCAGCACAGACTCTAACCACAGTATTTGTTGCTTGAGTTGAGATTTATCGCCGACGACACCAAGCAAGCGCTCGTTGTGACATGTGGATTCAACTAAGAGGCAAAGGTCATTTTCTTTGCCGCCATAGCTATTTTCATTGCGCATCGCCTGACGAAAGGCAGCGACGAAATCAGATGTTTGGAGACCTGAAGAATAATACGCGACGAAGTAGTACAGCATTCCACAGTCATACGGTTCGCGAAACTCATATGAATTCTGTGCGAATTTTTCATGCAAGGTACGCGCATCAGAGAATTTTTCACACTCACTGGCGGCTTTGCGTATCTGATTCTTTGCCGCATCTTCGCTAATCAAGCCTGAATTAAACATGACAACAATTTTTAGAAAATCTGCTTGCCCTTCCACAATAAAGCGAGCCAAAGGTCTGTTGTGAAGTCCGTCCGTTTGAAGTTTATGTGCCAATTCATGCGCGAAGGTGGAAGGTAAGATTTCATCTAGCTTCAATACCTGCGCTGGTGTTGGATTGTCATAACTCATACGAATAATGTTCAATGAGTCACCGCCATAACCCGAATAGCTTCCTTTGTTTCTAACGATCGCTGTCACGATACCAAGCTCATTTTGCGCATTAAAGTTGAATGTATCTCGATAAAATGTCGATATTTTTTGAAAAGCTGTCTGTAGCTTAGTTAGGGTCGGTTCAAGGATTGCGGGATCAAAATAGTGACTTCCCTGAACAGTCGGCGTAAGTTCGTTTGTGAAAAAAATTGCCTTGCCTTTTGCTTCATCTAAGGTCAACGTTATTTTGTCTGCGTGCCATTTGCCTGCCCATAAAATGTGCTTGGCTTCGAATTCAAAGATAGGTTCTTTACATTCACGAGCAGGGAAGAAAAAAGGCAAGTACATATAGATACCGCCACCCATACGCGCCGCCTTCAAATACTGTGCGCCGTCGGTTGCTTCGGAGTTCAACGCTTGAATATAGGATGTATCTGAAAGTTTGCGAGTACCTAAAGCGGGGTTAAAAACTTGCCCGTTTCTGCCAGTGCAAATTGATTCGCCTTCGGTAGTCTTTAATTCAATCTGTACGTGCTCATCCTTTCCTTCGGAAATGCGAATGAGAAGCGCCGCGTGCGCGACGAACGGGAGAAGACTCAGACACAAAACAAGTAAGCATGGAAGACGTTGATTGAAAATGGCGTCCGCCAATTTGGAGAGAAAATTTATCATTTAGTTAGGCACTTAAGAGATGCTTGGCAATGCATTTCAAGTCGATGCTGCAAAGATCAACCAACGTTTACGCGAGCTTCAAGAATGCAAAAAAACTGTTTGATTCAGTTTGCCACGTTAATATTCAAAACTGATAATTCAAAACACACTAGATATCATGATTTTCCGTCGCGGCATTCCCACTGACGCAGAAAACATCGCGAAACTCATCGCAAGTTTTCAGAGCGAACTCACAGACGATCCGTCTGGCGCAGGAGCAGAAAGTTATTTAGCGTCGGTTTCTACAGATGCGGAACGCCAATATCTCGAATCAAATCGATACATGTACATCGTCGCTGAAAGTGGAAGCAGTCTCGCTGGCTTCATTGCCATCCGCGATAAGACACATCTATTCCATCTATTCGTGGAGAAAAATTACCAACGCCAAGGGCTCGCGAGAAGCTTGTGGAAACTCGCGTTGTCATCTGAGTATTCGATATCATCATCGTGTACGTTTACTGTGAATTCTAGTTTAAGCGCGGTGCCAGTTTACAGAGCATTCGGCTTCGAAGCTGCTGGCGAAGTCAAACACGTTCACGGAATTTCATTTTTGCCTATGCAATTGATTAGCATTCCTCATGATGTCTAGCTCATTGCTTGTGCCTAGGGTTGATCGTGTGTCTCGCTCGCCCATTGCCCATTTCTTTATGGCTCATTTTTTACCGCCGGCATAGCAAGCCACATTGTTTACACGAGTTTTTTAGCTCGTGTGTATGGCATACTCCCCAAGTTTCTAATGTAATTAGTTGGTTTTGTGTTTATCTGTAAAGCGCAAGTAAAAAATACAGATTGGTGTACAAGTAAACATCCAAAATTAAGCTGTTATCGATAAGGGAGTCACAAGTGTTAGCGTCTCTTCGAACATTGAAATCATTGTCATTTTTGCGAATTTTTGTTTTCCTTGCTGTCACGCTCATTGCACAAAATATCCAAGCGACGGAAAATGCGGCCGCCATAAAAAATGACGAGAAGTGCAGACCCGATCCAGAAGGGCCGGAAGTTTCGAGAACCGCTTTTGCTGCTAGCGCAACATCGCAATACATTCTTCCGTTTGAGATTGGTACCCCACGTCTTGTTTGGCGAACCACGAGCCACTTTAATCCTGGCAATAAAGGCGTCGGCCTTTACGCAATTGATATCGAGATGCCAATTGGTACACCGTTGCTCGCCGCACGAAGCGGAAAAGTGGTTGCTGTGCAAGCGGCATTCAAGGACGGTAACGATAAGGATTTGGAAGAAAATTTTGTGATGGTAAAACACGCCGATGGAACGATTGCTCGTTACATTCATTTGAAATTTGGTGGCGTTCTCGTCGCACTTGGCGACCATGTTTTGCAAGGACAACGCATTGCACTTAGCGGTAATACGGGGCAAACAGGCGCACCTCATCTGCATTTTGATGTCCAAACTTGTGGCCCGAATCTTCCGCCAAACTACAACACGCTCCCTTGTGGTATGACCGTACCACTCACATTTCGCAATGCAGGTGAGAATAAATGTGGATTGGTGCCTGGATCACATTATGGTGGCAAGTCTTAATTGCAAACATCTTTTTGCTTTGCTAGCCGATCTAGGTACAAATAATGCGAGCCTGTTCGTCAGAAATACGGGTGTAAAGTTGGTGAGACACATACGCACCAACCCAAGAAGTGCCCCTTTACTTTCACGTTTTTATCATCTTTTGTATGTGCCCCAAAGACCTGACTGGAGAAACCATGCCCGCTAGACCCCCATTTATCGTATCAACAAAAGACTTGCCCGAGCGCAGTCACGTGTACCCGCAAAGCGACGAAGCGATGGGGCCGGCGCGTAGTATTGGCCGCGCTGCGGGCTTAGTTCGCCTTGGTGTCAATATTCAGCGCCTGCCGCCCGGCACGCGTTCGTCATGGCCGCATGCTGAATCTGACGAGGAAGAATTTGTCTACGTCATTGATGGTGAAGTCGAAGCTTGGGTAGACGGTACGCTGCATACGATGAAAGCGGGCGATTTGGTGGCGTTCCCGGCTGGTACGGGTATTTGTCACTGCATGATCAACAATTCCCAGCGCGAGGCATTGCTCTTGGTGGGCGGCGAAGTGGCGAAGGCGAGCAATCGCATTTGCTACCCGCTTAACCCGTCTCGTCGTGCCGATTTGAAAGAGTCTGATTGGTGGCATGATGCGCCGACAGGCGAACTTGGCGATCATGATGGTTTGCCTGACCTTCTGCGCGAGAAGAAGCGTTTGGGTGGCGCGAGTTAATGGTTGGAAATTATTCGGTTAGCTTATTTTTGTTATACGGGGTAGGGTATTTTTTCGTTGCGCTTTATATGAATGCGCAAACAAGCAACAAACTTATAAAAAAGCGGCAGTATATAAATTTAGCTTGATTTCACGCATTTAATCTGCTGCCACAATGCGGGTATTTCTTAATAGCGCTGCCGATTTTCTTAGCGATTGTCCTTGGTTCAGCGAACGAAGTTGCTCAAGTTCACGAGTTTGCGGCCGTAAACAAAGAACACCCCTCTTGGAGAAACCAAATGGCCATCTCAAACGACGTTACCAGTATTGCGAATACAGCATCGGCATTATCCGATGCGCGCACCAGCCAAGCGATTAGCATTGCGGTTTTGAAGCGTGCGATTGATGTCAGCGCCGAAAGCGCTACGGCCTTGATTGAGGCGATTCCTGAAGCGCCGCGCGCCGCGAATTTGCCTGCTAATTTGGGTCGCAATGTGAATACCACCGCATAAGTTTTACCAATATCCCCAAAGAAAGCGCTTGTGAATCAGGCGCTTTTTTGTTTCTTACCTCTCTAGCAAAGTTTTCGTCGGTGGCTTCAGGGATTGTCAACAACGCCATATTCGACGATACTGCGCGCCTAGCACGCTTGGTTTCGCGCTGCGATGGCGCAAAGACCATGTTGTTGGCGTGGCCGTCAATCTACAAATTTTTATTTTTTTCCCTACGACTTTGTTTGCTCTTTGATTGGGCACACTTCGATTTTCTGGACGCTCTTGATAACAGCAATCATCATTGGTTTTATTGCAGGTTGGCTCAACTCGATGCCAATTGGACCTGTCAATGCGGCCATTATTAGCCGCACATTGAAATACGATTACCGTTCTGGCCTCGCCACAGCAATAGGGGCAGCGATAGTCGATTTTTTGTATTGCGCTTGCGCCGCACAAATTCAGCATTTTTTAAAAGACTTTCCTGAAGTAAATCTATTTTTTCGCGTGGTGGGTTTTGTGGCCTTAGTGTGGATGGGCTATAAAACGTTTATGGCGAATCGCGTGAACGTGCGTATGCCCGACGAAGAAGCGGATCTACATAAGGCGGAAGATCGTGTCGTCAAATTGCATGTGAAGGAGGGCAGCTTGCTGGGCGCATTTACGCTTGGTGCTGTGCTTTATGGCTCTAATTTGTCTTCAGTGCCGACTTGGATTTTTATCAGCGGGCTTTTGCACGAGTGGGGCATGTTACGCAGCGGTATGCTGGTTAATTTTGTTTTTGCTGTTGGTGCCGGTATCGGCACGGCTGGCTGGTACAGCATGTTAGTGCACTTAATCGCGCGCCGTCGTGGTGGATTTTCGCCGCGCACTTTGCGTAACATTAATCTGGCGGCAAGTATCGCGATGCTGGTGTTTGGTTGCTATTTCTTGTACCAAATCATTTTCGATACGGCGTGGGCTGAGATTTTTGGTTAATTGCGCTGTGCCTAGGCGTTTTTGCTGGCGTTTCGCGCAAGTGTTGTTAAATAGAACCGCTTCACTCCAATGCTTTGAAGCAATTTTGCCAATGCCAAAATTTCGCATGTTATGATCGTTGGCGTTTTTTTGACATTTTTTAGCAAGTTTGCCGAACTTAGCCACTTTTAAGTTAGTTGGCCTAATCGTAGGCCGGTCTGGCAGATATGTCGAAAATCAGCCCCAATGTTTTGCCCGTCGCTAAGCTTAATTTAGCGCGGCAATTTTTTGTTCCAATTCAATTAACCCTTAATCAATTTGAGACATGTTAGAAGCTAAATTAGAAAAATGGATTTCCGCCAATGCAAACCCTAATTTGCCAGTGGCGATTGTGTTGCCTTCTGGACGTAAAATCGAACTAGCGACGCCTGCCAAAGTGGTGATTCGCTTGCATGAACTGAGCGCAATTCGTCACTTGCTTAACCCAACCATCTCAACCATTGGTTCTGCCTATGTGGAAGGTCAGATCGACCTCGACGGAAAGATTGAAGATATCGTCGATATGGTGATCGAGCTGGCGAAAACGGGCGGCGGCTCGGATTTTGAAGTCAGCCAAGCGGGATTTTTCCAGCGTTTGAAGGCACATACGCGTCGCCGCGACAAAGAAGCGATTGAATTTCACTACGATATTTCGAACGATTTTTATAAGCTGTTTTTGGATGAGCGCATGGTCTACTCCTGCGCCTACTTTAAAAACGAAACCGATACGTTGGATCAAGCGCAGCTCAACAAGCTGGATCACATTTTGAATAAAATTCAGTTGAAGGAAGGCGATAGCTTTTTGGATATTGGTTGTGGCTGGGGTGCATTAATCATCCGCGCTGCGCAACGCGGTGCGAAAGCAGTTGGCGTTACGTTGTCACAAAGCCAGTTTGATTACGCCAAAGCCTTGATAGAAAAAATGGGCTTAACGGATCGCTGCGAGATTCGTTTGCAGGATTATCGCGATATCCCAACCAATGAGAAGTATCAAAAAATTGCCAGCGTTGGTATGTTTGAACACGTTGGCCGTAAGAACTTGCCTGAATACTTCGCGAAAATGCAAAGTTTATTAGCCGACGGCGGCGCAATGTTAATGCACGGTATTACTGCGGCACAACCAGGCAATAAAACGGTAGGCCGTGGCGGTGGCGATTTTATCGACAAATACGTATTCCCTGATGGTGAGTTACCCCATTTGTCACTGGTGCTGTCATGCATGTCGGAAGCGGGCTTTGAGGTGGTGGATGTGGAATCTCTGCGCCGGCACTACGCGCGTACGTTGGCGTTGTGGTCGAATAGTTTGGAAGCCAAATCTGACCTTGCGCGCAGCTTCATTGATGAAAAGCGTTTCCGCATTTGGCGCGTGTATTTAACAGGTTGCGGCTACGCATTCCATGAAAATTGGATGCACCTAAATCAAATTCTCTGCTGCAAATTGACAGGTGAAAATGCAAACCCGTTCCCAATGACACGCTCTTGGATGTACAAAGAGTAATAAGTCACTCTAAAAAAGCCGCTAGGTGATTACTCAGCGGCTTTTTTTATCCCAGATATTCCATTAGAATTTGCGACGATG
>JAIETO010000108.1 GCA_019745005.1 Burkholderiaceae bacterium
ATTACGCCCTCGATTGGGCAGTATCAGCGCGTGAATTTAGAACTCACCGCCATTGGTGACTTCAAGTACTATCGTGCGATTTATCAGCACCAATATTTTAGGCCATTGTTCCGCTCGGTCATCTTGGCATTGAATGGCGAATTTGATTACGGACACGGCTTGGCAGGCAAACCTTATCCCCTGTTCAAAAACTTCTTTGCCGGCGGTATTGGTTCGGTGCGCGGATATGAGCCATCGTCCTTGGGTAGCAAAGATCAAAATGGCGACTCTTTGGGTGGTTCGACCCGGCTATTTGGTAATTTGGAAATTCAAGTGCCATTTCCTGGTGCCGATAAGTCCTTGCGCTGGTTTACCTATCTTGACGGGGGAAATGTTTTCGATGAAGGGCAGCGCGTCAGGGCAAAGGATTTAAGGTATGCTGCAGGTATCGGTATCAGTTGGATATCACCTGTTGGGCCTTTAAAACTAAGCATCGGCAAAGCCCTCAATGCGAAGCCCGAAGATAAAACACAGAAGTTCCAATTCCAGTTGGGAAATAGTTTTTAATTGCCCTTGTTTCGCTTCATGGAGATTATTTTGAGTCAAATTAAACCTATGTCCAAATTATTTCTAAGTCTGATGGTGGGCTTGCTTAGCCTGCTAAGCACCAGTGTTATCCAAGCGCAAGAAACACGCGTCGCGATTTTTGATCCACAGCGCGTGATGCGTGAGTCAAACCCGGCGAAACAGGCAGAAGCAAAAATCGAACAAGAATTCTCCAAGCGCAACAAAGAACTGCTGGATATGGCAGGAAAAATCAAGCTTTTAGCTGAAAAATTAGACAAAGATGCGTCGGTTATTTCCGACTCCGACCGCATTAAGCGGCAACGCGAGTTGACTGAACTTGATCAAGAATTCAAACGCAAGCAACGTATTTTCAATGAAGACGTAAGCCAACGAAAGAACGAAGAAATCTCAGCCATTGGTGACCGTACTTACAAGATCGTGAAACAAATTGCCGAGGCAGAAAAGTATGATGTTGTTTTGCAAGACGCTGTGTACTACAACCCGCGCATAGACATCACCGATAAGGTTCTTAAAGCGCTCGCGAAGTAATCTATGGAAGTTCAACGCGTAAAATTGGGTGACTTGATTGACCGCTTTGGCGGTCATTTAATTGGTAGCCCAGATATTGAGGTGTGCGGAATTGCCCCTCTTGTGGACGCAAAAGATGATCAGGTGAGTTTTTTATCGAACGCGAAGTTTCGTTCTGAGGCAAGCAGCTCAATTGCGGCAGCCTTGATTTTATCTGAGGCGGATGATCAAGCGATCGGTCAAATTTACACCGGCGCTCGCATCGTTACTCCGCATCCTTATGTCTATTTTGCGCGTGCAGCCCAGCATTTTTTCGATCTCAACGCGCCTAAAGAAGAATTTGGCGTTCACCCCACCGCTTTTGTTCACGCAAGTGCCTCGGTGAGTCCACGCGCTAGCGTTGGACCGCACGCGGTAATTGAAGCGGGTGCCGTGATTGAAGAGGGCGTGGTTGTGCGAGCTGGTGTAGTTATTGGGCGTGGTGTGGTGATCGGTGCGGGTAGTCTTTTGCATAGCAACGTGACAGTGTATGACTATTGCGAGATAGGGAAGCGCTGTATTTTGCACGCTGGCGCGGTAATTGGCGCAGATGGGTTTGGCTTTGCGAACGAGCAGGGCAAGTGGATAAAAATTCCACAAACTGGGCGGGTTCTCATCGGTGATGATGTCGAAATTGGCGCGAATACCTGTATAGACCGAGGGGCGCTCGCTGATACCATTATTGAAGAAGGTGTAAAACTCGATAACCAAATTCAAATAGGTCACAATTGCCATATTGGCGCGCATACGGCTATGGCGGGCTGTGTCGGCGTCGCCGGTAGTGCAAAGATTGGCAAATATTGTACTTTTGGCGGTGCCGCAATGATCGCAGGGCATTTAACCATCGTCGATCATGTGCACATTTCACCTGGCACGCTTGTTCCGAGATCTATTTTAGAGCCAGGACAGTATTCTGGTTTTTACCCGATGGCAAAACACGCAGAATGGGAAAAATCTGCGGTTATTTTGCGCAATCTGTCTAGTCTTCGCGATAAACTGCGTCATCTTGAAAAATCCATCAAATCGTTTTCAGAAAAGTCACTATGAATAGCCTCGATATCACCCAAATAAAACAATATTTACCTCACCGCTATCCGTTGTTGCTAGTAGATCGTGTGCTTGATTGGGAAAGCGGTAAACGGATTACCGCCATCAAAAACGTCACTGCCAACGAAGAGTTTTTTAATGGACACTTCCCTAGCAAGCCCGTCATGCCAGGTGTATTAATGATTGAAGCAATGGCGCAAACGGCCGCGATCTTGTCCTTCTTAACCAAAAATCAGAAGCCTGATGAAAATACACTAGTCTATTTTTTAGGGATTGATGGTGTGCGTTTTAAGCGCCCAGTGGTACCAGGTGATCAGTTACGCATGGAGGTTGAAATCACACGTTATTCCCGTGGTATTTGGAAGTACAAAGCAACGGGGTCGGTTGATGGGCAATTAGCAGTGGAAGCAGAATTAATGTGTACCTTGCGCGAGGCAACTGCGCCTGCCGCTGATGCGGCCGCAACCGAATAATGATGTCGATCCATCCAACCGCCATTGTTGATCAACGTGCACAACTTGATAGCACGGTGGAGGTTGGCGCGTATTCGATCATTGGCCCACACGTGCAAATTGCATCAGGCACAAAAATTGGACCGCATGTCGTCATAGAAGGGCATACGAGCATTGGAAAAGATAATGTTTTTTATCAATTCTCCTCGATCGGTGCTGCTCCGCAAGACAAAAAATACGCGAACGAGCCTACACAACTTGTGATTGGCGATCGAAACGTCATCCGCGAATTTTGTACGTTTAATTGCGGCACCGTACAAGATGTTGGCGTGACTCGTTTGGGTAACGATAATTGGATCATGGCGTATGTTCACATCGCGCACGATTGCCAAGTGGGAAATCACACAATTTTTGCAAATAACGCAGCCTTGGCGGGCCACGTACATATTGGTGACTGGGTGATCATGGGTGGATTTTCGAATACCCATCAGTTCTGTAAAATCGGCGCTCACTCCATGGTTGGCATGAGTACGAGTCTGACGCAAGATGTTCCACCATTTATCTTATTGAACGGCAATCCAGCAGCGGCTCACGGCATCAATGTCGAGGGCTTAAAACGTCGTGGATTTACTCGCGAGCAGATTTCGGCATTGCGCCAAGCCTATAAGATTATCTACAAATCTGGTTTCAGCCTCGATCAAGCGAAAATAGAGTTGGATAACTTTACCCTTAGCTTGAGCGAAGCCGAAGCGACGCATGTCCAAGCGATGCGTACTTTTCTAGATACCACCACGCGCGGTATTTTGCGGTAATTTCGCCGCCACATCTAAGTCAAACCACGTGTCAAATCAAACGGTAATTGCAATGGTCGCTGGGGAAACTTCTGGCGATTTATTAGCGAGCCGCTTGCTCGCAGGGCTACGCCCTGAACTACCTGACGCCTTAATGCATGGCATTGGTGGACCAAAAATGCAGGAGTACGGCTTCGTCAGCGATTGGCCTATGGAAAAACTCTCGGTGCGAGGCTTGTTCGAGGTGCTTTTACACTATAGAGAAATATCGACCATCAGGAAGAAGTTGTTGGCGCAGCTCTTACGCGAAAAACCGAACGTCTTTATCGGCGTGGATGCACCAGATTTTAATCTTGATTTAGAAGTACAACTCAAGCGTGCTGGCATCCCGACTATGCATTACATCAGCCCCTCAATTTGGGCTTGGCGCGGTGGCAGAATAAAAAAAATTGCCGAAGCGGTCAGTCAAATGTTGGTGATTTTCCCCTTTGAAGCGGAAATCTATCGAAAAGTTGGTATCCCCGCGACCTATGTTGGACACCCCTTGGCGGAGGTGATTCCGATGCAGGTCGACATGCGTGCTGCGCGCGATGAGCTCGGAATTGAGCACGACGCGACGGTGGTGGCGGTGATGCCGGGAAGTCGTTTATCAGAAATTAAACATAATACGGAAGCGTTTATTGGTGCCGCCAAAATTCTGTGCGAGCGCGACCCCCATTTGCAAATACTGGTACCTATGGTCGGTCAAAGGCAACGCGCAGAATATATACGCTTAGTTGTTGCGGCACGTCTAGAGGGTGTACCTGTTCTATTAATGGAAGGCAAATCGCACCTTGCCATTGCCGCCTCTAACGCTGTTTTGGTGGCTTCCGGAACGGCAACACTTGAAGTCGCCCTTTTCAAAAAACCCATGGTCATCGCATATAAAATGAATGAGGCTTCATGGCAAGTTTTAAAGCGTATGGGCTACCAGCCTTGGGTTGGGCTACCGAATATTTTGGCGCAGGAATTTCTGGTTCCAGAGTTTTTGCAGAGTGCAGCAACGCCGAAAGCTTTGGCAGACGCCATTTGGCAGCAATTGCACGACGACCAATTACAAGAGAACTTGAAGCAACGTTTTACAGATATGCATCAATCCTTGCTGCGCGATACGGCACACCTTTCGGCACAGGCGGTGCTTGATTTGATCGGTTCTCAAGCAAAAAAATAAAAAATGGACGCAGTAGGTGGGCGCAAATGCGCCGCCTTTCATTTTTCAGATCACATATTTTTAGTGTTTTCAGCCTATGTATATCGACTCTCACTGCCACATTAATTTCCCTGAATTAGCGGAAAAAATGCCTGAGCTTTTGGAAAATATGGAACGCAACGGCGTTACCCATGCCTTGTGCGTGTCCGTTGATTTGGCAGATTTTCCGCAAGTTTTAGCTTTGGCGGAGAACCATGCGCATATATTTGCTTCCGTAGGTGTTCATCCAGATTATGAGGACACCGAAGAGCCAAGCGCCGAGCAATTAGTGAATCTTGCGCAGCATCCGAAAATTATTGCGATTGGTGAAACAGGCTTGGATTATTTTAGGTTGAAGGGCGATTTGGAGTGGCAGCGTGAACGCTTTCGGCAACATATCCGCGCTTCGCGTCTTTGTCGTAAGCCTTTGATTATTCACACCCGCGCTGCTGCCGAAGATACCATCAAAATTCTTCAAGACGAAGGCGCGGGTGTGAATGATGGAGGCGTGGCTGGGGTCATGCATTGCTTTACTGAATCTCTGGAAGTTGCGCTAGCTGCGGTTGACTTAGGTTTTTATATTTCCTTTTCAGGCATCCTGACTTTCAAGAGCGCAAAAGATTTACAGGCAGTAGCAAAAGCCTTGCCGCTTGATCGCATTCTGATCGAAACGGATTCTCCCTACCTCGCGCCGATGCCACACCGTGGCAAAATGAACGAGCCAGCATTGGTAAAACATGTAGGCGAGTTTTTGGCCGATTTGAAAGGGGTATCCGTGACCGAAGTGCAAACGACGACCTCGAAAAATTTCTTTGATCTCTTCAAGTTTGCTGCGTAGTTTTGTTTTTAATTAATCAAACTTAGCAGTCGTATATAGTCTTTGTCGCCTATGGTTTTTTGTGCGCAATATGTAAAAAACTTGTGCTTCTCGATACGAAATTTGATGGCGCACGGCCGCCTTGCAGCGGTTTTTTAACGGAGAATTGGCAATGAACTTTTCGACCTTTTCAAAGAGATTTCTAGCAATTAATCTATTCCTTGTCTTGGGCGGTCTGACTTCGCTTAGCTGGGCTGGCGCGTATGATGACTTCATTTATGCCGTTAAATTCAATGATGAGAAGCGCGTCGCACTCATGCTTCAGCGCGGTATCGATCCGAATTCGATTGAAGAAGAACGCGGCGAAACTGCCTTAATGATTGCCCTGCGTGAAAACTCGATGCGCGTTTTCGCCACACTTTTACAGCATCCGGACATCAAGCTTGAAGCAGGCGCAGCGAACGGTGATACAGCGCTGATGCTGGCAAGTTATCTGGCCAATTTTGAGGCAGTGAAAAGCTTGATTTCAGCGGGTGCCAAAGTTCATCGTTCGGGCTGGACAGCGCTGCATTACGCGGCAGCGGCGGGACAGCCAGAAATTATTGCTTACTTGCTAGATCACGAGGCACAAATCGACGCGATCTCGCCGAATCGCACCACGCCGCTCATGATGGCAGTTAGCAGCGGGCGTAATAAAGCCGTGAGTGTTTTGATTGAAAGAGGTGCTAACTTGCAAGCACGCAATGACGCCGGCATGACTGCTTATGACTTTGCCCTGCATTATGAACAAAAAAGTATTGCGCAAGACTTAGCCAAACGCGCAACGCCTGTCAAACCTTGAACATCCAAGGCGTGCTGATGTTCGTTTCAAATTTTCCCGCCAAATTCGTTTAAAGCATCTACCTAAATCGCCTAGCAAATTGATTGATCGCACGACTTCCCCTGTGCTACAGTGCAGGCTTCTCTTTTATGGAGCACAGTCTGTGGACAGTTATAGTTGTCGAGCCCATTTCGACCACACCATGGCTATGTAATTGCATCTTATTGCTGCTACATGGCCAATACAAAATTGGCGGGTAGCGGTGTCAATCAGCGTGAAGTGAATGTTCCATTTACTTTAGCGTCACCACCCCAAATTGATTCTTAACTTACCGATGGATTTGTTTGCCTAGGCAAATCTAATTCGCGGCGGTTTGTAGCGTGTTTTTGCACTTGCAAGAGCAAAAACGTGCACAACAAGGGGATGTTCGTGTTATTCAAATATCGCACAAAACGTAAAGTTCCTTTTTTAAGGGATACGACCAATGTTTGAGCTATTTAGCTTGCAAAAGCGTGCGAGTTTCTCAAAATTCACCAGCCCGAATCGGTGGGATTGGATTTTGTTGCCACTCGTTTTGGCACTCATCACCTTAGTTGGCTTTGCAGCGATGCAAATGAGTCGACCGTTTGCCGTTGGCGAGACCTTGAATATCTCCCTTGATCCTATTTATCTTCCTTATTATTTGCTGCGCACTATTTTGCGCATGTTTACGGCACTTGGTTTTTCCTTGCTGTTTAGCTTGATTTTTGCGGCGATTGCGGTGAAGTACGTCACGGCTGAAAAGCTCATGATTCCTGCTTTGGACATTTTGCAGTCAGTGCCGATTTTGGGGTTCCAAGCGATTGCCATTGCACCATTTATTGCACTTTTTCCCGGTAATTTATTGGGCGTAGAATGCGCCGCCATTTTTGCGATTTTCACGTCGCAGGCATGGAACATGGCATTTAGTTTGTATCAATCGATGCGTACTGTACCACCGGAGTTGCATGAGGCCTCACGAATTTTTCGGCTTTCTAGCTGGCAGCGTTTTTGGCGCTTGGAGCTGCCCTTTGCTATGCCGGGTCTGCTATGGAACATGATGATGTCGATGTCGGGCGGATGGTTTTTTTTGGTCGCTGCTGAAGCAATCTCAGTGGCTGGGCAAGACATCAAACTGCCGGGAATCGGCTCGTATATTGCCGTTGCAATCGAGGCTAGAAATGGTGTCGCAATTGCGTGGGCCATTGTTGCCATGCTCGCAGGCATTGCCCTATACGACCAGTTATTTTTTCGCCCTTTATTGGCATGGGCAGATAAATTTCGCTTCGAAGAATCGCAATCTGAGACGGCACAGCAATCGTGGTTGTTAGATTGGATGCGCAGCAGCGTTTTGTTTCGTGCGTGGACCGAGAAATTTTGGACGTGGCTAAGTCGCGCGTTGGGTTGGTTTGCCAATCGGCACGACGGCACCTCTTTGCAGGCAAAGGTGGCGCTGCGAAGTCCAATTTGGTCGACCGTTTGGGACTTGGTGTTCGCACTTGGCGCAGCACTTGCGCTGTATCGCTTAATTAGTTTTGTGCATAGCGACGTGGGATGGTCAGAGGTACTGCACGTTGTCGGGCTTGGTGCAATTACACTGATTCGTGTGATGTTGTTGATCGCGTTGGCTTCGGTCATTTGGGTGCCGATTGCCGTTTGGATAGGCTTACGCCCTAAGTACTCGCAAAAGGTACAAGGGCTGGCGCAATTTTTGGCGGCATTTCCCGTCAACTTGATGTTCCCCTTGGTCGTGTTTGTGGTTTTGTATTTTGACCTGACGCCGAATATCTGGTTGAGTCCACTAATGGTGTTTGGCACTCAGTGGTACATCCTGTTCAACGTGGTGGCGGGTGCAGCAACGATACCGAACGAGTTACGTTTAGCAGCGGATAATTTGGGGCTAAAAGGTTGGCTGAAATGGAAGCGGGTGTACTTACCGGCTATCTTTCCAAGTTATATCACTGGCGCGATCACTGCCAGCGGTGGCTCATGGAACGCCAGTATCGTTGCGGAATATGTGACTTGGGGGAAAACGACTTTAGTGGCGGACGGCATAGGAAGTTACATTAAGCAAATGACGGAAGTGGGTGATTTCCATCGCATTGCGCTAGGCATTTCTGTCATGTGCATTTTTGTGATGCTATTGAATCGATTTTTTTGGCGCAAGCTTTATGTGCTAGCGGAAGATAAATCAAGCTAACGAGAACGCAGCAAACTTACAAGAGCGTTGCCTTGTAAAGAGCACGTAACAACAAGGGAAAAAAATGGCGCAAAATCTTATTGAACTGAGCCAAGTGGCGAAATCCTTCAAAGCGGCCGATGGTAAAGCACGGCTTATTTTGGATAAGCTTGATTTCAATTTACAAGACGGCGAAATCGTTGCTTTGTTAGGTAAGTCAGGTTCGGGCAAATCCACTTTGCTGCGAATTATGGCTGGCTTGATCTCTGCCGATACGGGCAAACTAAGCTACCGCGACCAAGCCATTTATGGACCTGTTGCGGGCATTGCGATGGTGTTTCAGTCGTTTGCCTTATTCCCTTGGCTAACAGTGCAACAGAATGTGGAACTCGGCTTAGAAGCCCAAGGTGTGCCGCCGCAAGAACGCAGCGATAGAGCCGATGCGGTTTTGGAATTGATAGGCTTAGCAGGATTTGGCGGCGCCTTACCGCGCGAGCTGTCCGGCGGGATGAAGCAGAGGGTGGGAATCGCCCGTGCATTGGTCACGAACCCAGATATTTTGCTCATGGATGAAGCATTTTCTGCGCTCGATGTGCTTACCGGCGAAACCTTGCGCAACGACATGCTTGAGCTTTGGGATCAAAAACGTATTCCAACCAAGGGCATTCTTATCGTCTCTCACAATATTGAAGAAGCCGTCATGATGGCGGACCGCATCATTATTTTGTCGAGTGATCCAGGGCGAATTCGCTGTGAAGTACATATTGATTTGCCGCGCCCGCGAAATGTCGATTCAAGTGAGGTACGCGCCTTAATTGATGAGGTATATGGCTTGATGACGATGCGCCCCGTCCAAGAAACCAATGCCAGTGAGGCCAGCCATAAGCACTTGGGTTATCGCTTACCCGACACGGATGTGAGTCGGATTGAGGGTGTGTTAGACCTCCTCGCCGATTCGCCATTTTTTGGACGCGCAGATTTGCCAAAAATTGCAGAAGAATCCGAGCTTTCAGATGAAGAGTTGTTCCCCACTTATGAAGCATTGGGCTTGCTTGGTCTTGCCGTAATTGAGAAAGGCGATATTTTATTAAGCGCATTAGGTAAGCATTATGTGGAAGGGGACCAAACCTTGCGCCAAGAGATTTTCGGACAACAATTACTGACTCACGTGCCGCTCGCCGCGCATATCAGACGAAACCTTGAAAGCGATAGTGCAGGAAGTCTGCCAGAACAAAACTTCCTTAAATTACTAGAAGAGTTTATGGAAGCCGAGGAAGCCAAACGCGTACTTGAAATCGCGGTGGAGTGGGGACGTTATGGTGAGGTTTACGAGTACGATTACCATACTGGACGATTGACACTGCCAGAGGTCGATGAGGTCTAAGCAAGCCTCATTTGCACCAGAAGCGCCGCACATCACTCTGGTGCTAGGTACACAATTGTCGTTGTGGTGGCTGTACCCATTGCTTGAAGAATATGGTACTTGCCAAACCAACATTCACCTGCGATTCCCCCAAAAAAAAAGAATCAGGCTAGTGGAAATCTGGACGTAAGCGTTTGTGATTGGACATGGAAATTCAGTCATCAATCAAAACAATAAGACATACGCAAAACAGACGTTGGCTTTGTTGTTTTGCCTCGCTGTACCGTTTGGTCTGTCTGCGGCTTTGCGTCTAGCAAACGCAATTTTGCGTAAGTTCTAAAAAAAATTGTTTCAATTTGCAATAATTTTCCACATGAAAACATTTCAGGTTTAGATTGAAGTGTGTTTGTGTCTGCGGTACTTGAATTTTGGGTGTCGATTAGCGCGTTAGAGTAAAGCAGTGATCCGCAAAACGGTGTATCGCTTAAAGCACATACTCATATAAGTAAATCTTCAATACGCTTTAATTTAAAGCGCAAAGTATAGTAAATTTTTATATACTCCCGCTTTTTTATAATTTTTATCGGCATTTAGGTTTGCTGACTTAGCAAGGAAAGCTAGAATGAAATATCAAGCGCTTCTCCTCTTACCGCTGATGCTTGTCGCGGCATGCACATCGCCACCCGTGGCGCCTCCGCCCGCTCCAGAGCCAAAACGAGAAAAACCTGTTGCCCAACCAAAGGCTGAACCGAAAGTGACTCAATCCTACGCCGCCACGGCAGATGCCTACAAGCGCGAAATCGCGCGGCATATTTCGCAAAACAATTTGGCGTTTATTTACACGGAACGACCACAAGCTTTGTTGCGCGCCGTGATCGTGTTGAAGTTCAGCATTAGTGCCGATGGCAAGTTGCTGCAAAAAGAAATTGTGCGCACCAATCGCGACAAAGGGGCAGAAGCAACGGCGCTTACTAGCATTGCCAATGCCGCGCCCTTTCCTCGTCCAGCAATACAGCTCGTACAAAATGGAAAAATCGACCTTACCGAAACCTGGTTATTTAATAATGACGGGCGCTTTCAATTAAGAACCATCGCCTTACCTCAGATCGACGAGTAACTATGCTTTTTTGCCGCAAGCAGAAGTCGAGCTTAGGTTTCTGTGTCGGCGATTTGCGTTCCGCTGGGCATGGGAATGCGAATGACAATCGACGTGCCATGTTGGTTTGTTGAATCGATTTGAATCGTTCCATCTAAAGCAAGGGCGCGCTCGCGCATGCCCATCAAACCCATTCCCGTAACTGGCACCGTGGCGTCAAATCCAATCCCGTTGTCTTTCAACTCAAGACGCAATTCATGCACACTTTGCGCAAGCTGTAGGTTGATAGCCACATCGCTCGCTTGCGCATGTTTGATGATGTTGGATAAGGCTTCTTGCACAATCCGGTAGATTGAAATTGACATGTTCTGCGTGAGGCCAGAAAAATCGCCATCTACATGCAATGTAAAACGGCATTGTTCGCTTTGATAGTGCCGCAACATCTCGTCTAGCGCGCCTTCCAAGCCTAGTAGCTCCAACACTTCAGGCCGCAGGCGACGCACGAGTTTGCGCCCGTTGGCATACAAGTCGAGTAGGGTTTTGATGATGGCTCTCGCCTTTTCTTGGATTTGCTGGTCACGTTGCAAGAGTGCATCCGGCGCGCTCGTCTTTTCTAGTAAGTGCAGGATGCGCTGAGAATCTAAACGTGCGGCAATCAGTGAGGCATTGAGTTCGTCATGAATTTCAATTGCAATACTTTTCCGCTCTTCTTCAATAATCGTTTGAATTTGTTGAATCAAGCGACGTTTCTCGGCGTCCGCTTTGAGTGCGGCGTTGCGTGAAATTGTCAGCTCTACGGTGCGCGCTTGGACTTTTTCTTCTAGGTCATGCTTAGATTCAAGCAGACTGACTGCCATCTTGTTAATTGAGTCCTGCAATTGTCCAATTTCGCCGCCGGCGGTAATCGGTAATTGAAGCGAATAGTTGCCTAGTTCAATCGCATGCAGTGCTTTCATTGAGGTGCGCAAAGGCGAATTGAGGCTGCGTGCAAGAAAGTGACCCAGCAGCCCGCTCACGAATAAAGCCAGCAGTGCGAGCGCCGCTTCAACATAAAAGCGACCCGTCTGTTTTTTCAAAGCAGGGGTAGCGCTCATGGTTACACGAACCGCGCCTAAAATTTCTGCTTGATGATGGTTTTTATGAGGCTCGTTCGCGTTGCTGCTTGATTTGCTTTCTGGGGATAACAAATAAATCCAAACCACCGGCTTTTTTATGATGGCTTCAATACTGCGATGTTGCGGTAAGTTTTTTGTTGAGACAGTCGACTGGGTCAGCACGTGACGCTCTGTATCGAGGATATCGATGCGATAAATATTTTCGTCAGTTTGCGCGATGCTATTGATGTTGGAGTTGAGTTCGCCTAAGTGGCCAGCGGCTAAATGATATTCCGCACCCTCAGCAATCGCAGTGGCAATGCTTTTGCCTCGCTCTGCAAGTTCTTGTTCTACCTCACTGATTCGTGAGTAGTAGGAATAGGACACCACCGAAATAAAAAAATAAGTGATGGGAAAAAGCGCGACAAAAAGAAGCCGTGTGGCGATTGTCCAATGCTTCCATGACAGCGCATGAAATCGCGCCACCAACAAGCTAGCAAAGCGCTGCAAAAAATTTGCCTGTCGGTAAACGGGCTCCACGTCAGGGCTCAATCAGGCCGTGTTTCACCGCGAGTTTGGTGAGTAAAGCAGGGCGATGCACGCCAAGAGTATCTTTGATGAGTTGGCTGATATTGCTAATGGTCTTGAGCGAGAGATCGAGTTTTTCGGCGATCTCGGCGTTGGTGAGTCCGTCTGCCATTAAGCGAAAAATTTCTAATCCGCGTTCATCTAACTTTGACTGCGGCGAGCCGTCACCACGCACAGACAAATTTGCGAGGCGTTCGGCAATCACAGGCAAGAAATACAGTTCCCCCGCAAACGCCCGCCGCACGGCGCCCGCTAAGTCGGCAGGGTCGCAATCTTTTGTGATAAATGCTCGCCCGCCTAGTTTGTAGGTTTCTTTAATCAGTGCGTCTTGATCAAATTGACTGAGAAAAATAATTCGTGCATTGGGCTCGTGCTCAAAAATTTCGCGCGCCACGTCTAGCCCGGTCAGTTCTGCACCAAACCGAATATCCAGAATGAAGACATCCGGGCGCAAAAGTGCGTATTGCGCTAATGCGTCTTGTGGCGTTTTTACCTGCCCAACCACCTCAATTCCTTCGCTTTCTAATGACATGGCGAACCCAGTCATGACGATGGGGTGATCGTCCGCCAATAGCACACGTATTTTCTTTTCTTGCGATTTACTCATGTTTAAGTAATTAATCTGAATTTAGGATGTAGAAATTTTACGTTAAATACGTAAGCCCATGTGCCAATTTTTGTTTTATTAAGGTTTATGTGTGTTTTTTCGTTGAAGTTCCAATAATTTTGGGTTGATTTTGGGAAATCAATTTCACCAAGTTTCAATTGTATATGGTTTTGAATGTAAAATTTAATTCTTTTAATGTGTAAAAATAATGCTTGTAAAAAGTATTTTTAGTACTTAATATTTTCCTTGAGCGTTCTTGTGGACGCTTTAAAGATGAAATTTAGACTTTTTTAATTTGTTTTTTGACGACGACTCAGATTTTGGTGGCAGGGGTATTTACTTTTAAAAGGGGATCGAAATGAATTTCTCAAATGGGAAACACAGTAAAGCGGCGCGTCTTCAGCAATTTGTGTTGGTGCTGTCCTTGCATCTTGTTGTCTTATTCGTGGTTTTAAACGGGGCGGGACCCAAGGTTCCAGTTCGCTTTGATCCGATTCCAGTGACGTTCGAAGCGCCAAAAACGAAGCCGATCGTTGACCTTGACCCCTTGCCAAAACGTGACTTGCCTTTGCCGGAAACAACGATTCCTCTTCCACGCATTGACAACGATGACGCTACCAAAGTGGTATCGACTCCCCCAGCAATTGGCAAAGATTCAGAAACCGGAACAAAAACAGGCCCTAGTGGAACGGCGTCAAACGAGGCAGGCGGAAATGGTGATCTACCGATTCATACCGCTGTACATACACCAGCAGTCGTTGATGCGCGTGCCTGTGAAAAACCCGCCTACCCTTTAAGTGCGATTCGCATTGGGGAGAGCGGTGTGGTTTCTCTCGCTATGAAAATCGGTACGGATGGAAAAGTGATCGACGCACTCGTGGAGAAGTCGAGCGGTTCAAAAGTGTTGGATAAGGCAGCGCGCCTAGGCTTGAGTTTATGTAAATTCATCCCAGCCAAAACAGACGGCGTCGCCGAAGTGGCGTGGATGAAAATCCAATATGTTTGGACGCTAGACGAGTAAATGCAACAAAACAGAGTTGGTTTTTTGAAAGTGAGTAAATGAAGATTTAGTGACCCAGCGATCAAACTTTGGTCGCTGGGGTCCCTTAATCAGCGTTTCCTTAGTCGTTCTTGGTTGAAGAAATATGCGCGCTGGCACCTTTTGGTTTATGAGCATATTGGCAAATAAAGAAACAAAAGACCTACGTGGATCTTTTTGATGCCTTGCAATAGACCTTTTTTTGATGCTTTGCAAGTAGAGTCGTACAATCTTGGGTGGAACTGTTGCGTCTCGATCATCGGTTAAATTTATTCAATTTTCACTCTTGAATTACACGCCGCGATGACCTATTGTGCAATGCACCAATCACCACAAGGTAAGCACTTGGCTAATACTCATACAAAAAGCAGCGTCGCTGCACTCACTGTCGCCGCAATCGGCATCGTTTATGGCGACATCGGAACAAGCCCACTTTATACAATGAAGGAAATATTCTCAAAAGAATATGGCTTGGCGTTGAACCCTTCGAATATTTTTGGCATCGTCTCCCTGATTCTATGGGGGCTGACG